>NZ_JADDYK010000087.1:49626-50849 GCF_015163615.1 Vibrio sp. OPT18
TTCTTTAGCGGTTTACGCAAAAGCAACAGACGACCAAGGTGCGACTGCAGATTCTGCGTTGGCATCGTTGACTGTGAATGGCGCTCCAACAGTGAGCACATGTCGCCCTGATGGCTTATATCAAACTCAAGGTGTCGATGTTCCTTACTGTACGATTTACGATGATGAAGGTCGTGAGAAAATGGGCGCGGATCACCCACGTCGTGTTATTGGTTACTTCACAAGTTGGCGTGCAGGGGATGACCCACAAGCGGCTTACTTAGTAAATGACATCCCTTGGGAACAACTCACACACATTAACTACGCTTTTGTGAGCATCGGCTCAGATGGCAAAGTAAACGTCGGTGATGTGAATGATCCTGAAAACGCAGCGGTTGGCAAAGAGTGGCCGGGTGTGGAAGTTGATCCTGCATTAGGCTTCAAAGGTCACTTTGGTGCATTAGCGACAGCGAAGAAAAAACATGGCGTGAAAACGCTAATCTCAATCGGTGGTTGGGCAGAAACCGGTGGTCACTTCGCGACTGACGGCAGTCGAGTGGCTGATGGCGGTTTCTACACAATGACAACCAATGCCGATGGCTCTATCAATCATCAAGGTATCGAAACATTCGCCACTTCCGCGGTTGAAATGTTGCGTAAATACCAGTTCGATGGTCTGGATATCGATTACGAATACCCAACCTCAATGGCAGGTGCCGGTAATCCATACGACAAAGACTTCATGGAGCCGCGTCGTCAATACCTATGGGCTTCGTACCAAGTGTTGATGAAAGTGCTACGTGAGAAGCTTGATGCAGCCTCTTCGCAAGATGGCAATCACTACATGTTAACGATCGCGGCGCCTTCTTCTGGTTACCTGTTACGCGGTATGGAAACATTCGATGTAACCAAGTACCTCGATTACGTGAACATCATGTCTTACGACCTTCACGGTGCGTGGAACGATCACGTAGGTCATAACGCAGCGTTGTTTGATACAGGTAAAGATTCAGAGCTAGCGCAATGGAACGTTTACGGCACGGCGGCTTACGGTGGTATTGGTTATCTGAACACGGATTGGGCTTACCATTACTTCCGTGGTTCTATGCCAGCAGGCCGTATTAACATCGGTGTGCCTTACTACACTCGTGGTTGGCAAGGCGTAACGGGTGGTGAGAATGGTCTTTGGGGCCGAGCAGCACTGCCAAACCAATCTGAATGTTCAGCGGGTACGGGTGAAGGCG
>NZ_JADDYK010000087.1:50899-59567 GCF_015163615.1 Vibrio sp. OPT18
AGAAAAACAACTGTGGCCATGGCGCTATTGGTATCGATAACATGTGGCACGATACCGATCCAAAAGGCAACGAAATGGGCGCGGGTTCTAACCCTATGTGGCATGCGAAGAACCTAGAGAAAGGTATTTGGGGTTCTTATGCTGAAGCTTACAAGCTTGATCCTGTGAATGATCCTTCAGATGTTCTAACGGGCACTTACACGAGAAACTACGACAGTGTGGCGGTTGCCCCTTGGTTGTGGAACGCAGAGAAGGGCGTATTCCTTTCGACGGAAGATAAACAGTCTATCGACGTGAAAGCGGATTACGTTATCGACAAAGAGATCGGCGGCATCATGTTCTGGGAACTAGCAGGGGATTATAACTGTTATGTACTCGATGCGAATGGCAACCGAACTTCTATCGATACGACTGAACAAGCGTGTAATAGCGGTAACGGTGAGTTCCACATGGGTAACACAATGACGAAAGCTATCTACGATAAGTTTAAGTCTGCGACTCCATACGGAAACAAGGTAGCGACGGGTGCTATCCCAACAGAAGCATTAGATATTTCGGTATCGGTTGGTGGCTTCAAAGTCGGTGACCAAAACTACCCAATCAACCCTAAGATCACGTTCACGAACAACACTGGTCAAGCACTTCCGGGTGGAACTGAGTTCCAATTCGATATTCCTGTGTCAGCGCCTGATAACGCGAAAGATCAATCGGGTGGTGGTTTGACGGTGATTGCTTCAGGTCATACTCGTGCGGATAACATCGGTGGATTAGATGGAACCATGCACCGAGTGGCGTTTACTTTGCCGACATGGGAAGAGCTTCCTGCTGGCGGTGTGTATGAGTTAGACATGGTGTATTACTTGCCAATTTCTGGCCCTGCTAACTACGCGGTGAATGTCGGTGGCGTTGATTATGCCTTTAGCTTCGAGCAGCCAGATCTACCATTAGGTGATATCAGTTCAGGTGGCGGTAACCCTGGCGATGGTGGCACCAACCCAGGTACATGTGATACAGCAGGTTTAGCGGTTTACCCAGACTTACCTCAGAAAGATTGGGCGGGTAACCCAAGCCACGCAAACACAGGCGACCAAGTGGTTCATAACGGTAGTGTTTATCAAGCAAACTGGTGGACAAGTTCTGAACCGGGTAGCGACGGTAGCTGGACTCAAGTTTGTTCTTAATTTAATGCTAAGTAATCTCTTTATAGACAATAGAGCGTAGTAATAGGTAATAAATGCGAATGCTTTTAAGTCTATTTATCAGGATGTTAGTATAAATTAAGTCATCAATTTAAACGTAAAATTAAAACGCCGAACTGAATCCAGTTCGGCGTTTTTGTCATAAGTCACAGATTGCGTATAGAAACCCTTTAAAATATCGACACTCGTTCAGTAAAAAATAAAAACATGATATAAAACAGTCTGTATATAAGAGAAGTCACAGCGTTACCTGAAATTATAAATCTACGGGGTAATCTTGAAAGTCAGACGTAAATACATTCTTAATTTTTCAATTGCGCTCGCCGTCGTGTCGATGATTCTTTCTGCCTTTCAATTTAATCGAACTGAAAGGTCATTGTTGGAATCTAACCAACTGTTTTTTCGTACGATTGTGAACGCGAGTTACGATATTGTCGACACCACAGTGAATGAGGCGATAAAGACATATCTTAAAGGAATTACGGATACCGTTGCGTCTCATGTATGGCATACCACGCCAGAACAAGAAGTTGAACAGGTAAGCCAAATTGCCCGTGAATTGCATATTGGACAATCGGGTTATATCTATTTGATGTCACCCCAAGGCGTCCACCTTTATCATCCATTCTTGCAAGGTCAGAAGCGCGGACATCTTACTCATATCCAAAAACAGTTCACTATTGACTCTGGCATGATCGAGTACTTTCACGCTAATCCTCATGAAATAAGCCGTAGAGCCAAAGTCGCTTATTCGATGAGGCTCCCGAGTGGCAACACTTTGGTTGCGACGACCTATAAAGAAGAACTGATGTATTTGGTCGATCTTGAAGGTTTAAAAGACAAACTTAGAAAGTACGCGTTTGGTGATAGCGGATATGTATACATTGTCGATCTGCAAGGTAACTTAGTGCTTCATCCGGATTATGAACATAAATCATTGAAATCCTTAATAGGCTACTCGTCTGAACTGCTTATTGATCGAATCGCCACCAAACCAGAAGGTCAATTCAGTTACTCGATTTCCAGTGATAGTGGCACGACCAACAAAAAAATCTTCTATAAGTTTTACCCTTATCTTAATTGGGTCATTTCTGCAGGTATCTTAGAGCAAGAGCTTAATCGAAATCATAGCCTGTTGTTTATTAGTTTGATGGCTTTGGTTGTAAGTTTGTTGAGCATTATTGTCGTGTTGGTTCTTTACCTGCGGCATCGTCATCTCAAAATCTTGGATGTGGCAAGCCTAGATTACCTTACTGGGCTTCCTAGTCGACGGAGTTTTATCGAGCAGCTAAAACTGAAAATTACTCAGAATTCACCTTATCCGATAACGAATGTCGGCGTCATCTTGCTTGATATTGACCATTTCAAACGGGTCAACGATCAATATGGTCACGCTCAAGGCGATCGAGTTATCTGTGCGGTCGCAAAGTCACTTAAGAGATTTGTTAACCGTCGTCGTTTGATTGCACGCTATGGCGGTGAAGAGTTTATTTTGGTGACGTTTGATTGTGATGAACATGAGTTATTCGAATTATCAGAGGCGTTACGGCTATGTGTTGAGCAACTTCAAGGCTTGGTGTCGCCAGTGACTATCAGCGCTGGGTGTTGCCATACACAAGCACTGACTGATATTGAAACCGCTATCGATAAAGCCGACAAAGCGCTTTATCAAGCAAAAGAGAGCGGGCGCAACAACACTCAAGCGTATCGAGAGAACGAATATCACGTTGCTTACATGTGATCGGTTGAAAGTCTCATTGAATTGAAAAGTGTTGTGCACACAAATCGAGCTCTTGAGAACGACAAACACAAAAAAGCCCAAATAGATCGCTCTATTTGGGCTTTTTCAGAATTATTTGAAAGGCTAATCGCTAATTTAAGCTTTCGCTGCTTTCATCGCTTCCGTTTTTTTTTCCTTTTGCATTTTTGCAAGGAAGTAGATGTTTACACAAGCGATAAAGCCGTTGGTGGCTGCAACTGGCCATGCGTCAATCATGATGCCGTATGCTGTGAAGAGTGCACAGCCAATAAAGTTAAGGACACGCAGACGAACGATATCTTTCATTGTTAATGAAATTGCGACCATAATAGACGCAGCGTAACCTAAAATTTCAACCATATTGAATTCCATTGTTTGACCCTCTTAAATTTGCCGATACTTTGTCGGTACCAATTCTTCTCTTCATGAGATGATTGAGGAAGCTCCGTGCCTCGAATGGTCTGGTTTTGTTTAACGGGGTGAACTATACCAACTCTGTTTTTGTGATTAAACCCCCAAAACGGACAGAAGTGAAGGTTAGCGATTACGCAAACGTTTAATGACCTTTCTATTAACATAATTACTATTTATGTTGGAGGTTGAATTGATAGTTATTCTTATATAGGTAAGGAAGCCTCGAATGATAAAACGATCCATTTGTGCAACAAAAAGCATAAAAAAAGTAGTACTGTTGGCTTTGATGGCTATTGGGCTGATCGCATGCACTTCGCAAGAAATACCACCCACACACAATTATGGTGTGGTCACTAGCGGTGACTTTGATTTCATGAAACACGGCGTGATGACGTACTCCTGGCACCCTGAGTCAGAAAAGGTTTACCTTTCTCAAAAATACGATGAAACCGTGGTAACTGATTTAGTGCGTGATTCGATTCAAGAACAGCTCTCAAGTAAAGGTTATCAGCTAAAACAGGATGGTGTCGGCGATGTTGTTGTAGGCTTTGGATTAGCGGAAGAATCGGAACTGAACGATGAATCAATCTTCGATGCGATTAAGCTATCTACTGGTGTGCCATTTTACGATGGTGAAGGTAAAGTTGCGGAGAAAGGGTCGTTGTACATTGCGTTTTTCGTACCTAACTCAGAGGTCGTACAATGGCAAGCATTAGCACAATCTGGCATCCAACCTGATTTAGAGCTAAGCGAGAGCAAACAGCGTATTACTGGCTTTGTTGAAATGTTATTTAGACGCATGCCTGAGCGATAGAATTAGGCGTTGGATGTATTCGTGGGGTAAATATTAGTTGTGGAAAATATGGTCAGATCGCAGATTATACTTTTTTATTTGTAACGAATGGTACAAATACGTAAAGCAACGTAAAGTTCGCGCTTCTTTTGCTAGCATTTGTCTATACTGCTCAAAACGTTAACTTAGGTTTGATTCAATGAAACTGTTTTCCAAATACTCTCTCCCTCTATTAAGTATATTCATTGTAAGTAACGCCGCGATGGTAAGTAATGCAGCTATCGCAGCACCTTCTATAGTACCGAGCCCACCTAGCCTAGGCGCTAAAGGGTATGTATTAATTGATTTTAATTCTGGTGATGTGCTGGTAGAAAAAAACGCACACACGAAGTTAAACCCAGCGAGCTTGACCAAACTGATGACCAGCTATGTGGCAGGTCAAGAGATGAAGCGAGGCAACATCTCTGCTGACGATCAAGTACGAATCAGCGAGAACGCGTGGGCGAAGAACTTCCCAGACTCTTCAAAAATGTTCATCGAAGTAAATACCGATGTAGCAATGATGGACCTTTATCGTGGTTTGATTATTCAATCAGGTAATGAT
This sequence comes from Vibrio sp. OPT18, assembly GCF_015163615.1. Taxonomy (NCBI): domain Bacteria; kingdom Pseudomonadati; phylum Pseudomonadota; class Gammaproteobacteria; order Vibrionales; family Vibrionaceae; genus Vibrio; species Vibrio sp. OPT18. Next base: position 55,669 of record NZ_JADDYK010000087.1, read on the forward strand.
GCAAGTGTTGCGATAGCGGAACACGTTGCGGGCTCGCAAGATGCATTCGTTGACCTGATGAACTCTTGGGCGACCTCTCTGAAGCTAGAAAACACCCATTTTGCCAATGCACATGGTTTGGATGCAGACGACCTCTATTCGACTCCTTATGATATCGCGTTACTCGGTCGTGCCATTATTCGTGATTTACCGGATGTGTATGGCTTATACAGCGAGCGCTCTTTCAGTTACAACGGAATCACACAGCACAACCGTAATGGCTTATTGCGTGATAGAAGCTTAACCGTTGATGGCATGAAAACGGGCTACACCTCTGGTGCTGGCTACAGTTTGGCGAGTTCAGCGACACAAGGTGAGATGAGACTTATCGCGGTTGTGATGGGTGCATCAAGCGTTAAGAGCCGTGAATCAGACAGCAAACAGCTGTTGAGTTATGGTTTCCGTTTCTTCGATACACTAAACCCGCACAAAGGCGGCGATCAAGTGGCTGAAGAGAAGGTATGGTTTGGTGAGCAAGACACATTGAAACTAGGTGTGGCAGAAGACACGTTCATTACGTTGCCTAAGTCGGACAGTAAAAAGCTGACTGCATCTATCGAGCTTAACTCTGAACTGAAAGCGCCGATTACAGAAGGTCAAACTCTAGGTGTGGTTCATTACACTGTTGATGGTGAAGATGTTCAAACTCAGCCTTTGATCGCGCTTGAAGCGGTTGAACAGGGCGGTTTGTTCAAACGTTTAATGGACTACGTTAAGCTGTTCTTCGCGAGCCTATTCTAAATAGAGCTTGTGGCGATAAGCCGCGCTGAAAAGTCGAAATATTATGGGTGTTGTGAGTGAATCACAGCGCCCTTTGTTATTTCTACATCAATGAAAACGCCGCGCCGCACTATCTTTATTAGCCGTGGCGGGCGGTTTCGATTACTATACGCAAAATTTAGCAGTGTAGTCACTTATGACGATAGAGATAAAGAACGTAACCGAACCCGAAGTAACCTGTGCCAATTGTCAGGCATGCTGTTGTCGTTTAGAGGTTATGATCATCACAGATACGGGCGTACCTGAAGAGCACATCGCTTACGATGAATGGGGCGGAGAAACCATGAAGCGCTTAGATGACGGCTGGTGTTCTGCGGTAGATAGAGAAACACTGATGTGTACTATCTATGAAAACCGACCATGGATCTGTCGTGAGTTCGAAATGGGCTCTTATGAATGCGTTGATCAGCGCAAGGATGTAATGGGCTAGGACTTTATCTTAGCTATCGATCTCAGTTGAGCTCTAGCTGTTCTTAGAGCTTTAACTATTTCTTGAACTCAAATACTCCGCAAGAAAATCGATAAACACTCGGATTCTTTGGGGCAAATAGTCGCTCGCATGATACACCGCGTACATTGGTAACTGGTCATTACTCCAATCTGTCAACAACCGTATTAATTCCCCTTTCTCTACAAACTCTTTACCCATCCAATTCGGTAAAGCGACAATACCTAAACCTTTACGAGCCATCTTAAGCAGCACTTCTGGGCTGTCTGAAGTGAATATTTGATTTACTTTAATACTGCTAGCTTTGTGGCTATTGTCGGTAAAACGCCATTCATTCGCAGGCGTCATCAGTGAGTAGGTTAAGCAGTGGTGTTTGATTAATTCTTGAGGCTGTTGCGGTGCTCCGTGTTTCTTTATGTATTCTGGTGATGCGAAGTAGTGAACTTTATTATTAAACAACAAGCGCGCTTTTAGGCCTGAGTCTTTCAGTTGTGATGCGCGGATGACGACATCAATATTGTGTTCATTGAGATTAACGATGCGGTCGTCAACGCTGAGATTAACCCGTATCCCCGGGTGTTGTTCAATGAATGCTTGAAGCGGTTCACTGAGTAACATGGTTGAAAAGGCACTTGGGGCGGATATTTTCAATTCACCTTCTACAGACTCGGTTTCTCGCTTTAGCTGACTTTCTATTGCGGACATTTCTTCTAGGAAGCGGACACAATAAGTGAGGTAGTCTTTTCCTGCATGGGTTAGGGATATTTTGCGACTGTTTCGCTGAAACAGTGTCATTCCTAAATCACTTTCTAACCACGCAATCTTTTTACTGACGGCACTTTGTGTCATGTCGAGTTTATTGGCAGTAGCAGTAAAACTATTTAGCTGCGCAGTTTCCACGAAGATACGAATACACTCAATTTTATCCATTCCACTTGCCTTATGTCTGCTATCTAAACTCAACCATTCCAAATTGGAATCTTAACTATCATAAAATTAGCATTTATCGCTCGATTTATGAATGGTTAAATAATCCCATTGACGTTAATAATTCTTAAGAAAGGTGGCAATATGATTTCAGTGGTGAGTGTATTACTGGTGGTGTTCTTTTTATTGGCAAGCTCAATCAAGACATTTGCTTGGCAGCGTAAAGTGTTCGAAATCCAACTTGGTTTTTTTAAAAGCTATGGATTAAACCGAGTGATTATGTTTCTAGTTGGTATGGTTGAGTTTACTGGAGCTGTATTGTTGCTCTGTGCTTTGGTTGGTTTAGCACCTGAACATACGCAAATGATGGGAGGTTTGATACTAGCGAGTACTTCACTAGGGGCGATTTACTTTCATTTGAGATTCGATACGTGGAAGGATGGTATTCCCGCGATGGTGACTCTGTTGGGTTCTGGCTTCTTGGTTATTGCATCGTACTAAGTTTATTCGACTGTAGCGATAGAGGTGAGAGACGAAGAAAAGAAGAGTAGGGCACGAAGCCCTACCAAATGGAAACGTTTTAGAACTCAGAAGGCACTTCAAACTCCATCCATTCACCGGTTGTCGGGTGAATCAACTTTAGGTAGCCAGCGTGTAGGTGTAAGCGCTCGCGTTTGTATCCGTATAAGTCGTCACCACGAATAGGTACACCAAGCCCCAATGGATGAGCGCAGTGTACTCGCAGCTGGTGGGTTCGCCCTGTTTTAGGGTACAGGTGAACCTTGGTCTTGCCATTATGAGTGCTCACCGCTTGCCAATGGGTCTCTGCATTTCGGCCGTGTTCATGGCAAACCAGTTGTCTTGGTCTGTCCGTGATGTCGCCGCGCAAAGGAAGGCTGATATCGCCAGATTCACCCGTTATTTCACCATCTAACAAAGCGGTGTAGCGCTTCTGTACGGTTCTATCAATGAACTGCTTCTGAATGTGCTTGTTTGACTCTGCCGTGAGCGCCAAGATCAACAAACCTGACGTTGACATATCCAATCTATGAATAATCAAAGGGCCAGTCGCATCCGGGTAACGCGCTTTTATGCGGGTATAAACTGAATCTTCGATGAACTTACCGGGAACCGACAAGAACTCTTCAGGCTTATTGACGACCACGATCTCGTCGTCTTCATAAACAATATCAAAAGACTTACCTACAGCAGGGTTCACGATAAGCGGGTTATCTTCTAGCTCTATGCCACTTAGCTGGTGTTCGAGGATCTCAAAGCTTTTACTCTGACAAACAGGGTAGAGGTTTGCGTGTTGTCGAATGATATCTGTAGGCGGTAATCCCCACCAAAATTCAGACAAAGCTAACGGCTTGAACCCGTGTTCAAACGCAAAGTTAAGCAACTTAGGTAGGCAGCATTCACCAGAGCCTTCAAGAGCGTCTTTGCCATCGAGTAACTCGAGCAAGTTCTTAGATTGCTTGGCTTGATCGATAAAGCGATAGTGAGAGAGACGTTGAGTTTCCAACTGCTGTGAAACTGCTTGGTGATCTTGCTTACGGTTTTTCAGTTCGCTTTCAATCAAATCAACGTGTGATTGGCGCTCTGCGATCTTCTGTTTCCACTCAATACGAAGTGCTTTTAGGTCACGTTTCTCTTGGCTACTTTGATTGCCCAGTTGTTTGAGCAAGTTTGCCGCTGACTCTAG
>NZ_JADDYK010000087.1:59622-129017 GCF_015163615.1 Vibrio sp. OPT18
ATTCCCTAATGCTTTTTCTTGGTTTGCTTGCTCTCTGAGTTCGTTACGCTGAGCTTTGTTCGCGGCCATTGCTAACTGAAAGGCTTCGATAGCTTGTGCTGATTCGATTTTTAACCCTTCAAGCTCGGCCAATAATGCGTCCAGGTTGTGCGACTGTTGCAGCTTTTCAATGTCGTCCGCGAGTTGCAACTGGCGAGCAAGGTTCGCACTGTTCTGAGATTGAAACTGTTCTGAATCGAAGGCTGGTGGAACAAAGTGAATGTTGTTTAATTGAGAGACCAAAGCCGGATCTAACTGCAAGCCTGAAAACGCAGAAAGGTAGCCTAACTCTTGTGTTGTTGGATTCTGCACAAGAAGCACAGCGTAGAGATTACCTTGCGAGGTTTCATTCACACCACAGTCGATAAGTGACTGTTGAAGCTGCAACATAGCGAGTTCACACACAGGGTGCGGCGTATAGTAATACGGGAACGTAAAGCGAGTTGGTAGCGCTAAATCGACATTCGTGTTTGCTAGGTGCAGAGGTGTGTATTGAGCGAGGTTTGCTGGCATTAAGATCAAACTCTATGGCTGTTCAGTTAGAGTTCGGTATTGTTGTCGAAATGAAGACAAATGAGAAGCCAAAGCAGAAGATAAATCGGCTTTGGCTTCATTTAGATTGTTATGTTCATACTATGGAAGCATTGAATGGAACAAATCTTGATTAGTTCGAGTGCTCTAGCTCCACTTGCTCAGCTTTTTGGTAAGCAGGGTGGCTTGTTAAAAGTTCACCGTATTTAGCAATGTTTGGGTAGAGCGCAGTTGCACCAAAGTTACCCACGATTTCTACGATGAACGACATCATAAAATCTGCACCTGTTAGTGTGTTTGCAACCAAGTAGGTTTTACCTTCAAGTGCATTATTCACGTAAGTTAAGATCTTTTGGTTTTCATCGTCTGCATAACCGCCTAGGAAGTTAGTTTCACAGCCGTCTTTCATCACAAAGATCTTAAGCAACATTGGCAAAATACCTGAGCTCTCAGCGAAGTGAAGCCACTGCGAATATTCCACGTAGTCTGCGGTGCCGCGTGTAGGTGCGAACTTACCCTGACCGTATTTGTCGATTAGGTATTCCGTGATAGCACCAGATTCAGTGATCACGACGCCATCGTCTTCAATGACAGGAGATTTACCCAATGGGTGAATGGATTTGAGTTCTGGTGGTGCAAGAAAAGTGACACTGTCTCGTTGGTAGGGTTTGATTTGGTAATCTACCCCAAGCTCTTCCAATAGCCAGATGATGCGCTTTGAGCGCGACTTATTCAGGTGATGCAAAGTAATCATGATTCTACCTAGTTAACGGGTTCAGTTTATTGAATTTATTTAGCTTCGTTCGTTTTGATAACAAGCTTACCGAAGTTCTGACCTTCCAATAGGCCCATGAATGCTTGTGGCGCATTCTCTAGACCTTCAACCAGGTGCTCACGATAGTGCATCTTGCCTTGAGATAGCCATTCTGTCATTTGAACAGCAAACTCGTTGTAGCGGTGTGCGTAGTCATCAAAGATGATGAAACCTTGCATCTTAATTCGTTTAACCAACAGCATACCCATCAGGCTAGACATACGATCTGGTCCTTCAGGCAGTGAAGTCGCATTGTATTGAGAGATAAGGCCACACACAGGAATACGAGCACCTGTGTTAAGCAGAGGCATTACTGCATCGAATACCTTGCCGCCAACGTTTTCAAAGTAAACGTCGATGCCGTTGTCACACGCTTTAGCCAATTGCTCCGCGAAGTCGTCAGCTTTGTGGTCGATACATTCATCAAAGCCAAGAACCTCTTTCGCGTACTGACACTTCTCTTGACCGCCTGCAACGCCGATAACACGACAGCCTTTTAGTTTGCCGATTTGTCCAACGGTTGCGCCTACAGCCCCTGTTGCTGCTGCAACGACTAGCGTGTCGCCTTGTTTAGGTTGGCCGATATCAAGCAAGCCCATGTAAGCGGTAAAACCAGGCATACCCATGATGCCAAGCGCGTAAGAAGGGTGCGTTGGTTCTTTGCCGAGTTTGATTAGGCCTTCACCGTTAGACACACCAAGATCTTGCCAACCTGTGTAAGCCAGTACCCATTCGCCAACTTCGTAATCAGCGTGGTTTGATTCTTCAACCTGACATACGGTTGCGCCAACCATTACTTCATCAATCGCAACGGGATCTGCGTAGGATTTAGCATCGCTCATACGACCACGCATGTAGGGGTCTAGAGAAAGGTAAACTGAGCGAAGTAACATCTCGCCGTCTTTGATACTTGGCGCAGCTACTGTCTCTAAACGGAAGTTGTCTTGAGTTGGTGCGCCTACTGGGCGAGAAGCCAATACGATGCGGCGATTGTCTTGTTGAGTCATTGGATATCCTTAATCTATGTTTTATATATTTAGAATTAGACCAGTCGTCTAGTCTTGTTGTCTAAAAATCCCGCCGTCATCAAGTTGATAAGAGGGCGGGTGATTTCTTTTAAGTCAAAGCCTATAAAGCGCGCTGCGCGTTATTAGCTTTCACCTTTTAAAATTCGTTCGGTAAGGCTCAAAGCCGACTGTAAGCTATGTGAACTTTGGCTCAGCTTGCTCAATAAGCTCGCGCCTAACCACATTGAGTATAGGTTCTGAGCTGCTTCTTGGCTGTCTTCAACCTTTATAGATCCATCTTCGATACCGCCGACAATGCACTGCTCGATGGTATTCGTCACTTTCTCAGCACCCTTTAGTAGCGCTTGGCGCATAGGATCAGAAAGATCAGAAACTTCCGCGCTGAGTTTAACGACCAAGCATTTATGAGCATTACAGGTACCGTTTTCGGTCTTCGCCCATAGCGAGAAATAGCTCAAGATTCGCTGATAATGATTACCTTCACCGTGTACTAAAATTGCTTCAATCTTAGTGATGTAGTTTTCAAAATAGTGTTGAATCAACGCCTCGCCAAATTGCTCTTTAGATCTAAAGTAGTGGTAAAACGATCCTTTCGGCACGTCCGCTTCTTTAAGCAATTGCGATAAGCCAACGCCGTTAAAGCCGTTGTTTACTATTAGTTGGTAGCCCACATCTAAAACATGTAGGCGTGTGTCATTCGTTTTTTCGTTCATGGGCGGTACTATAAGTTAAATTAGACCAGTCGTCTAGTGGTCGAGTTTTGAGGGTATATTTGGTCGTTGTTACAGTAGCTAGGTAGTTAAGTAGCCAAATAGCCAAAGTGGCTTCAAATGTTCAGATATAAAAAAGCCCCAACATAGCGCGTATGTTGGGGCTTAAATCAGTTACTTCGATTATTTGATAGAGATGAGTTCTACATCAAAAATCAGAGTCGATGATGGTGGGATAGGGCCAGAACCGCCTTTACCGTAAGCTAGAGTGCTTGGAATAAATAGACGAACTTTTTGGCCTTCAACCATGTAAGTCAAACCTTCTTGCCAGCCTTTGATTACTTGCTTAAGAGCAAATGAGATTGGCTCGCCGCGCTCAACAGAGCTATCGAAAACAGTGCCGTCGATCAGCGTACCGTGGTAGTGAACCGTTACTTTGCTGTTCTTAGTTGGGTGCTCTGTGCCTGTGCCTTCCTCAAGAACAAGGTATTGAAGACCGCTTTCAGTCGTAATCACGCCTTCTTTAGTGCCGTTTTCAATTAGAAATTGTTGGCCTTGTTCGAAGTTTTCTCCGCCAGACTTATGATTCGTCCAAGTACGGTAAATCATGAAACCCGCCAAAAGAAAGACAATGACCGGGATGACAAATTTAGACATAGTAAAACCTATTTATATTGAGTGCTGAATTTCGTAGTTAATACAAAATGTGTTAATCAGTTGACTAAAGCCGTGATTATGGTTGAGTCAAAAGGTAGTTGATCGTTTTTGCAATGCCAGCAACGTCTTGGTGACCTGCTGTTAGTACTTGGTATTTACCGTTGATGATAAAGGTTGGTACTGAGTTGATCTGACCTTTTACTGAGATCTCTTCTGCTTTCTTAACGTAGTCAAAAAGAGCGACTTGCTGTTCTTTGTTCAGCTGGTATGGGCTAACCAAACCACGAGAAGTAAACGCTGTCTCTAGTGCTTGTTGGCGTTGCTCAGGTGTTGCATCTGCACCCATTTGAACGGCACCAAATAGGTCGTCCATGAATGCGTGGTCAGGCGTCGCATCAAGCTGCATCACTGCTGTGTAGTAGATCATTGCGCTGATTTGAGCGCTTTCGTTGAACGTCACGTGCATCTTGCCAATAGTTTGGTCTGTTAAAGATTCAATCTCTGGAATGGCACTTTCCATTTGACGGCAGTGACCACAGTTAAGAGAGAAGATTTCAGTGATCGGAGACAAGTTAAATTCTGTTAGAGCAGTTGGAAGCGCTTCGTATTGAACGCCTTTTTGTGGCTCGTCTGTTTCACTACAACCGGCGATAATAAGTACGGCAGCAAGTGCTGTGATGAATTTAGTAAATGGTTTAAACATAATGTTTGCTCTAGCGTTGAGAAGTCGTGAGATTCTAACTATTTAGTACGAATTGGAAAACAATTATAAGGTAAATAAATGCAAACAGTTCGAACTAGCGGCTGAAGACAGGCTAGTAGACGGTTAACTGTGATCAACAGCACTTTTTTGGGTTCTGCTTTCTTTTCGTCTAAAGTTTTTCCCTCGGTGCCGATATAGACATTAGTGAATGGTTTATCTGCATGAGTGGTTGGTGAAGTAATGAGATATTTAGCGATAATGTTAAGCATAGCTTTGGCGGGGTGTGAAGCCACATCACCAACTGACTTACTTGGCGGTGACATGCTAGAAACTGCACCGCAAACCGATTACGACTTGATGCATCCTGAATGGGGTGTGGTTCAAACGACTCATGTAGCAAGCAATCGTGGGTACTCGATTCAGAGCAGTACTCATCAACAAAGAACCATAACGACCAACTACGGACGTGGCGTTTCGACTAACGATCCACTGGAAGTCTTTTTAAGACAAAACCGTATCGATTTTGAAGTGTTGCCGGGTAACCATGTGATGGTAAAGCTTGAGCAGCACGTGAACTTTAAAACAGGTTCAGCATTCCCCGAGCCAGCTTATAATCAATGGCTAGATACGCTAGGCAGCTACCTTGCTCAACGCCAAGATATTGATGTGGTGATTGAAGGGCACACCGATAATACGGGCACAGATCGAATCAATGATCCGCTTTCAGAGCAGCGAGCAAAAGAAGTGAAGGCTCGATTAGAGAGTAACTATGTGTCGAGTCGTTCTATTTATACTCGTGGATTTGGCGAATACGTACCAGCTTGCACCAACGCTTCTGCCCAAGGCAAGGCGTGTAACCGCCGTGTTGAATTGATGCTGATTGTAGCGAAGTAGTGGTTTGAACTTTCGCTCCCAATTTGAAGCGATTAACGCCAAATAACAGACATAAAAAATCCCTCACATTAGAGGGATTTTTTGTATCTAGATTTTGTCGCTTTATTGCTTATGCAAACTGCTTTTCTAAGTAAGTTACGATATCTGAAGATTCGTACATCCACTCAGTTTTGCCGTCTTTTTCGATACGTAGACAAGGCACTTTCACACGACCGCCGCCAGCTTCAAGTTCAGCACGGTGTTGTTCGTTGTTTTTTGCATCACGAAGTTCAAATTGAACCGACTGACGTTTCATCGCGCGGCGCACTTTCACACAAAATGGGCACGCTTCGAATTGGTATAACGTGTGCGTTTTTGCCTGCTCATTCACTTTGCTTTGTTCTTCTTGAGAACGCTTCACACCATGTGGGCTGAAAACAAAATTCAATAACAAGATGACACGACCTAAGAACCAACGGATAAACTTCATAACTCTCTCTACATATTTAAAATTAGCGTTACAATTTGCAGCATTATATACACAAGTTTTGTCAGATGCTCGCAACAAACCGCTAATATCTATTTTGTCCGTTCGATCGTGTGAGACTTAGCCACATTTAGCCCTAAACGCTTAGACAGTCGAGTTAGGTTTGCTCGGTCTGTTTTCAGAACTCGTCCTGCCTGTGCCCAGTTAAAGTTGGCATCTTCCAACACCTCAGTAATGATACTGCGTTGAAAATCGTCCGTTGCACCACGCAGCCCTGCAGAAAGGTCGATCGTTGGTGTCGATAACGGTGTGTTTTTCACCTGTGTCGTCGCAATAGGCTGATCTTGGTCTAGAGGCCCACAATCTTCCTTGGTGATTGTCACCAAGTTTTTATTGGTGCTACGCGCTAACGCTTTCAATGCGGAACGACTGATCACGTGCTCAAGTTCACGTACATTACCTGGCCAACCATAACGGTTTAGGAAAGAAAGAACGTCAGAGCGGAACTTAACTTGGTTGATACCAAGCTTACGACGCGCTTGTTCTAAGAAGAAACCTGCTAATAGGCTGATGTCGTCACCACGATCTTTCAGTGCTGGCACCGCGATAGGGTACACACTCAATCGGTGGTACAAATCGGCTCTGAATCGACCGTCTTCAACTTCTTGTTTTAGATCTCGGTTTGTCGCTGCCAATACTCGCACATCAATGGTTTGAATATTGTCTTGACCAACAGGTTGGATTTCGTTGTTTTGCAGCGCACGTAGGAGCTTACTTTGCGCAGCCAAAGGCAACTCACCAATCTCATCAAGGAACAGTGTGCCACCATCGGCTAAAGCAAACTTACCTAAGCGGTTTTTGTCTGCGCCCGTGAACGCGCCACGAACGTGACCAAACAGTTCACTCTCTACTAAGTTTTCAGGAATTGCAGCACAGTTTACGTAGACGAGTGGGTTACGTTTACGTTGAGATTGGTGGTGTAGGGTGCGAGCCACAAGCTCTTTACCAACCCCGGTGTCACCATGAATCAAGATATTAAACTCAGACGGCGCTACAACAGCGATGTCGTTCTTAAGCGCGACCATGGTGTCACTGTTACCAATCAACTCACCGCCGTCACGTTCCCACGCTTCTACGTTCAGTTCTTCGAGTAATTGCTTTGACTGCTTTGCTTGATGTTCAAGTTGCGAAAAGGTCAGTGCCATCTGCATGGTTGAGGCTGCAATAGCCGCCAGCACTTCAAGGTTACGCGCCGGAATATTCGCGAAGACATCAGGTTTCAAGCTGTCTAGAGTCAGAATGCCTAATAACTTGTCGCCAAATAGCAAAGGCAAGCCCATACAAGCATGCATTGGTAAATCGCCATCATGGTCAATAAGCAAACCATCGAAAGGATCGGGTAGGGAGCTGTCAGCATCGAAACGAACAGGAGAGCGAGACGCGCAGATCTCTTCAAATCGTGGATGTTCTGAAATGATAAAGCGACGACCGAATGTATCTCGGCTGAGCCCTTGCATTGCGATAGGTACTAGCGTGTCGCCTTGAAGACTTAAAAGCGCGACACAATCACACGTTATGGTTTTGCGAATGGCATCGATCAGGCGATTGAAACGATCTTGATCGTTGACACCACTTGCGAGGCCAATGGTCATTTCCATGAGGGTAGATGCGGAGATATCTTGCATAAAAAACTCTAACTGTGTGTGTTTATAAACATAATAGAGTCTTATTGACTTAAAAAAAAGGTCTTTTTGACATTTTTATAAGATGAGTTTTGAGAAGAAAACCAGTAATGACGGGGATTGATAAAGTTGGCACTGATTGTGCTAAAGATACAGCGAAGCCTAATTATAGCGCTGATTAAGCAGACTATTCTTGATCTCAATCAATCAGCTGGCATTAATCGGGTTTCGCGATTTTTTGAAATGAAAACGAGTCAAAATAACTCAGTTTCTAAAAATAACTAAGGTTTCAGAAAATCGATAAGTCATTCTTAATTTTTAGTAGTCAAAATGACATATAGGTCATAAGGCTCAGTGTTCGGAGTAAATTCATGCTTAACAATGCACATATCGAAATCATCAAATCTACTATCCCTCTACTTGAGAGCGCAGGCCCAGCTTTAACTCAGCATTTTTATCAACGCATGTTCACGCATAACCCTGAGTTGAAAGATATCTTCAATATGACTCACCAAAGAACAGGTCGCCAAGGCGTAGCACTGTTTGAAGCTATCGCGGCATATGCAAAGAACATTGAAAATCTAGCAGCGTTAACAACAGCCGTTGAACGTATTGCTCAGAAACACACAAGCTTTAACATTCAACCAGAGCACTACCAAATTGTTGGTTTACACCTGATTGAAACATTACGTGAACTAGCTGCTGACGCGTTTACTCCCGAAGTGGAAGAAGCATGGACAGCCGCTTACCTATTCTTGGCGCAAGTATTCATCGATCGTGAAGCTGAACTTTACCTACAGCGTAAGCAAGCTGTTGGTGGTTGGGAAGCAGCGCGTACGTTTGTGATTGCAGACAAAATCGAAGAGTCAGCGCTAGTAACAAGCTTCATCTTACAGCCAAAAGACGGCGGTGAAGTTCTTGATTACACTCCAGGTCAATACATCGGTATCGAAGTGAAGCCGGAAGGCTCTCAATACAGCGAGATTCGTCAATACTCACTGTCTGATAAGCCAAACGGCAAGCAATACCGTATTTCTGTTAAACGTGAAGGACAAGGCCAAGAGACACAAGGCGTTGTATCTAACCACCTACACGATACGGTTGCTGTTGGTGATGAAGTTAGCCTATACGCACCAGCAGGTGACTTCATGTATCAAGAGCGCAGCAAGCCAGTAACGCTTATCTCTGCAGGTGTTGGTGTCACGCCAATGCAGTCTATGCTTGAGTTCCTAAACACGGAAGATAAAAACGAGCCAGTACTTTACCTTCACGCTTGTGAGAACGTAGGCCAACACTCTTTCACGACTCGTGTTAAAGATATTGTTGCCGACAAAGGTTGGGAAGCGAAAACGTGGTACATGAACAAAGATGAATCTGCATGTGAAAACACGCATCAAGGCCAAATGGATCTAGCGTCTATCTCTGATACTAAAGGCTTTGAAGAGAGCGATTTCTACATCTGTGGTCCTGTTGGTTTCATGAAGAACATCGTAGAGCAGCTAGATGCATTGAAAGTTGACCGTTCACGCGTTCACTACGAAGTATTCGGCCCTCACGCTAACTTCTAATAGCTATCGGCATTTCTAGTAACACTCGCCTGATCTATTAAAAACCTTGCCTATTCAAAGGTCTCACATTGTGAGGCCTTTTTGGGTTTGGTTGGTTTTGTCTGACATCATCGACTACTGCAGAACACGATGGTTCAGCTAAGATCTTTTCTCTTCTATCTAAGAACGTTTCACCTTCTTAGACATGTAGTCGGAATCAAAAAATTCAGGCCAGTACATTTTCACGTAACCACCTGCGACCCAAATTACTAGGATGGTGGCGATGGTTAGCTCAAAGAATCCGAACTTGTGCAGCCAGTACCATTGTGGGTATTCCGTGCCGAAAAATGCGGTTAGACGATGCATGGCAATAGCGCTGATCACAGATGGGAAGGTGACGGCAGCAATTGAAGGTTGGAATTTCAAACGCATTAGGCGGATGTAACACAAGTAAATCAATAGTGTCATAGTGATGGCGATGCCAGCCAATGCACCTGTTAGAATTGGGTCTGGGTTGTCGAAGTTAACCAAGTAAGCGGCTAAAGATAAGTTAACCGGAGCCGCCATGATTGCGAGTGTTGGTCTTGCTCGGCGAGGAAGATTGCCTTCGAACACCAAGCGGTACAACACCACTGGCAACATAAGGAAATAGATACCAATACAAGTGACCGCAAGTGTTTCTGAAAATACGGTGTGCCCGAACTGTGTGCCAGCTAAGGAACTGCTGATCAAACCGACCGGATACAGAAACCAACTCGGTACAATGTTCGACATTTTGAAGTTGATGATCTGAAAACTAAAGAACAACACCATCATGGTAAAGTGCAGCAATAGCGCGCAGAACCATACTGGGTAGGCGATAGCTGGCGATATCTCGGCTAAATAGTCGCACAGAATCAGTAAAGCCATGCTCATTGGTGCCATCAAGCTTCCGCTTAACGGGTGGCGAATATCATTAAGGAAGGTATTAAAGTTCGTTAAATAGCGCAGTAAAACAGGCAGCAATAATAGCGCGCCGAATGCAGCTAGGTAGGGACGAATTATCTCACCAATGCCCGGGATATATAACGCCCAAGCTTGACCTAACCCAATAACGCCAAGTGCTAAAGACGCCTGAGATGGCGGCACATTTTTTACTTGGGTTAATCTTCTCCAGTTCAACGACTTGCTCCGACTTAGTTAATTACAGAATATTGGACTATTTGCCTTAGTTAGAGTGTGTAGGTCTTCCATCAATAGATTTTGAGGGCACTCAACTAATTTTGAGTGGATGATACCAAGTTTAACGTTTGCTTTTTTGATTTTGATACGGAATCGGGAGATTAAGCACGTTGAATGTGTGCTTTTGTTTCATGAGTCATTTGTAATTAACGCACTTCCTCTTGTTGAGGGAGATCTTGTTGTCTTAGTTTCTCGTTTTTCAGCGTACGGTTAAGCAGTTGACTGTAAATTGGCTGCCCACCTAACATTTGAGCAATGATTACCGCGCCTAAGCAGGTGATGATTAACGGCAGGATCAGGTAGTAGTTATTGGTCATTTCAATAACCAACAGTATGCCTGTGATAGGTGCTCGAACAGTGGCGGCAAATAATGCTCCCATGCCAGCAATGGCAAACATACCCGGTTCAATATTCAGTTCGGGAAAGAATGCCGCTGCGATAAGCCCAAACGCATAACCAAAGAGTGTTCCTAGCGCAAGCATTGGTGCAAAGATACCGCCGGGCGCACCGGAGCCGAAACAAAGCAGGGTAGTGAGGACTCGGCCTAAGAATATCAACAACAACACATTGGCGCTGTAGCTGCCATTCGTGATGTTCGGGATGATACCAATACCACCACCAGTTAATTCAGGTATATAGAGCAGCAACAAGCCAAAGCAACCACCAAGTAGGGTACCTGTCATCAAGTAGCGTTTACGGTCATTCTTGTGGATCGCCACAAACAGATCTTGGGAAAGCGTAATCAGTTTATTGAAAATCACACCAAACAGGCCGAACAACACACCTAACAACAAGAACAACCAAAGTGCGTTGAGTTCAGGTGGCTGGTACTGAGGCATTGTGATAACGGCAGATTGGCCATTGATAGAACGAAATACAATGTTGGCCGAAACTGCTGAGATGATGACGGCTTTGATTGATATGAGTGAGTAGCGAAACTGTGGTCTCATCTCCTCAACCACAAACATGATGCCAGCTAGCGGTGCATTGAATGCGGCGGCTAAGCCACCAGCGGCACCTGAAGCCAACAGTGAATGGCGAGTGTCATCATCTTTGACTCGAAAGATATCTGTGACCATACGACCTATACTGCCGCCCATTTGAACGGTTGGCCCTTCGCGGCCTAAAACCATACCAGAGCCTAACGCGCCCATGCCGCCAAAGAATTTTACGGGTAATACTCTCCACCATCGAACAGGGCGCATGCCGTCCATTGCACCTTCGATTTCAGGGATACCTGAACCGGCAGCTTCTGGAGCAAAACGGTGAACGAGAAAATAGCCAATAAAGGCGAATGCAGCACTAATAAGGAAAGCGGCAAGCCACAGTGGTAGATGGCTACCGATTTCATCTTTTAGCCAATCGGTACGGGTTTCTGTGATGAAATGAACTGCCACTTCGAAATAGGTACCCACTACACCTGCAAGTAGACCCACAATACAAGAAAGAAAGAGAACTGAAGCTGGGGTCTTATCTCTTGAGAGAAATTGATTAATAGCATCCCTTGGCATTTTGGCTAATAAGGACTGCTTAATTTTCTCTCTTCTGGTCATAGAGATAAGTTTCCTGAATGAGTTAAGGCGGGGTTGCATTAAATTATACGCTTCCTCTGCATATCCTATAGCAACAAAGATGAAAAGTTGAATTTCATTTATGGAATGTACGTGTTACATAAATGGAATCTATGGCCAATAGTGGAATCACCGTCACAATTTTGATCGATTCTCTGGCGGCGGCTTGAATATCCCCAAAAATGAACCATAGTTAAATCGTAAAGCAACATAACGAACCGCAAGGAGAAGTGAGGTTTTACACACAATTTGGATGGATTCAGAAACAAAGTTTTAGTTCCTCGTTAAATGTTCAGGTCGATATTTAAGGCTTCCTGATTCGCGAACTCACGATTGAGTAACGAGGGTGAGGCGTACTGAGTAAGTACGCCTTTAGTTCGTCTGGAGCATCCCATTTCCTCATTCCGCTTCTACTACTTTATCTCTTCTGATTATTTTCGCACCAACCTCTATTAACGAATCTCAGTATAAACAAGCGATTGGGGTCAATTTCTCCGTGATTGTGTATATACTCCCTTAAAAAGGAGAACTGATATGACTAAAAAAGTTCCTACAAACATCATTACGGGTTTCTTGGGGGTTGGTAAAACGACAGCCATCTTGAACCTGCTAAAAAATAAACCTGAGAATGAAAACTGGGCTGTTCTGGTTAATGAGTTCGGGGAAATCGGTATTGACGGTGCATTGATGACAGATCAAGGTGCTTTGATTAAAGAAGTACCGGGTGGTTGCATGTGTTGTACTGCGGGCGTGCCTATGTCGGTAGGTATTAATGCCTTACTTCGCCAAAAACCAGACCGTTTATTGATTGAGCCGACAGGGCTTGGTCACCCTAAACAAGTGATTGCGACACTGACTTCCGATCAGTACACACCATATGTCGATTTAAAAGCGACGCTTGGTTTGGTTGACCCTCGAAATCTTTCTAATGAAAAGTACACCTCGAATCAGAATTTTAATGATCAATTAAACAGTGCAGATGTGATTCTTGGTACTAAGGTTGACCTTGTTCATTCTGAAGACATCGATGTGTTTAACGATTGGGTGACGGATCAAACGCCAGCAAAAGTCTTCCACAAGCTAATCCATGACGGTGAAGTGCCATTGGAAGTGTTAGACATTGAAAGAGTATACGGCAGTGCTTCCTCTCATATTGAAGCACATCATCACGATCACGCTGAACAAGAGCCTCAATTCCAACTTCCTCCCGGTGAAGCCTTCATCCGTAAAGAGAATAAAGGACAGGGCTATTTCAGTTGTGGTTGGTTGTTTGGCGCAGAGCATAAGTTCGACTTCGATGCGCTATTCTCTATGTTGTCGGATCTAACGGCCGAGCGTGTAAAAGCCGTCGTGAACACCGACCAAGGTTGCTACGCATTCAATGTGGCGAATCAAGTCGTGTCTGTGAACGAAATTACGCTTGATGGCTTTGAGTCTCGTCTTGAAGTGATCGACTCGCAGCTCATGCCATGGGGCGATCTCGAGCAGATTCTACTCAAGCTGTGTGGCATCAAATAGTCCTGTTTTTGCTGTTTGAACCAAGGATCTCGGTGTTTACTTCGTTTAAGGTGGGGTAAACACCAGATTAAATGAGAAAGTTTGCGTTATATCACGATAAATGTGAGATAAATCACTCTAATTACTTTATAGTGCTCGGCTGAAATAAGAATGTAGGCTGTCTGCTTAAGGAACCCGTAACAATGTCATTTTCCTCTCAAGGTTTTGCTCCTGAATTAGTCAAAGCGTTGACTGAGTGTGGTTATGAAAAACTCACTCCAATTCAACAAAAAGCGATTCCAATGGCTCGTAAAGGCCATGATATTTTTGCTACTGCTCAAACCGGTACGGGTAAAACAGCGGCATTTTCATTGCCTGTTATCCAACACCTTTTGAACAGCGGTAAAAAAGCGTCTAGAGGAACGGCTCGCGGCCTTATTCTTGCTCCAACTCGTGAGCTTGCTGCGCAGATCGCTCAAAACATTAAAGACTACGTTAAATACACGGATCTAAGCGTTTCTGCGGTTTACGGTGGTAACAAGATGTCTTCACAAGTTCGTCAACTAGAACTGGGTGTGGATATTTTGGTTGCAACACCTGGCCGTTTAGAAGAGCACTTAGAGGCGGGTAACGTGTCTATTGCTAACCTAGAATTCCTAGTATTTGATGAAGCTGACCGTATCCTTGATATGGGCTTTATCAATGCCGTTCGTAAGATCATGTTGGATGTAGAAACATCACCGCAAATCATGATGTTCTCTGCAACGACTTCTACTCAGTTAAACCAACTGTCTGTTGATATTCTGCGTAAACCAAAACGTATTAGTGTTGAGCGCGAAAACTCTACGGCTGCTACTGTTGGTCACGTGGTTTACCCAGTGGATCAAGAACGTAAAACTGAACTGCTGTCTGAGCTTATCGGCCGTAAAAACTGGCGCCAAGTGCTCGTGTTCGTGAACTACAAAGAAACAGCGAATGATGTGGTTAAAGAGCTTAAGCTTGACGGTATTAAAGCGGTACTTTGCCACGGTGATAAAGCGCAAAGCGCTCGTCGTCGTGCTTTGGATGATTTCAAAGAAGGCAGAGCTCGTGTGATGGTTGCAACCGACGTTGCGGCTCGTGGTCTTGATATCGAAGACTTACCACACGTAATTAACTACGACATGCCTTTCCTAGCGGAAGATTACGTTCACCGTATTGGCCGTACAGGTCGTGCTGGTAAACAAGGTCACGCAATCTCTTTCGTTAACCGCGAAGAAGAGCTGACTGTTGTTCAAGTTGAAAAACTGATTCAACAACGTATTCGCCGTGTTGAACAACCGGGTTACGAACCGAAGAAACGTGATGCTTACATCGAGAAGCTGAACACTAAATCGGCTTACAAAAACCGTCAGGGTCGTAAGAACAACGCGAACGAAGAGCCACAAGATCAAGCAAGCGCTGAACGTCGTTTGACTATGATGAAGCGAATTAAAAACCGTCGTAAGTAATTACGGTTGGTGATTGAAAAGAGCCACTGTTATGTGGCTCTTTTTGTTTGTATTGATCGCAATATTGTTTATTGTCATCACTGCTTCGTTTCAACCTCGCTTCATTTCAAGCCCGATCAAGAAACAAGAACTATTAAATAAAAATAAGTCGATAAGGTAATAATATGGATAGCGCGCTACTTTGGGCTTTTATTCCCACTTTTTTCTTCGTGTCAATCACGCCCGGTATGTGTATGACTTTGGCGTTGACGCTAGGAATGAGTGTTGGATACAAGCGGACATTATGGATGATGATCGGTGAACTGGCTGGTGTCGCTGTGGTTTCTATTGCTGCGGTATTGGGTATCGCTTCGATCATGTTGAACTACCCATGGCTATTTACGGGCTTTAAATTTGTTGGCGCAGGTTACCTGTTTTATTTAGGTGTTCAGATGTGGCGTTCGAGAGGCAAGCTGGCGATCAGTACTGACAACCAAACAACAAAAGTCAGCAATGATTGGGACTTGGTGGTTCAAGGTTTTGTCACAGCTATTGCTAATCCGAAAGGCTGGGCATTTATGATTTCTCTACTGCCTCCTTTTATTAACAGCAATAAAGACTTAGCACCGCAGTTGTTCATTCTCGTGTCGATTATTCTGGTTTCTGAGTTTGTTTGCATGACTTTATACGCGACCGGCGGAAAGAGCTTAAAGCATATGCTGGGCAAAGCCGATAACGTTAAGTTGATGAACCGTATTGCAGGTACGTTGATGATGGGCGTTGGTGTTTGGTTGTTCGTGAGTTAATTCTGGTTAGCCTACAACGAGCAGAGATCCCCGACTCAGTCGTTCCTCTTTCTCGAGGATGACGCGTACTTGGGATGATGACTACTTAGGATTACGGTGAGGTTTGAAGATTAGGATTCTTACTTAAACCGAAGAATGCATAGAATATAAAAAGAGCGATAGGGCATTTGGCCTTATCGCTCTTTTTGATTTTACTTAGCTAGCGAACAGAGACTAGATAACAGAAATGTTTCTGATCTTAGTCTGCGTTGTATATTTAAACCGCGATTTCACCGCCGTCTTCACGACGAATCACAACCGTAGATGCTCTTGGGCGAACGTTGCCCTGAGTCTGAGCCGTTGCATCTTCTGACGATGGCCAGTTTGCTGGGTGCTGAATGTTCACAAACAGTGATTTGAAATCTGGGCTAATAGTAAAGCCAGTTACTTCACAACCGTTTGGACCAACAAAGAAGCGTTTAAGCTGTGCTTGGTTGTTTGCATCAATCACCGCGCTGTTGCCGTTGTCATCCGTTAACTGAGATGGAACCACTGCCAGCATTTGGTCATTGGTGTAGCCAGTGACTTCGTCTGCGCCGTTATCTGTCTGAATCCACAAAATGCCACGAGCATCAAACGCTAAGCCGTCAGGGCTCGCGAATTGGTTCATGTCTGTTAGGCCAGATCGGTTAATAGACTTGTCTTCCACTGCTGGTGAGCCAAATACGAAGATATCCCAATCGAACTCGCCTGCTGTTTTGCCTTCATCCCAACGGATAACGTGACCGAACTTGTTGTCTACGCGAGGGTTCGCAGAGTTCGCTTCTTTACGCTTGTTGTTATTAGTCAGCGTTAGGTAAGCCGTACCTGTCATTGGGTCAACAGAGCACCATTCAGGGCGATCCATTGGCGTTGCACCAACAAGGTCGGCTGCTCCTGCGGTATTAATGATAAGCGCTGCTTGAGAGTCAAATGAATCACCTAGCTTGCCGCCGTTTGTGGTCTTGCTGCTCAACGTTAGTGGTAGCCATGTACCTGAACCATCATCATTGAACTTAGCCACATACAGCGTGCCTTTGTCCATGTACTTGTCACCCGCACTTAGACGATTGCTTGGATCTGCGTCTCGTGGGTCCCATTTCTCTTCAGAAACGAATTTGTACAGGTATTCAAAGCGAGAATCGTGACCAGAGTAGAATACGATTGGCTCGCCTTCGGTCAACTTACCAAACGTACAGCCTTCATGGCGGAAACAACCCAGTGCAGAACGTTTTTTAGCGCGAGAGTTTGCTGTGTATGGGTCGATTTCAACAATGTAGCCGTGACCATGTGCTTCGTTACGGTAATCGTCCATTGCTGACTCACCCGTTGGCGTCACATCAAAGCGTGCAAACTCGTCTAAGCGTTCTTGTTTGTTACCTGAAAGCGTGTCCCAACCGTAACGTGTTTTTTCGGTAGCGATACCAATACGTTCTTGCGCTGGTGTTGTCTCGCCTTTATTAACGAAATAACCCGGCCAGTTTTCTTCACACGTTAGGTAAGTGCCCCATGGCGTGTAGCCATTACCACAGTTGTTCAACGTGCCACGAGCTTGGCTGCCATCTTGTGAGAACTTGGTTTTGGTAAATTCACTGTGAGCAACCGGGCCAGACAGATCCATTACGGTCGCGCCCGTGTAGCGGCGGTTCAGTGGATCGTTATCGACCATCACCCATTGGTTGCCTTCAAGTTTCACACGAACCACACTGACGCCATGCGCGTTGATCTCTTTGCGAACTTCATCAAGGCTAGGGCGGTTGCCTTCATCGTATGTAGGACCATTAGCGTGCAGAGCTTTTTGGTCGATGTATTCGTGGTTGATCACCAATAAGCCGTCGTTGCTGTTGCCATTAATCGGGAAGAAGTGCATGCCGTCGTGGTGCATGCCCAGTGAGTTTGCTTGATCTTGTGCATTGTTGGTGCCGTCTTTTAACCAAGCCTTGCCTTGCTTGTTAAGTGGAGTACCCCAAGGAACCAATACTTGTGCTGTATAGCCTTTTGGTACAACGACACTGTCTGTCAATGAGCCTTTAACCGATTCGAATGCTAGTGTAGCAGTGCTTTTTTGCGGTGCGCTAGATGATGCTGTCGCTGCGTGCGCTGTGCTGTGGCCTGCTAAACCAAAAGCGCCAAATGCGGTCATTGCACTGATGCCCAAACCGCCTTTGAGAACATTTCTTCTTGAAAGGTTCGCATCTAAAACTTCTTCGAAGGGTTTGTTGTTACTCTTGTTAAAACGAGTGCTATCAAATGTTTCCTTGCTCATCTCGACTGCTTCCTATTGGCTGATTTTATTATTCGTTATTCATGACTAACCCAGTTACTAACTAATGAGTTAATAAGTTTGGTCAATGTGTGACTAATCGTGAAGCAGTTAAGTGACAGATTTTTATAGATTTGATTAAGATTTTGTTTCTGTAGCACGAATTTTGCCATTAACACTCTCGTGCAATACAAAACTCTTGGGGATTAGGGTAGAACTGTGTATAAATGCTTTATCAAACGAAAAGAGAGACAGTTATGAAATTAGATAAAATCGAAAACAAAAATCGCCGCCTACGCAAAAAGCTATACCTAGGTGAATTCGCGATTCTGGGTTTTGAAGTAAGCTGCAAGACTTCGATTGCTGATTTTGACCAATACGATGTGTTCATTGACGAGTTCATTGATTTCATCGACAGCATCGGTCTGTGCTTTGGTGGCGGCGGCCTTGAGCTGTTTGAAGGTTTCTTATGCTCAATTGAGCGCTACCGTTCAGTAACAGAAGCAGAACAACTGCAAGTTGCACAATGGCTTGAAGCTCGTGCTGAAGTAAGCAAAGTGGAAGTTAGCGAGCTGATTGACGCAAACTACGCGTTCTAAATTGATGTTGTACTGTTAGCTTTGCTTAGAGGTCTACACGGCTTTTAGAACGAGTAACAGTACGCCAGAATAAAGGCCGAATCGTTAAATCGATTCGGCCTTTTTGTGTTTTATTCGTTCCATTTCTATTCTTTACCTTCTTTTCTATCCCTTCCTGCGCAAATAATGAATTGATACTTTTCGATTAAATATTAATACCTTACCGCTATTTTTATTGGCAGTAATAAGTTTGGATAAACTTGTGAGAGTTTTATGAGAATTCAATGAAGTTGCTGATAGATTTGATCGCCATTCTTAGAGTCAACAACACCACAGTTCGTTCTGGCAAAGGTAACGGTATATCGCTGTTACTCGTTTTGTTGGCAACGATAGGACTCGATAAAGGATGGAATCAAAATGAATAAACGTACTCAAATCAGCTTAGTGATCAGCTCGGCTATGCTGGCCTTCGGAGCGGCTCAAGTTCAGGCTGCTGAGCTTGAAATCACTGTCACTAATGCAACGAAAGGGATCTACTTTACGCCTATCTTAGCAGCAGCTCATGACTCAAGCTTGTTCATGTTTAGAACGGGTGAAACGGCTTCTGCGGAACTAGAATCCATGGCCGAAGGTGGCGATATTTCAGGTTTATCTGGTGTCATTGCCAACGCGGGAGGCGTGGTGGTGGAGAATCCAGCGGCCGGAATTCTCAATCCGGGTGTCGCAACTACGTTTGATATCAGTACTGGCGATTTAGAGTACCTATCATTGGGTGCCATGCTGCTGCCGACTAACGACGGCTTTGTTGGTCTAGATAGCTGGAAAATCCCAACTCAAGCGGGCACCTACAAAGCGACTCTAAATGGTTATGACGCGGGTACAGAAGCCAATGATGAGCTGGCGGGCAGCATGCCGAACCCTCCATTCATTACCTTTGGCGCTGGTGGTACAGGTGTAGAAACGGCAGTATCAAACGCTAAGGTTCATATTCATCCGGGTAACATTGGTGATAGTGACGCGGCGGGCGGCATCAGTGACCTCGATAGCAGTAGTCATCGTTGGTTAAACCCTGTTGCAACTATCACCATTGTTGTGAAGTAAGGGGGATGTATGAAAGCTAGAATTCTATTTATCGCTGCATCAGTAGCTGTGTTAGCGGGTTGCCCGGACGATGACGACGATTACTATCGCTATGATGTGAGTGTTACTAACCTCACCCCCAATCAACCAATGTCACCGCTCGCGGTGTTGACTCACAATACGAATTTTGACCTGTTTGAAGTTGGGCAAAGTGCTTCTGTCGATCTTGAATACTTGGCGGAAGGTGGCAGTAATGCACAATTACTTGCGCTTAGTGACAGTGACGGCAATGTTTATCAAGGTATCTCAGGCAATGGGTTGATTCTTTCAGGAGAGCAAGACACGGTGTCGATTCGTGTCGACCCAAATCAAGAAGGGTATATCTCAGTTGCTTCCATGTTGGTGAATACTAATGATGCGTTTGTCGGCGAATCCGGTCTATCGCTCAAGTCATTAGCGGTGGGTGAAACCTTTACCATGAACATGAATGTTTGGGATTCGGGAACTGAGCTGAACGATGAGCTTGCTGCAACCATTCCGGGACCAGCAGGCGGTGGTGAGGGTTTTAATACCACACGTGACGACACCGATGTAGTGAGTTTCCACTCTGGCGTAATCAGCCAAGATGACGGCCTCACGACCTCTACTTTAAGTGCCAATCATCGTTTCCTTAACCCCGGTGCAAGAATCACCATTACTCGAACTGAGTAACAGGTTGAAAGCACGATGAAAGAATTCCTGCTCTGTTCCGGTCAATTGAAAGGTGGGCAGACTCAGAATAGAGCAGGGATCATGAATAGTGCTGCGGTAAATTTGATGGCAAACATATTGTTGGTTGAAGACGATGATGACTTGGCTGAACTGGTGCAGATGCATCTTAAGTTCCAAGGGCATAACGTAATCAGAGCTAATGTGATTGAAAAGGCTCAGGCGCTCTATAAAGAGGGTCATTTCGATTTGATCGTACTGGATCGTGGCTTACCAGACGGTGACGGACTCGATTTCTGTCGAATGTTGCGTCAGCAAGAGGATTGGACGCCAGTACTCATGCTAACCGCAAGAGATGCTGAGTTAGATAAGGTGTCAGGCTTAGAAGCCGGTGTTGATGACTACATAACGAAACCTTTCAGCGTTCTCGAATTTCAAGCAAGAGTGAGGAACGTGCTTCGCCGTTTAAGCCATGTCGAATCAGCGACTCAAGAGGTTGTGATAGCAGAATCGATTATGAATTTTGGTGGGCTCACTATTCAACCTGAACGCCATCAGGTGTCACTCAATAACCAAGATGTACCGCTGACTGCTACCGAGTTTACCTTACTTCATTTCTTAGCAACCCGTCCGGGACGTGTGTATAGCAAAGACGAGCTGCTCGATCATGTTTGGAATACTCATCACTCCGGCTATCACCATACCGTGTGTAGCACAGTCAACCGTCTAAGAACCAAGCTTGCGATGCCGAATAGTGATGATGATTTCATTAAAACCGTTTGGGGTGTTGGCTATAAGTTTGAGTCGAAAGCTTAGGCCTATGTGTCGCGTCCGAAGTTTACTAAAAAGCCAGTAACACCTAAGAGCCATCGAGGAGAGAGCATGAGTTTCAAATCGCGTTTAGTGTTGTTCACCAGTTTGTGGTTTCTGCTCGTGAGTGTGGTGATCGCTTACACTTATAATTGGCAAAAAGAGACCATAGAACAAAGAACTAAGCAGAGCTTACACAAAGAGCTCGCGGTTCATATGCGCGATGATAACCCTCTGATGATTGGTACCGACTACAACCCTAAAGCGCTCAAATCCATATTCCACACCTTGATGTTGATAGGGCCAGATTTCGATATTTATTTCCTCGACAGTCAGGGCAAGATTACGACTCATGCTGCGCCAGAAGGCACTGTGTTAGCCAACCAGATAGACTTAGCGCCCATTCAACAGTTTTTAAACGACGAGCCTTATCCCATTCTGGGGGAAGATCCGATAAATCCGGGAGCTCGTAAGGTATTTTCCGTAGCAGCGATTGAAGAGCTAGGTTCGACCGTTGGCTATCTGTACGTTTTGATTGGCAGTAATCGCCACACCGTGATTGCCAATTCGCAGGTCGACACGCCATACATTGCGCTAGCGGGGCTCATGCTGATCTCTATCTTAGGTTTTGCGGTTGGGGCTTATCTGTTGGTCAAACGTAGCCTGTTAAACCCAATAGAAGCAGTAACCAACAAGCTACAACAACAAGCAGAGCAAGATTTTCGATTGGATCCGAACTTCATTCATCAAGTACCAGAATTGGTGCCGATTGCACGCTCGTATCAGTTAATGGCGAAGCACATTCAACAGCAATTTTTGCAACTTGAATATCAGTCATCACACCGCAGACAAAGCTTATTACAACTCAGTCATGATTTGAAAACGCCATTGTCGAGTGTGTTGGGTTATCTGGAAACGTGGAAGATTCAAAACCCGCTATCAGACCCGTTAATTGACGTTGCTTACCGCAATGGCAACAAGTTATCTGAACAGCTCCATTCGCTGTTAGATAGCGCCAAGAACGATAACCCGGTACCTACATATCAATACGCTTCAATCGATTTCAATGGGCTAATGAGCGAATGTTTAGAAACGATTCAAAGCCAGTATCGCCATAAGAATGTAGAGTTGAACGTTCATATGCCTAATGGAATCAAGGCTGTGGGTGACAGTGATCTGCTTGAGAGGTTGATTTTGAATCTTTTAGATAATGCATTGAGGCATAGCCCAAGTGGCACCGCGGTGTCGTTAGATGTTGGTTTTGAAGCGGATTCCAAACGGGTGAAGGTGGTGATTCATAATGGGGTTGAACAGGAAGCGCCGAATGGTTCTTTGGGAATAGGAACCAAGATCGCGCAGTCGATACTGATGTTGCATCACAGTGTGCTAGAAACAACAAAGGCAGAGAACTCCTTTCAGCAAAGCTTTTACTTGCCTTCGGTATAGCTCTATCTGCCTTCGATTTAGCTTGATGTGTACTTACGTAGAAGTAACGTTAAGCGTCTTTACTGTCTTCGTTACCTTCGTTCACTTTTGCGTAGAAGTGAAGCAGTTCAGTTAATTCTTTAACCCAGCCAAACGCATCTTTAGGTGCGTTCTTTAAGATCTTTTCTACTTTCTCACAGTGCACTTCGATTGCGATTGCTTCTTCAAGGTTGAAAGAAATTGAGTAGAAGTGCCAAAGCAGTAGGCGAGTCATTCGCTCGATGTTCTGTTGCGAGTTATCTGACTCTGAGAAAGCTAGGTTCACTTCACCAAGCGCGATAGCGGTCATTCGAAGCATTGCGTCAAACTTTGCTGATTGCATGCGTTCTTCGCTGGTGACTTCTTCTTGCTCGAACGTAAACAATTCCGTCATTGCATCTTCAGGAACAAGGCGATGAATCATTCTTAAACTAAATTCTTCTAGTTCATGGCGAGGCATGGTGATTAAGCAATTTAAGGTGTAGTCGCGTTGCATGGTGTTCTCTTGGATCTGCAAAAAGGTCGGACAGTTTAATGGAGAAGCGAGCTCAGAAAAAGCAGATTTTAGATAAGCCTACGTTTGCAGGCTTATCTGTGTACTACAAGCCCTAAAATCGATGCTTAGGGGAACTGTATTTAGGTTTGAACGCAGTATCAGGCTTTGCTATGGCTTGGCGGTTGGTACTGCATGGACTGATCGTTTCTCATGAAAATGTTACTCGCGACCAAACTGCCGATGCAAATCGAACCAAGGGCGAGCCAAGTCATCGCATCAGGAATCTCGTTGAATAGTGGGATCGCCAACAAGGTCGCCACTGCGGGTGTTGCACTGCCAAAAGCGGCAGAGCGTTCAGCCCCTAAGGTATTAACCGCATAAAGGTAAGTGAACGCCGCGATTAAACCCGCCCCAACGCCTTGCACTGCTGAATGAACGGCAAGCTCTGTGAAGGGCCAATTAGCGATAGGTGTGTCCATTAGGTGGCTTGGGAGGGATCCTGTCAGGATTAGGACGAGTAACAGCAAAGTAGAGCAGAGAGAAATAAAACCGGCACTGACTAACGCATTAAGATTAGCGACACGAGCTGAGATGGTGAACATCGCCCACATTAAGCTTCCGCATAAAAACAACAAATGACCTTTGGTGTATTCAAAGTTGAAGCTGCTTAAGCTACTCCCTAAAAACAACAGTATGCCGAGCAAAACCAAACCTAAACCGACAACACGGTGTCGGCTGAGTGGCTGCTTAAAAAAGAGTACCGCAATTCCAGTGACGAACAGAGGGAGCGTGCCCGGAACAAGAGCACTGCCATGTGATACCGGAACAAACTGCATCGCCGTTCCTGCAACGAGCAGATAAGGTAATCCGCTACCTACGAACATACCCGTTAGATATCGTTTAGGGACTTCAGCAATCGTGCTGCGTGCTTTCCACATCAAAGGCAATAACACCAAAGCCGGTATGAGAAATCTTGTGAGGGCGATATCGGCAGGTGTTAAATCTGAATTTGCGCCGCCTTTAAGAGACAGGAAGAAGCTCGCCCAAATGAGTAGGGTGACAGTAATAGATAAGTAGCCAAGATTCATAATATTGAAGGAGAGTGGGTGATGACTCATTATGGAATAGTTGTTGTGCCACAGGTTGGCAAGTTTTGGCCTAAATTGAACTATCGTTGATGATTTCTGCTAACATTTACCAAATAATTAACGGATTTAACTAATGTTTGGCATTTACTATGGATAGAATTGATAGACATCTTCTCGAACTGCTACAAAAAGATGGCAGGTTAACCACGGCTGAACTTGCTGATGAAGTGGGGTTATCACCTTCACCTTGTGCAAGACGAGTCAAAAGGCTAGAAGAAAAGGGCATTATTGACGGTTATCGTGTGAGCTTGTCACGAGAACAAGTCGGCATCGCAATGAGTGTGTTTGTTGAGGTGAGCCTAAACAACCACCAAGAAGTGTCGATAGATAAGTTTGAAGCGGCTGTTGTAGAGATGGAAGAGGTGATCAGTTGCCACGTTGTATCTGGGGCTTATGACTATTTGCTAGAAGTGGTTAGCCCGAACTTGATGGCCTACGAGGCATTTACAAGAAAACTTCAAAGGCTCTCTAACGTGAAAGATATTCATACCCACCTTGCGATAAGACAAGTAAAAGGCAATGCACCACTGCCAATTTATACCGATTAAGCCAAACTCTGAGCAGTAACACGAAGGAAGAATGAGCTGAAAACGAAATGGTTTACTCCTGAAGTAGAAGCGCGGTCAATATCAAAAATCATCCATTAAGTGTCAGGCTTCAGGCAATAAAAAACGGAGCACCTCGTGAAAGGTACTCCGTATATGATAGGTGCAAAACTTAGTGATACTTAAAGTTAGAGATTGAACAATCCCCAGTTTGTGCATTAATTCTGAATGAAAAAGCATGTGAATGATAATCCACGCCGTCATTCCAAATTGTCTCTCCAAATATCTTACATAGCTCTAGCTCACTTACTGAACCGAACTCTTCCATGTGTTTAGCTACAGATAAAAGTTTACCTCTTATCTCTGCAGTCCATTCCGTGTTACTCAAGCAGTTGAAAGCCATAGTCTTTTGCATATTACCTAGCCAAAATGTTTCTTGTTATTAAGTTATATGAAGATTCATGATAACAATTTTCTGGCGTTTGTAAATCTATTTTGTGATGAATATCTCACATACTCGCTTGCATTGGTCGGAAATTGAACTTCATTGTTGATAGATAGCACATTACTTTTACAACCTATTGATAAAGCTTTGATTAACGAGTTCTTAGAATATTATGAATGGGATTGAGCATATTTATTGGAAAAGTCCAGTCGAACGAGTGAGAGAATCTAATGGTGATTTCAGTTTGATGCATCGTTTACCGGTTGGTTTATGTGGCGTGCTTCATCAATCATCGTCGCTTCTCTGCGGTATTTTGAAGACAGCTGACGGAATTTTTCACTGAGTGTATGGAGATCTCGGGAGAGTGATTGTGAGCTTTGGACGTGCACCTGCGCGCTTTCTGCCTGGCGTGGGAGTTTTGCTTTGGTGCAGTGTTTGGCGACGGCTTGCCATGAATACGCTAGAGAGTCAGCGCCTTCAAGTTCACTAGACACAACATACGCCTGTTGTAGCAAAACCTCGGAGACGTCATACGCGGTATTCATATGACTATTGAGCTGCACATTAAACCTTTCTTCGTACTTAGCCCAAAGTTCAATGATCTGCTTTTCATTAAAGTGTTTAGATAACAATGTTTGTGATTCGTAGGTTGAGAGAACTTGGTTGAACTCTTTGGTGTACTGATTATAGCGACCTTCAAAAGAGAGCTGACGATCCAAAAGTGTTTGCCAGTTTTCACGGTCACAATGATTCGCTAGAGCGACATTGGCACTCAAAGTTACGCTTACAATGATAACCTTCCCCCAAAAACTCATGACTTTCCTCTACTTACCGTGCGCTCTATTGAGAGTATAGATGAGCAGCAGCATGAGTTGATGTACACTTGAGACATACCTATAACGGAAGAGCTGGTGGATTTGATGAAAAAAGCGCTGATCGCTTTACTTGTGTTGTTGATATTGGGCGGAGGGGGAGGAGCGGCATACTACTTCTTGGTCATGAATAAAGACCCAATCCCACAAGAGAAAACGGAAGAGCCGGCGTTAGAAGCTACCGAGCAACCTGAATCTGACCTTGTACCTATCATGGATCTTCAGCCTGAACCCGAGCAGACGGAATTTTACGTTTTGGAGAGAAAGCTTGAAGTGGTCGAGCAACCTGAAATTGATGGCTTGATAACAGATTACCTCTATAAAGGAGAAAAGGTGGAGGTACTCGAGAAACAAGGCGAATGGGCACGTATCTCAGACTATATAGTCCTTAAAGAAGGCGGCCCACAGACGGCGGAATGGGTCTCTATGTCAGGCTTATCGAATGATGAAGTCATTATTTCGGAAAAAGAAAGCAAAGAGATATTGGATTCCTATTTGGTTAAGTCTGATGACCTCAAGATCCATCAAGAAAAATTCCGTAATTCGGTGGCTAAACTGATCTCTGAGGGGGAGTGTGCCCCAAGTGATTTTGAAGAATTAGGCGGATGGGTGAAATCTGTTAAGTACAGTCACAGAGATGTCTATTTTATTTATTGTGGTGGGTTGTCCCTTGAAAACAAAATTTATCTTGATGTAAATACAAATGAAATATTTACGAAGTAAGATCCCACGCTCAATTTATTAATGCTATTTACTTAAGCCCACTCATAGATTGAGTGGGCTTTTTTGTCTATTCATAATGCTCATCTTCCCCATTTAGAACGTTAATTATATTGAAGCTCATATAGATTCATTAGGAACCATTTATTAATTCCTAATAAGAGTTTTGTTATTATTCTCGTGATCAATCATTTCAAATTCCCACATTGCATTATTCTTGAAACAAGCTGAGAGATATAGATTTATCTCGTATTAACAAAGGCTTATCTGCTTGGTGATAAAAGTAAAATTAAATAAACCTTATTAATATCAGATCTTTGCGTTAATTTACATGTTCGTAACATTTCATTGGTTTTGGGATGCAAGTCTAGTTTTTAATCATAATATGAAAATATTTTATATTTGTAATAATACTTTTTGATTTTGAGCTGTAGGGTTTAATTAAAGCAAAACGTAAATTTTAATTATCAACTAAGACATTATCTTATTAACATCATTGTTATTTAATTGCTTGTAAGGGATGGAACCATTAATGAAAAAGCTTGCTTTAATTACAGGGTCAAAAGGCGGTATCGGCTCAGCAATTTCTTCTAAATTAGTTGCAGACGGCTATCGTGTTATCGCGACTTATTTTACTGGAAATTACCAATGTGCCTTGGATTGGTTTAACGAAAAACAATTCACCGAAGATCAAGTGAGATTGTTTGAATTAGATGTTACCAATACTGCGGAATGTGCGCTGAGCTTAAGCAAGTTGTTAGAAGAAGAAGGCACGGTGGATGTGCTGGTCAATAACGCAGGTATTACACGTGATAGCGTCTTTAAAAAGATGGATGCCGAAGCGTGGAAAGAGGTTATCGAAACGAACTTAAACAGTTTGTTCAACGTAACTCAACCTTTGTTCGCTCCTATGTGTGAAAAGGGTAACTGCCGAGTCATCAACATCTCTTCCGTCAATGGTCTTAAAGGTCAATTTGGACAAACTAACTACTCGGCAGCAAAAGCTGGAATGATTGGTTTCTCTAAAGCTTTGGCTGCGGAAGGCGCTCGTAGCGGCGTAACCGTGAACGTAATTGCTCCTGGCTACACAGCAACTCCTATGGTTGAGCAAATGAAGCCTGAAGTACTGGATTCAATCAAGAACCAAATTCCGATGAAACGCTTAGCAACACCTGTTGAAATTGCAGACGCAGTGGGCTTTTTAGCGAGTGAATCTGGCGCGTACATTACAGGCGAAACATTGTCTGTGAATGGCGGCTTGTACATGCACTAATTAGCGAAACTGAAGGGATTGGAATGATGGAAAAAGTATTTATTGTTGCGGCTAAGCGCACTCCTATTGGTGCATTTACCGGGTCGCTAAAAAACGTATCTGCGGGCGAGCTGGCTGGCGTTGCGATCAAAGGTGCACTTGAGTTTGTCGATATTTCGTTAGATGCGATTGATGAAGTGATCGTCGGCAACGTGATTTCGGCAGGTCAAGGCATGGGGGTTGCTCGTCAGGCTTCCATCTATGCAGGGCTTCCTGAAGAAACACCAGCATACGGTGTGAACATGATTTGCGGAAGCGGCATGAAATCAGTGATGGACGCAGCGGCGCACATAAAAGCACAAGATGCTGAAGTGGTTATTGCTGCTGGCGTTGAAGTGATGTCACAAATTCCTTTTGTGGTACCAGCGAGCGTTCGTAATGGTCACAAAATGGGTGACATCTCAATGAAAGACTTACTGGTTGGTGATGGCTTAACCGATGCGTTTAATCATTACCACATGGGCATGACCGCTGAGAATATCGCGAACACGCTGAATATTTCGCGCCTAGCTCAAGATAACTATGCTTTAGAAAGCCAACAGAAAGCCGTTGCTGCGATTGAAGCGGGTAAGTTTAACGAGCAAATCGTGCCTGTAGAAGTTAAGCAGCGCAGACAAACCGTCACTTTTGATACCGATGAGTACCCGAAGTCAGACGCGACATTCGAAGGTCTGCAAAAGCTTCGTCCAGCTTTTGACCGTGAAGGGTCTGTTACGGCAGGTAACGCTTCGGGCATCAATGATGGCGCGAGTGCAATCATCTTAGCGTCTGAGTCGGCGGTAGCGAAATATGGTCTAACACCTTTAGTGGAACTGACCAGCTACGCACAGTCAGGTTTGGACCCAAAGATTATGGGGCTAGGACCAGTAGAAGCGGTTTCTAAAGCGCTTGATAAGGCGAATCTCACTCTAGAAGAAGTAGATTTGTTTGAATTAAATGAAGCGTTTGCAGCACAAGCTCTTGGCGTAATGTACCAATTGTCAGAGCAGCATGACTTACCACTTGATGAGTTCAAGCCAAAGGTCAATGTGAATGGTGGTGCAATCGCACTTGGCCATCCTTTAGGTGCGTCAGGTAATCGAATTATTGTTTCACTCATCCATGAAATGCTTGAACAGAAAACGACTTATGGCGTTGCTTCACTCTGTGTGGGTGGAGGAATGGGAACCGCTGTTTTGCTAAAAGGTATTGAAGGTTAGAGCCTGATATATCGGTAGCAAGCTTAAATATCGGATCAGCTTTTCAAAGCATCGTGAGTTAATCGATGAGCGTTGGCTGAAACGATAGTGACACAAATTTATTAAACTATGTATTCATCAGGAGTTACTTATGTACACGGATATTTTCAAAACAATTACTGACCAAACTGAAAAGCAATTTGAACCGTACTTAAAGTTCAACAAGTTGGTTGCAAAGAACGTCCAAACGATGACTGAACTGCAAATGAATGCAATGCAGACTTACACGGACATGGGTCTTGCGCAAATGAAAGCAGTGACTGAAATCAAAGACGTGACTAGCCTAACGGCGTTCAACAGCCAGCAACTAGCAGCGCTAACTCAATTGTCTCAACAGATGATGAGTGATAGTTCAAAAATGCAAGCTGCTGCAAAAGAGTTCAAAGAAGATGTTGAAACACTAACAACTGAAAACTTGAAAACAGTTACACCTGCATAAATTTAATCGCCATCGAGTTAGCGCAGTATTTACTGTGAGGCTCGGTGGCGATTTTCCGATTATTGGAGTCATGTTATGTTTCAACACTTCTTTTCGGACTACCTTGTTAAACTTCAACAAACGAACCAGCAATGGTGGGAAAGCTTTGAACAAAACAAGGAAGCCGCGCAATCTCCCCTAAACCAAGCGATGCAAGAATTGAACTTTGATGATGCATCAAAAATCTTCGAGCAAGCCGCCAACCAACCCGCCGTTCTGCTTCAGTTACAATCTCAATGGTGGGAACAGCAACTTAAGATCTGGCAGAATGCCGCGCTGATGGGCAACACCGAGAGTGTTATCTCAGAAGACCGCAGCGACAAGCGCTTTATTGATGAAGCGTGGAAAAACGACCCGTTCTACAGCTTTATCAAACAATCCTATTTGTTGTTCAGTAAAAGCTATATCGACACCATCAACTCGATCGAAGGTATTGACGAAAAAACCAAAGAGCGAGTGGCGTTCTTTTCTCGTCAGGCAATCAATGCACTTTCTCCAAGTAACTTTATTGCAACGAATCCAGAGTTGATGAAACTGACGCTTGAGCGAAATGGTGAAAACCTTCTCGATGGGTTAGAGCAGTTACAAGCAGACGTTGAAGCGAGTGCTGATATCCTCAAGATCCGCATGACCAACAATAACGCCTTCCGATTGGGTGTGGATGTTGCGAATACCGAGGGTGATGTTGTCTTTCAAAACGAGCTGTTTGAACTCATTCAATACTATCCAAAGACACCGCAGGTCAATGCGACGCCTTTGCTGATTGTTCCGCCGTTTATCAACAAGTACTACATTCTCGACCTTCGTGAGAAGAACTCGATGGTACGCTGGTTGCTTGAGCAAGGGCACAGCGTGTTCATGATGTCTTGGCGTAATCCGGGCGAGGCGCAGAAAGATCAAGAATTCGGTGACTATGTCACGGAAGGCGTGGTTAAAGCGGTTGCTTCGATTGAAGACATTACTGGTAAAGAGCAGATCAACGCCGCGGGTTACTGTATCGGTGGTACGGTACTGGCCTCTACGGTGGCTTACTATGCTGCGAAGCGTATGAAGAAACGCATTAAAACCGCGACGTTCTTTACCACCTTGTTGGATTTCTCGCAGCCGGGTGAGGTGGGCGCGTATATCAATGAGACAATCATCAACGCGATTGAGAAGCAGAACGATGGCAAAGGCTATATGGATGGTCGCTCGTTGAGTGTGACGTTCAGTTTGCTTCGTGAAAACAGCCTGTACTGGAACTACTACATTGATAACTACCTCAAAGGCAGCAGCCCGATGGAGTTTGATCTTCTGTACTGGAACAGTGACAGCACAAACGTAGCTGCTAAGTGCCATAACTTCTTGCTGCGTGAGCTTTACCTTGAGAACAAACTGGTTCAAGACAAAGGCGTGAAAGTGGGCGGTGTTTGGATTGATCTGAATAAGATCAAAATACCAAGCTACTTCATTTCAGCTAAAGAAGACCATATTGCCTTGTGGCAGGGGACGTACCGTGGTGCTTTGAATACCGGTGGCAACAAGACGTTCGTACTGGGCGAGTCTGGTCATATCGCGGGTATTGTTAACCATCCAGACAAGAAGAAGTACGGGTTCTGGCTGAATGACAACCTAGACGACTCGGTGGATGAGTGGCTAACTAATGCGACTCATAATGAGGGGTCTTGGTGGACACACTGGAATCAGTGGCTCCAAGGTTTTGAAACTGACGAAAAAATCGAACCTTTCAATCAAGGCTCAGAGCTTAACCCAGTGATAGGCAAAGCGCCAGGCAACTATGTAAAACAGGTGCTGCCGATTGTCGATCAAGAGCAGGTTGATAAAGAGACCGTAGAGAAAGAAGCGCCAGAAAACGAAGCTTAGGGCGTTAAGTCACATTCAAAAATAAAGATACACAACGTCAGATAATAAAAAAGCCACTGAATTCAGTGGCTTTTTAGTATCAACTCATCCCAAAGATAATTGGCCTAAGTTGAAGCAATTTCGATTTCTAATCGACTTCTTTGTCTTTAGTCATAGATAAAAGCCAAAGAGATACGGCTGCAACACCTGCAAAGCCACCAAGAATGATAACTGGCATAGCGCTGTAACCTAGGATGTGCCAAATTACGCTTTCTAAAGTACTCATTCAATTGCTCCTTATTGCCAGCCTTCAACGCCGTGCATGTCTGGTAGTTTGTGTGCAATACCTTTGTGACAGTCTACACACGTTTTTTCACCAGAAGCTAGTGCAGTCGAGTGTTGTTTCGCACTACGAGGGCTCTGCTCTGAGAAGTCCATGTAATCGAACTGGTGACAGTTACGACACTCAAGTGAATCGTTCTTTTTCAATCGAGCCCATTCGCGTTCCGCTAGGTGAGCACGACGTGCTTTGAACTTTTCTTCAGTATTGATGGTTTTCGCAATAAAGTGTGCATATAGCTCTTTAGATGCTTGAACCTTACGAACAATTTTATCTGTCCATTCATGAGGTACGTGACAATCTGAACAGATAGCACGAACACCAGAACGGTTAGAGTAGTGAATTGTCTCTTGGATTTCAGCAACGATAGGTGCGTGACAGCCAGAACAGAATTCTTCTGTGTTGGTTGCCTCCATACCCGTGTTGAATGCACCCCAGAACAAAAGACCACCCGAGAAACCCAAGAATAAAACAACGCCTACGGCTGCTTTACTTGGTGTCGCGAGTCTTTTCCAAAACGCTTTAAGTAATTTTATCATATATAGCCTCTCTTACAGTCCGGCTACGATTAACGCAGTGAATCTACAGGTTTGAACTCGTTCTCAACTAGTGGCTTAGCATTAGCTTGAGGTACGTGACACTGTAGACAGAAGTAACGACGAGGTGATACGTCTGCAAGTACCGCATCTTCACGGTTCATGTAGTGAGTTACGCTCACTTTAGTAGCACCCATTTCTTTTGCGTTTTTCCAGCTGTGGCAAGAAAGACACTTGTTAGCGTTAAGAGAAACTTCATAGCTACGAATAGTATGAGGCACTAGAGGTGGTTGGTATACGTAGTCACTCTCAAGTACTTGGTCACGAGGGAACTTTTTGAAGTCATCTGCTGCGCGAGTTGCTTCAAGTTCACTTGCACCACGTAGAGACTCTACGCCACCAATGCCGCCTGGGTTATCCAGTTCAGCTTCAGCTTGAACTGCACCAGCTAGCAAAAGACCAGCTGATAGTAGGGCAGTAATCAGTTTTTTCATGGTTAATTTCTCCGCCTAAAGGCTAATTCTTTGAGTGGACTACTTCTTTCAAAAAGTAACGAAAAAAGTAGTCGCAATATTAAATACGTTAGATCTTGTATCTAGGTTCGAAAAGCGCTTGGCTCTTAAGAAACCTTAGTGATCTTAACTGGACACTTCTTGTAATCCGTCTGTTTAGACAGAGGATCCGTTGCATCCAAGATCAACTTGTTGATCAGAATTCTTGCATCAAAGAATGGTACGAATACCAAGCCTTGTGGTGGACGGTTACGACCACGAGTTTCAACACGAACGCGTACTTCACCACGTTTGTTTTCGATAAGAACTTCATCACCACGGCGAAGACCACGAGCTTTAGCATCAGCAGGGTGGATGTAACAAAGTGCATCCGGTACTGCTTTGTAAAGTTCTGGTACACGACGAGTCATAGTACCTGTGTGCCAGTGCTCAAGAACACGACCAGTACATAGCCACATATCGTATTCATCGTTTGGTACTTCAGGTGGCGCTTCGTATGGTGCATTGATGATCAGTGCTTTACCATCTGGTTTGCCGTAGAAGTCCCAATCAGAACCTTTCTTAGCGTATGGATCTGAACCTTCTTTAAAGCGCCATAGTGTCTCTTTACCGTCAACAACAGGCCAACGTAGACCACGAACTTGGTGGTAGCGATCGTATGGTGCTAAATCGTGACCGTGGCCGCGACCAAAGGCTGCGTATTCTTCGAATAGACCTTTTTGAACGTAAAAACCTTGAGCTTGTGCATCGTCGTTAAGCTCTTGAGCTTCAGACAGTGGGAATGCATCAACGTTGCCGTTTTTGTAAAGCACGTCGTACATGGTTTTGCCGCGGTACTCAGGCATTTTCGCAACCAGTTCTTCACCCCAAACTTCTTCAATAGTGAAGCGCTTAGAGAATTCCATGATTTGCCATAGGTCAGACTTAGCTTCACCTACGGTTTTCACTTGTTGGTACCATGCTTGTGTACGACGCTCTGCGTTACCGTAAGCGCCTTCTTTCTCAATCCACATTGCTGTTGGAAGGATGAGGTCAGCCGCTTGAGCGGTTGCCGTTGGGTACGGGTCAGAACATACAATGAAGTTCTCTGGGTTACGGTAACCTGGCAGACGTTCAGTGTTGATGTTTGGACCCGCTTGCATGTTGTTGTTACACATTACCCAGTAAGCGTTGATCTTACCGTCTTTAAGCATACGGTCTTGAACAACAGCGTGAGCGCCTGGCTTGCCATTTAGAGTGCCTTCTGGAAGTTTCCAGATGTCTTCTGCAATCTTACGGTGTTTAGGGTTAGCAACAACCATATCTGCCGGTAGACGGTGAGAGAACGTACCAACTTCACGAGCTGTACCACACGCAGATGGTTGGCCAGTTAGTGAGAATGGGCTGTTACCTGGAGTAGAAATCTTACCTGTCAGAAGGTGGATGTTGTACACAAGGCTGTTCATCCATACGCCACGAGTATGTTGGTTCATACCCATAGTCCAAAGTGACATTACTTTGATGTTTGGATCGGCATATTGCTTAGCCAGCTTGATAAGGTCTTCTTGAGATACACCTGACATTTCAGACGCTTTCTCAACGGTGTATTCAGCAACAGACGCTTTGTAGTCTTCGAAAGAGATAGCAGTCATTTCACCTGAGTTAGGGTTTGCTGCTGCTTTCTGTAGTGGATCATCGTCACGAAGGCCGTAACCGATGTCTGTCGTTGCTTGCTTGAAGTTCGTGTGTTTGTTCACGAAGTCCCAGTTAACTGCATCGTTTTGAATGATGTAGTTAGCAATGAAGTTAGCAATTGCTAGATCTGATTGAGGTTCGAAGATGTAACCCGTGTCTGCAAGCTCGAAAGAACGGTGGTAGTAAGTAGACAGTACGTTTACTTTAACGTGTGGGTGGCTTAGACGACGGTCTGTAATACGAGTCCATAGTACTGGGTGCATTTCTGCCATGTTTGAACCCCACAGTACGAATGCGTCTGCATGTTCAAAGTCATCGTAACAACCCATTGGTTCATCGATACCGAAAGTACGCATGAATGCGCCTACCGCTGAAGCCATACAGTGACGAGCGTTTGGATCGATGTTGTTTGAACGGAAACCCGCTTTCATCATCTTAACGGCTGCGTAGCCTTCCATCACTGTCCACTGGCCTGAACCGAACATACCAACACCTGTTGGACCGTTCTTCTTAAGAGATGCTTTCCATTTCTCAGCCATTACGTCGAACGCTTTGTCCCAAGATACGGGTGCGAAATCACCATCTTTATGGAACTCACC
The DNA here is from genome assembly GCF_015163615.1 of Vibrio sp. OPT18. Classification (NCBI taxonomy): domain Bacteria; kingdom Pseudomonadati; phylum Pseudomonadota; class Gammaproteobacteria; order Vibrionales; family Vibrionaceae; genus Vibrio; species Vibrio sp. OPT18. Next base: position 94,936 of record NZ_JADDYK010000087.1, read on the forward strand.
GTCTTTCATACGAAGTAGAGGAGTCTCAAGACGGTCTTTACCGTACATGATTTTTGAAAGGAAGTAGCCTTTGATACAGTTAAGGCCTTTGTTTACCGGTGCTTCTGGGTCGCCTTGAGTCGCAACCACTTTACCATTTTGAGTACCTACTAGTACCGAACAGCCCGTACCACAAAAACGACAAGGCGCTTTATCCCACGTGATTTTTGTTTGATCAGAGCTAGCAATCAGGTTGGTTGCTGTTGCCGGTAGAGTTACACCTGCAACGGCTGCCGCTGATGCAGCTGCGTTCGCTTTCACAAACGCACGTCTTGTCATTTTCATACTTCACCCTCAAGTTGAGAATTGTTGCTTCCAGTTTCTAAATCCGTTTCGTCCAGTCCAGTTTCGATTTGGTGATAAACCAAAGCTGTCCCTAAAACGTTCGTAATATTATTAATTTCTTCGATGGTATCCGTTACAAAACCTTGGTTTTCGGTTTCTAGGACCACTATGATTTTGCCTTCAGGGCTACTGCCGTAAATCTCTGCATTATCGAACTGTTCGATTTGTGCTTTGATCTCGTCTAGATGCTCTGGGCTCACATGCACGACTAAACTTGATATATGCACTTCATTTAGTGCCATAAATTGCTCTCGTTATTTTTGTTTTATGCATTACTCACAAGAATAGCTGAAGTAGGGCAAACTGCTACGCAGGCTCCACAACCGCTACACTCATCTAACTTGATTTTTGGTAGAGCAACACTGCCTGCTCTAAGTTGAAATTGAATGGCCATAGGTTCACACATGTCACCACAGCTTCGGCATTCAACATTTTGTTGCGCTAAACACTTATCAGAGATTTGTGCTTTTGCTTGCCAAGGCTCTCCTTGCTTTGGCTTAAAAATGGGTTCAGGACAAACATCTGCACATTGATAGCAGAACGTACACTCATCAATAGAGAAATCGACAGTGGGAAAACCACCATCGCCTACAATGATTATCTTAGTCTCACAACTTTCGATGCATTTACCGCAGCGAGTACAGTCATCTGTAAAGCTTTCTAGGCTGTTAATCCAAGGCAAACGAATCTGGCTTGAGTCAACTTTTCGTCTCGAAAAAAGACGTCGTTTTGATAGATCTACCACTAGATACCTATAGATGTTGCTAAGATGTTGTAATTGTAGGTCATTATTCTATTAATATCTTGTAATGAGTCCTCATAAGTAGTGTAGTTTTAGAAACAATTGTATAAATACCCCCTAAGGGCTAATTGGGGGCATATATTGTCTTAGATCAATAAATTACGGAGCGAGTGATCACATATTGAATGGAGCTATGATTTTTGATGTGTGACAATACGATATCGCTGGCAAGTCATTTATCAATAGGAAGGCACTTTTGCTTATAAAACCGGTTTCATCTGTAACAAGTACGATAGCAAAATCTTTGCTCTCTATACTGCTGTTGTCGGTTGCTACAACTGGCTTTGCCATCTTTACTTTGGCTTCAAGTTTGAATGATGCGGAAGCGGTTAACGTGGCGGGTTCAATGCGAATGCAAAGCTACCGTTTAGCCCATGATATTCAAATAGAATCTGTCGATTACGAATCCCATATTCGTGAATTCGAAAGTTCTCTTTACTCGCCATCCATGACCAATTTAGTCAGTTGGAATGTTCCGACAGACATCACAGAAGATTACTATTTAATTATCGGCCGTTGGCATGAGCTGAAACAGGTCTTGAATAGCGAAGAGCGCGATCACTATCTCGTGTTGGTTGAAAACTTCGTGGCTGAAATCGATGGCTTCGTTTATAAGCTGCAAGAGTTCTCTGAAGACAAGTTAATAAAGTTAGCGTGGGCTGGTGGTATCGGCCTTGGTGGAATTCTGGTCATATCTCTTTTTGTTGTTCACTTTGTCCGTAAACAAGTTGTTAAGCCGCTGCATGCGCTCGTTGGAGCCAGTCAGCGGATCAAAAACAGTGACTTTGAGGTGGAATTAAAAGTCACTAACAATAATGAACTTGGAATTCTGACTAAGACGTTTAACTCGATGGCCAAAGATTTGGGCGTGCTCTATCGAAACCTTGAGTCAGTTGTCGACGCTAAGACGGTCGAGTTGCAAAACGCCAACCAATCTTTGCAGGCGCTTTATCACTCTTCACAAGAGCTCACGGTTACACGTATCGCGCCAGAAAACTTCCGAGCTATTCTGCAACACCTGGTCAGTCTAGAAGGAATAGAGTCGTTAAGGCTTGAGATAGCTGATAGTTCGGGTCGTTCATTGATTATGGACGAAGGGTATGATTCGAACTTGGACTATGAAAAGTTTGAAATGAAGTTGGATGATAATGAGCTTATCTTGGGCTATTTATATTGTTCATATCATCATGGTCATTCAACCAAGACGCTGATTGAGAGCTTTATCCAACTGTTATCACGAGCGATCTATTATAATCGCGCGCAGAAGAAAGCAGAACAGCTTATTATAATGGAAGAGCGTGCAACGATTGCCCGTGAACTTCACGATTCATTGGCTCAATCACTGTCGTATTTGAAAATCCAAGTGACGTTGTTGAAGCGTGTGATTGGCAAATTGCCAGAGCAACAACACCGAGAGCAATCTGAACAAATAGCGTCGGAAATCGGCAACGGTTTAGCGGATGCCTATACTCAATTACGAGAGTTGCTCACAACCTTTAGGTTGACCATAAAAGAGGGCAACTTCGGAGATGCTTTAAGCACTATGCTTGAAGAGCTCAGTGAAAGAACAGATGCAAAGATTAACCTAACCAATAATCTTTCATCCATAGAGCTTGATGCACACAGTCAGGTTCACTTGCTTCAATTGATTCGTGAAGCAACAATAAACGCAATAAAACACGCCAATGCCGACTTGATAAATGTATGCTGTATCGATGAGGAAGGTGAAGTATTAGTCGTGATTAAAGATAATGGAGATGGCTTTGACTCAAGTAGTTCCAAGACGAACCACTACGGGATGAGCATTATGCAGGAGCGTGCGGCAAGACTGAATGGCGACTTAACGATTGAAGCGGCTCAAGGTGAAGGCTGTACAGTCATATTGAAATATAAAAGTTTGAAGGAAGTTAAAGTTGACGATTTGTAAAGTAATGCTGGTTGATGATCATCCATTGATGCGCAGAGGTATAAGCCAATTACTGAGCTTTGAAGATGAATTCGAAGTGATTGCAGAAGCAAGTAACGGTACTGAAGCAGTCGCTCTTGCCCATGAAGAAGAACCTGACTTGATCCTTTTGGATCTTAATATGAAAGGCATGTCTGGACTTGATACGCTGAAAGCACTTCGTACTGATGGCTCAAGCGCTAACATCGTTATTCTAACGGTTTCTGATAGCCCTGCAGACATTGAAGCGATTGTAAAAGCAGGCGCTGATGGCTACTTGTTGAAAGACACAGAACCCGATGAGTTAATCGAATTGCTTAAGCAAGCACACAGCGGTGACAAAGCTTACAGCAGTGTGGTTGCTCGTTACTTAAATGACGCTGGTAGTCGCAATGATATCTTCGACCAACTGACTGAACGCGAAATGCAAATCCTTCAAGAAGTCGCGAAAGGTTACCGTAACAAGCAGATAGCAGATCACCTGTTTATTTCTGAATCGACAGTTAAGGTACACATGAAAAGCTTGCTGAAAAAGCTACAAGTGCCTTCACGTACTGCTGCAACGGTTCTGTATCTAGAACGCTATGGTGAAATGAAGTAGGGCTTGTTCCTTTGAGATAACACTATTTCAAGTCTTACTGTTTATACATATCTCGATAGTTTTAACGATGTTGAGAAAATGAGATTAAAAAAAGGCGCTGAACTTATTAGGTTCAGCGCCTTTTTGTTTACGCATTTTATATCAGTATTGGTGTTCGTTTGTTCTTCGTTCTTTGAGATTAGAAACTTAAGGCTTACGCTGCCATTGGAACCAATACAAGCGTGCCGAAGATAACGGTAATAAGACCACAGATTACTGGTACAGAAGTACGTTTTACTACTTCAAATGGGCTGATTTTACCCATACCAGATGTCGCTACAATTACACCAGATACTGGTGAAATAGTACGGCCTAAGTTAGATGCTTGAAGCATTGGGATGATTAGGAACGCTGGGTTCAAGCCCATTTTCGCCGCTAATGATGGAGCCAGTTCTACGAATGCATAGAAAGGTGCGTTACCAGAACCTGTCGCGATAGCAGCAGCCACCGTTAGACCCGTCAGGATAAGCATTAACGCGATACCGCCTGCGCCTGCAGATTCAGCAAGACCGATTAGGTTGTCAATTGCACCGATAGACATTAGACCTTGAGCAAATACGCCTGCCGCAACCAACAGCATTACCACGCCTTTGAACGCGTCAGCCATACCTTGGTAGCAAGAGTCTAAATCTTCTAGTGTTTTCTCGCCGTCAAACTTCTTAACAACGTAATCGATAACTGCACCCACGAAGATAGAACCTACCACAATGGTGTAGATATCAAGTGAAAGCCCTGGAATCGTACGACCGTTGAATAGGAAAACGCCGATGATAGGTAGGAATGGGAGTGCAGCGTAGAAAGCCGGAGCCGTTGTTTCGATTTCAGAAACGTCTACTTTTTCCATTGGCGTGTTTTCTTTCTTATCTAGGTATTTGTTCCAGAAGAAAGCCGCAGCCGCCATCACGATGATCGCACAGATAGAAACAGGCAGTACCGTTTGAACAGCAAACACATCAAGAGACATGCCTGATTTTTCTGCTGCGATAACCACATCACCAGAGGTTGGTGAAAGAATGATGGCTGCAGGTGATGCACAAACTGCAACTGCCGCTGGGCGAGAAATACCCATTGCCGTCATCATTGGGAATAGGGTTGCCATCAATAGCACACCAAGACCCGTTGCAGAACTTACTGCTAGAGACATCAGACACGCTACGATGTAAGCCGCAACAAGAAGTACATAGGGAGATTTGATCGCAGCAAGTGGTTTAGAGAACTGCTTCACTACCACGTTGTTAGCGCCAATATGCGTCATGTAAGAAGCAAAACCACAAAGAAGCATGATTTGCATGCCTAGGCCGCCCCCGCGGTATTGAAGCATGTACTTAACAAATTCTAGTGAGTCGGTAACCATGTTACCTGTTGAAGCGATTTTAGCTGGTAAGACTGTGTGACCAATAAGGCCGGTGATAAGAAGTAGGGCAAGGCCAGCAGTTAGTAATACACCCGCCGCTTTATAGCCTTTTACAATAAAGTAACCAACAGCAATAGTAATCACTAATCCGATCAAGAGCTCTAACATAGAAATCTCCACAAAGTTTAAAAAATATAAGAAAGTGTTTCAGAATATGACAATGAATGTACAGAAAACTGCACTGTGGCACGAGGCATAGTTGAGGTTGATATGATCTAAGACAAACATTTTTTTCGATGTTAATTGTGGTTGTAAATCGTGATTAACTACTGTTGTTCAGATGTTAATAAACAAATTTTGTGGCTCGTTAGAATATAACTTGGATCACCTTTAATTGTTCTGGTTGCATATGGGGGTGTTGTTTTATAAATCGTGAGTATTTTTTGTACTTTGGAAGGAAACGTGTAACGAAGTGGGTATTTATCGGAGTAAAGAGGTGGGAATCTTAGCTTTTAAGCTTACTTACATTTAAAGATTACTTATGTTTAACGCCTACTTACTTCCCTTAAGTAAGCGCTAAAACACAAGCTGGAACTAAAGTATAATTAAGCTGAAAAATAGCCGAGCGAGTTTAGTTTATATCAACGTCAGGAGTGTCATTTGAATACGTTGGCAGTTCAGAACAGACGACCTTCTTACAAAAATGAATCATCCCATAGCGAGTAATGAGTAAAAACTCTTCTTTATTCAATGGAATGTAAGGCATGGCATCAGAAGATAGGGTAGACCCTTCACTTATCATCACCTTTTCGTAAAACGACAACTCGCGATTCGGGATGATTTGTTGGTGTTGGTTCTCATCCAGTGAGATGTCGTGTTGAGTGACAGAGTAAGATCCCGATGACGTAAAGCCGACTTGCTTAGTCGATACGTACAATAGGTCATAACTGTCATTCTTCTTAAACTCGATGTTAATAGCAGACTGGTTATGAATCATATTATTGGACGGGTTAATAATCGACGCTGTATTGGCTAAATAATGCCCTTCAAGATGTGACTTGGGAATAAAGGTAGAAACCCAGCCGACTAATACGCCAAGCAGTACCACAAAAATTGCTGTATTCGTTTTATTATTCACAAGTCACTCCTTTAAATCCGGCAGGGAAGCTCAGAGATTTTCCTGAATTATCGATGATGATTTTTCGTCCCTTATATTCATAAAGTGTTACGTTGAATAACTCATTAAATGTGAATTCATCGGATTCGATTTTACATGAGATAAAATGCTGACCTACGAGATCTTCGCCTAGGCTATTTCTATCTAAATAAGAAAACAAATAATGGGATAAACCTGCAGCCACTACAAATAATGCAACCAGTGCTAATAGACTGTTTGTTTTTTTCGTTGCGGCCGTTGTCTCGGTTGCTGAGCTTTCAGGCGCTGTGTTGTTTTCAGGTTGTGTCGTTTCTTGCTTTGGTTGTGATTGAATTTTACTCAGCGCGCGTTCTTTGTCTTGTGTCACTTGTCCTGCAAACCGGTAACCTTTACCGCGCTCAGTGACGATGATCATCCCGCTCTTATCTTCTAACGCTTTTCGGCAAATCGAGATGGTCTGCATTAGGCTGCCATCTTCAACATATATACCTTTAGACACCCACACTTGTTCAATAAGAACTTGGCGAGTGATCACCTCATTAGGTCTCGAGATAAAAAACTTAAGTAGCTCTGATTCATTAGAACCTATTGGGTAGGTACGGCCCGTCTTAAAGTGATGGATTTCACTCTCTTCTAAATTGACCTGTATATCATCATTGATAATAAATTCAGCAGACATCTGGGTTCTCATTGTTATAAGCGTTCTAACCTAAATATAACAAATCTTACAACAAACATAAACTTACTGATTTCATCGTCTTTGATGTTTAAGTGTTTGAATTTATGTTGATTATTAACCTAATTAGATTTCCTTATATACCTTTTTGAGGTTGTTTAATGCGGTTTCAGGTGCTTGCCGTTAGTAGCTATTGGATCATTAACGGGTGACGCTGATTTAGTGGGTGTGGGTTAATTGCTCAAATTTCTTACGTAGTTTTATCAACGTGTCATTCCAACTCTGTGTTGCCTTGCTCTCTACGAATAAAAAGTCGAGCTTACCTCCGACTCAATCGGCAACTCAAATAACGATAAATCGCATGACCACACCAGTTAAATGCGAAAGCTACGAAGGAGCTGTTTTGAAAGATTTCAATAAGCCATATATATGTGGACTAATTACGCTTGCCTTACTCGGCTGTCAGTCTGAAGACTCGACTCAAGAGGCCGTTTCGGTATTGGTTCCCTACAACATTAATGAACTACCAAAACCGAACGATGGTTATGGTTATGACGACGATGGAACAATATCGGGTGTCGGTGAAGACGTCGCCGCAATGTCATCGACCAATGATGCTTATTATCAGGATTACAACAATTCATACGCAGCCCTAGACGGTTGGGGACTTTGTGCAGAACCGATTTTAATTCCTCTACAAAGTGTTAATTCGGACAAACGTTATCCACTAAATAATGAAACCTTAGCCGGGAATGTTGTATTAATTGATGACCTAACAGGCGATGAAGTCGTCACTCAAATATCCGCTGATGGTTCTAATATTAAAATTCAATGTGAATCAGGCTTAGCTGAGAGTCGCACTTATTCAATTGTAGTAACAGATGGGGTAAAAACTGAATTTAATGAGCCTTTAAAAGCAGATGCGAGCTTTGATGAGTTGATTGATTCAGACGTTCCATTAAACAACGAAAAAGAAGAAGTTCTTCAAGAGCAAGTATTGAACGCTATTGATTCATATTATGCGATATATCCAGATAAAGGTATTCCTGTATATGCCGCGCAATTTAAAACTCAGAGCGCTTATTCTCCTCTGGATGCGATGAAAAGAAACCATTTATTGTATGGAAGTTCTTTCTCTAGTGCCCTTCCTGAACTTAAAGAGGAAAAACGCGGGTACAACCTATATACAAAAGTGCTCAAAATTCCGTCTTACTTACCTTTTACAAAAGAGAGGGAGGCGGAATGTATCGTTGATGAGTTTGATCCTAAAGAAAATTGCCCGCCACTTTATGAATGGATCACCAACACTGACGATGGTTTCCCTACGGCTGGTAACCCGATCCCCCAAATAACTGAAGAACTCGAGATCACAGCAGACATATACGTACCAAAGAGTTTTAGCTGGGTTATACCTAAACAACTGCCTACAGCCATCTTTATACATGGTGTTACAGCCGAGCGAGGCACTGCTTCTTTAATGGCTGCAGAATATACGGATAAAGGCTATGCCGTGGTTGCGATTGACATGCCATATCACGGGGAACGAATGCGTTATGACTCAAGTCCTGAACATGTAGAAATAAGCGCTAGAGCAAACAAGGCGTTCTTCATCAATATTGATTCCCCTTTGGCACTTCGTTCGAACCTTCAGCAATCAGTGTCTGACTTTCTGGGTCTTCGTTATGCGCTAAGCCAAGAAGCTTGGGTGAAAAAAGATGATGTCCACTTAATTGGACAATCGTTGGGTGGAATCATGTCGGTGATGGTAAGTGAATTCAGTCAAGCGTCTCGAGAACTTACGGCTAATTCAGACTTTGCTTTCAATACCGTGAACTTTGTTGTTCCGGGGCAAGGGCTAACCAACTTGGTTTTGTCTTCTCAAACCTTAGGCCCTGAAATGTCTGAAGGTGTTAAGAAGTCTCCAGATGTTCAGCGCGGCATTGCTGAAACTGTCATACCAGATACATGTACAACAGAAGCAACAAATCAGCAGTGTATTGAAGCACTTAGAGAGTTTGTCGAACTTTCATCTGATAACGCGCTGCTTGTCAGCCAGCTAGAGAATGACATCTTCGATTTAGTTGTGACAGACCTTAAACAAGGGGTCCAAGCCACAATTGATAGTGCAGACCCTGCTAGCTTTATCTCTCGTCAAGTCGCTGCTGAGCAACCCACTCTTTTGTTAGCTGCCGTTGGAGATTGCGGGGAGACTTGTGACGTTGGCGTTGATTATGTCCCAGATAGCGTAATTCCAAACACCGCGCCAGATAACATTCGTACTGGTACTGAACCACTGATTACTGCGCTTGGCTTAGACCCAATTACAGGTACATCAGAAAATATTGATGAAAAGCGCGGAGCCGTGAGAACAACTACCGGCGGACATGGTACGTATTTGTTCCCCTATGAAGGTCCCGTTGATGAAAATGGCTTGCCGGGCACACCAGGTGAAAACATGTCAGACGTTCGTGAAGCGGTGGGCACTCAACAAATTGCTGTTGCTTCAATGGTAATGAGTGACGGTGCAGTAGTCGTCATTAATAACGAAGATCATATCGAAACAGAGGTGCCTCAAGATGAAGAATAAACTTTTATTGGGCACTGCCGCTGCTCTTGTCCCTTGCCTGACTAATGCGGCTGGATTTCAACTTAACGCGCAGTCTGCAACAGGCTTAGGCCGTGCATTCGCCGGTGATGCTGTGATGGCAGATAGTGCTGCGATTGTTGCTAAGAACAGTGCTGCGATGGCTTACATCGAGCAACCAACACTCTCTGTCGGCGCTATCTATATCGATAGTGGTATCGATGTGTCTAGTGTTAGCTACACACCAATGATTGGTGATACTGAAGTGTTAGATGACCAATCATTAGACGCAGGGACATTAGTTCCGAACATTCATTATGTGCATCCTATCGAAGGTTCTAAGCTCACTCTGGGCGCAACAGTCCATTCCAATTTCGGTACTGATGTTGAGTTTGACGAGTCGTTCGAAGCGGATGAGTTTGGAGGCAAAACGGCGCTTTCCAGTATCAATGTTGGCTTTGCTGTGGCTTACGAGTTGTCTGAAAAAATCAATTTGGGCGCTGGGCTAGATGTTATTTACGGTGAGGGTGAAATATACCGCCAAAACTTGTTAAACGTAGATGCCGATGGTTTCGGTTTGGGGGCTAACGTTGGGGCGACTTACCAAGTCAATGAGCATAACAAGTTTGGTATTACCTACCGTTACAGCCCAGATATAGAAGTGGAAGGTGACATTACTAAAGGCGGTGTCTCTGCCGACAAGATGAATGTACCCCTACCAGACACTCTAGAGTTTTCCGGTTGGCACCAGCTCAACGAACAGTGGGCTTTTCACTACAGCCTGCAGTGGGTGAACTGGTCTGAATTTGATTCGCTAACATCTGACTCTTATGACGACTCAATTAAAGAGTACCAATGGAAAGATGCAGGGCATATTTCTGTCGGTGGTACGTACACTATGTCCAAAGACATCGTTCTACGAGCGGGTTACATGTACGACATTTCCCCAACTGACGAACTCACATCGTTATCAATTCCTGATGTTAACCGTCATTGGCTAACGGTCGGAGGGACATATAACTTCACGGCTGCCAGTTCTGTAGACATTGGTGTCGGTTTTATCATCGGAGAATCACAAGATATTGACGAAAGCCTGACGACGATCCCAGGAACGAGTTCCAATATAACTGCTGATGTGACTGCCGATGCTCTCTTGCTCGGTGTTCAATATCAGCATCGTTTTTAACTTTTACTTTGGAGTTCAGAACGTAAAAATTTAGGAATCATATAAAAATTGCAGGGCTCGACAGTGAGTTGAGCCCTTTTCTCATTATTAGCTGTTTTAGCATTATTTAAATAGCTGGAAGCTCATTAAGTAAGAAATAGCTGCTTAGAAAAACGTTTTAATTCAGACGAATTCAACGGTTATGGTTATTAAAAATGAAATTTACAAAGCTCAGTAAAACAATCTGTTTGGCACTGTTTGCCTTACATATCTCTCCATCGTTTGCCCAAGACTCAAACTTAATTCCTGTGACTATCGAAAAAGCTCACAAACAAGCATTCACTTCTTCAATCAACGAGGTAGGTAAAATCAGGGCAACGGATTCTGCTGCATTGACATTTAGTGCTTCCGACAAAATTCTCAACATCCATTTCAAAGATGGAGATTCAGTTAAAAAAGGCGAACTGATCGCTCAACTGGACAATACCAAAGCGAAAGCTGATTTAGACAAAGCAAGAAGCTCTCTAGCGTTAGCAAAGTCGAAATTAAAGCGTGTACAAGAATTACTAAAGAAACAGCCTGACTCTATGTCTCAACAAGATGTGGAAGAGCTGGGCGAACAGGCGAACCTAGCCGCAGCTGATTTCCGTCAGAAAGAAGCGCTGATGAATGACTATTTATTGGTAGCACCATTTGATGGGCAGCTAACTAATTTCACTCACTCAGTGGGCAGTAAGATTGATAGCGCAACCGCGTTGGTGAGCTTAATCAAACTCGATCCTGTTGAAGTTCAGTATTCAATTGGTCAGTCGGATTTAGGAAACGCAAAGCTTGGGCAGAATGTTTCCATCCAAGTTGATGCATTTGTCGATGAAGCATTTTCTGGTGTGGTGGATTACATTGCGCCAGCGGTGGACGAAAGCTCAGGCCGCGTCGAAGTACACGCGCACGTGACTAACCCAGAGCATCGCTTAGTTCCGGGTATGTTTGCCAAAGTAAGTCAGATGACGAGCGAAGATTCAACGCAGATGGTGGTTTCTCAAAACTCCGTTCAAGCCAAAGATACAGAGCGTTTTGTTTGGGTCGTGAATGGTGAAAAGATCGAGCAACGCATTGTCGAATTAGGCGTGAATACTAACGATGGTTATGTTGTTGTAGAGAAAGGCTTGAAGCTTGGCGATAACGTCGTTGTGACGGGACAACAGAACCTTAAGAAAGCGTCGTTAGTTAAGGTCATGAACCCAAATGCTGAGCAGAAAACTGTTGAGCTAATCACGGAACCGACAAGCAAAGAGAACACTCAACAGACCGCTGAGCCTAAAGTAAAAAAGACCGTAACAGAGGTGGACGAAGCACATCCAATTGAACCTTCGGTTGATTGGACGGAAGCATCGAAAGGTGTGGACGAAGCGATCAATGAAAACAGCGAGCAAGTAGAAACAAGTGAGGCTGTTGAGCAATCATCAAGCGAAGCTCACAGCAAGGAAACACTAAGCAAGGAAGCTGAAACGAAGGAGAATCTGAATGAAGCTTCCTGAGATTTGTATCAAGCACCCTGTGTTTGCATCTGTTCTGAGCATCACCATTGTCTTGCTTGGGCTTTTGTCGTTTCAAAAGCTCTCAATCCAATACTTTCCAGAACATAAAACACCTTCAGCAACGGTAACGGCTGCGATCAATGGTGCTAGTGCTGAGTTCATGTCGCGCAATGTGGCAGATAAGCTTATTACCGCAGCAACGGGCCTCGACAGCGTTAAAACCATGACGACGGACTGTCAGGAAGGCACGTGTAATCTAAAAATCATCTTTGAAGATGACATTAATGATGTCGAATATACCAGCTTGATGAACAACCTGCGCAGCAGCGTCGAAGCGATTGGTGATTTCCCGCCGAGCATGACGGATAAGCCAACGGTAACGGATGACTCTTCTGACACCAGTATGCCGAGTAACATCATTACTTTTGTGAACACTGGCAAGATGTCCAAACAAGACATGTATGACTACATTAGCCAACAAGTAGTGCCTCAATTTAAGCACATCCAAGGTGTGGGTGGCATTTGGGGGGCCGTATGGTGGCAGCGAAAAAGCGGTGCGTGTCTGGTTGCAACCGGATCGCATGATGGCCCTCAATATGAGTGCATCCGATGTTGTCGGAACATTGAGCTCATACAACGCAACGTTTACAGCGGGTACTATAAAGGGGCAGGTGCGAGATTTCTCCATCAACCCAGTAAACCAAGTAACCAGCGTTGATGATGTAAGAGACTTAGTGGTTCGTGTTGATAACGGTAAGATCATTCGTATAGGTGATATTGCTGAAGTCAAAATGGGTGAAGAGAACCTTACACCAAGTATTCTGCGTGTAGATGACAATCTAGCGATGTCGATTCAGGTGTTGCCACTGAAAAGTGAAAACCCAGTAACCGTTGCGAATAAAGTTAAGACACAGATTGATGTGATTCAGCCTCAGTTGCCAGAAGGCATTGAGATGAAGATGGTCTACAACCAAGCTGATTTCATTAAAACCGCAATTGATGAAGGCTTAATGACTTTAGTTGAAGCGATAGTTTTGGTTTCAGCGGTTGTGGTTCTGTTCCTTGGCTCTTTTCGAGTTGCTTCAATTCCGATCATCACCATTCCAGTGTGTGTGATCGGTGTATTTGCTGTCATGCATTTACTTGGATTTAGCATCAACGTACTGACGATTCTCGCTATCATTCTCGCCATTGGTTTGGTGGTTGATGATGCGATTGTTGTGGCTGAAAACTGTTACCGTCATATCGAAGAAGGTGAAACGCCGTTCAATGCTGCAATTAAAGGGTGTCGAGAGATCGTCTTTCCAGTGATTGCGATGACGCTGACTTTGGCGGTTGTTTACTTACCAATTGGCTTGATGGCTGGCTTAACCGCCGATCTATTCAGGCAGTTCGCGTTCACACTTGCTGCAGCGGTGATCATCTCTGGGTTTGTGGCGTTAACGCTCTCACCAATGATGAGTGCTTACTTAATGAAGCCAGTATCAACCCCGGCGAAGTGGTATCAAAAAGTTGATGCGAAACTGAATGTGTTATCGGATTTATACACCAAAGAGCTAGGCAAATGGTTTGATCGTAAGGCTCTGATGAGTGGTAGTGCTTTAGTGCTGATCGCTTTATCTGCCTTAGCGGTTTGGAAAATGCCTCAAGTGTTGCTTCCAACCGAAGATACCGGTTTTGTTGAGGTGACTTCTACGCCACCAACAGGTGTTGGTCGTCAGTATCATCTAGATAACAACGAGCAACTGAACAGTGTGTTCAAAGGTGATAGTTCAGTAGAAGCGAACTTATCTTACATTGAAGGCACACCGACCAATCACGTTCTATTGAAGCCATGGGGCGAACGTGACCAGTCCGCTGATGAATTGGTAAACGAATTTATCGCTAAAGCACAAAGTTCAGTCTCTGCTTACGGCATGTCTTTCAAGGTGCGCTCAGCAGATAACTTGAACATTGCTACCAATATGATCCTTGAACTGACCACGGTTAACCGTGATACCACTGTGCTGTCTGAAACTGCGAGCGAAGTCGTTAAGGCGCTAGAGGATTACGAGGGCGTGACCAACATTAAGAACTCAATGTTGCGTGACCAATTACGTTACGACTTGTCGATTGACCGCAATGCGATTGTATTGTCTGGTGTTGATTACGGTAACGTAACCAATGCGTTATCGACGTTCCTTGGTTCTGTTAAAGCCGCAGATTTGCAAGCGGACGACGGTTATACATACCCAATTCAAGTTCAAGTGAACCGAAGTGACCTTGGTGATTTCAAGGTGCTTGATAAGTTGTATGTGGATTCACAGTCGGGGCAAAGGCTTCCTTTGTCTCAGTTTGTATCAATCAAACAAGTGACATCGGAATCTAACTTCAAGACGTTCATGGGTAAAGACAGCGCTGAAATCACCGCGGACTTGATGCCCGGATATACGGCGAGCGACGTGAAGGCATACATTGATGACACGGTACCAAGCCTGTTGAAACCTGCTCAGAGCTACGAGTTTAATGGCATCGTTAAAGATTTGGTTGATTCAACCGCGGGCGCACAAGTGCTGTTCGTATTGGCATTGATTTTTATCTTCTTGATCTTGGCGGCGCAGTTTGAAAGCTTTGTCGACCCGATGATCATCTTACTGACAGTTCCACTGTGTATTGTGGGCGCGATATTGACGCTTTCGGTATTTGGTCAAAGCCTCAACATCTATTCTAAGATAGGATTGCTGACACTGGTTGGTCTCGTGACCAAACACGGTATTTTGCTGGTGGAGTTTGCCAACGAGAAACGCAAATCTGGCGCGAGTGCCAAAGAAGCGGCGATCAGCAGTGCACGTTCAAGGCTACGTCCAATCTTGATGACCTCACTGACGATGATCCTCGGTTCATTGCCATTGGTACTGGCGGATGGACCGGGTTCATTAGGTCGAATCAATATTGGTTTGGTATTAGTCGGCGGTTTGACAGCCGGAACCTTCTTTTCATTGTTCTTAGTGCCAGTTGCTTACGTTGGCATGGCGAATCTAAAACAGATGGACATACTGACTCGGTTGAGAACGAAACCCGCATAACTCGCCATATAGATTGACCAGTCAATTGAAGTGAAAACTAAAACGCGCCTACCATGAACCATGGTAGGCGCGTTTTGTATTTATTATCTCAATTGCCTAGAACGGTGCAAAATTGTCATGTACCACTGTTGGTACTGCCCAGCGATGATGCGCATCTATAGTCTCTAGCACCGGATTGTGGTGTGGTATTTGTCCACGGTCGCCATACAACCACAAAACTAAGTTCGAACGTTCACCACTTGTTATCGGCAGCGCCGCATGGGCAACGTTTCCTCGATGAATCATAGCGACACCGGGCGTAAATGTCGTTTCGTTCATCTTACCCGTAGCAGGGTCATAAAAGTTAAGTTCTGAGCCTGAAAACTCTTCATCTGGCATATTTACGTTTATGTTGAGCGTGACAGAAGACGCATCAGTATGAAGACGTAAAGACGTATCTTTGTTCGCTTGATACTGAATCGAGAACCCAAAAGTTTGCGTATCGTAACCCATGATTTCAGGGAACAATAAGCGAGCGATAGGACGCATGTAACTGTCGAGTAAATCTCGGTAAAACGCTTGGAAACTTGGCGCGGCTAAATAACCTTCAGATCGGCTGTCTAACATTGCTCCACCACGGTTGAGCACTATGCCATATGGTGGGCGTAGCGGGATTTGAGCGTTAGAGACCGCTTCCAAGTAATCACGCAACTCAGCGAGACGTTCAGCATCAAAGAACTGAAACTTAAACACCCCAGGAGAGATCTCTTCGAGTAAGTCTTTTACCGCGATTTCTTTCGTTGGATCTTGCCAAGCTTCTCTGACAGCTTCACGCAGGCGTGCATCTAACAGCGAATCGTCAAAATCTAATTGGCTGCCTTCCGCACTTGCTTCCCATTCTTTCCAAGCCTCGCTGAACAAGCCCTTATTGTTGTCCCAAAACTGTTGTACAGAAGGAGCTCGTTGAAGCATCGCTTCTCGTGTCGGTAAATCGATGGCGCGTGCGCGCTCTAGTTGATTAGATAACATAATGTGTTCGCTCCTTTTGTTTGCTTGCAACCAATCTATTACACCAAGGTTTGTAGATAAACGGGGCGCTGGGCAAAACAGAATTAACCTTTTCTATATAATCAAATAGCGGCTTAGCGGTTCTGCTTAAGTAAATAAGCGTCAGGAATAGTTAGTGACGAACAAATTACGGAGTGATGGAGAAGCTTAGACGATCATGCAAATCCTTTTGCATGTTCGATGGGGGAAGCGTTGGTTAGAAATCGTAGTTGAGGTTCATTGAGCTGTAGATTTCGGCGTTACTTTGGTCTGATGCGACAGTGGTGTTGTAGATGTATTCGGTATCGAAAGTCAGCGCTAAATTGCCCATCAAGATGTTCTTTAGATAGCCTTTGAGGTTGTAATTGGTGTTCTCTTCACCGTAAGCCATGTTGGCCGTTGCCCCCATAGAAAACGTTTCTGTGAGCGTCAGAGAGCCATCAACACTGGCATTGACGATCAGCTCATAGTTCTCTTTGTTCGGGAACTCTTCATCGGAGGATTGGCGTTGACTGATTCGGTAACCCGGACCAGCAGAGCCTTGGAGTTTGATTCTTTCAGTATCATAAAAGTGGCGACCCAACCCTGTAGCCGTTATGAATTGCTTACGATAAGTACCAAAGTGGTCGTGTTCAAAGCGTGTTGTCGCGACCAAATAGGTGACTTCGTTCAAGTCATAGCTGATGCCATAGTTGGTGGTATAGCGATTGGTGCCGTCTTCATCGTTTTCGGCATCGGTATAGTAGGTATCAAACTGAACTCGTTGGCCCCAGTTCTCTTTTTTGTATCCAACAGAGATTCCAGAGTTGATCGACAAAGATGAGCTGGTGTTTTGTGAGTAGATAAAACCGAGCTTGGTCAGGGTCGTAAAAGGGGATTCTTCAGCTTCTTCTTGTAACTCGGAACCTTCGCTTAATACGACGTCGTCCTCGAGTATCACTTCTTCAACCTCTTCTCCAGCCTCTTTTCCAAATATAGGCATAGAGAACGCGATGAGAAATAGAGGCAGCTTTGCTAGGGAGCGTGTGTATGAAACTGTGTTGGTTGATGGGCGCGTTGTTTGTGAGATAGCGTGTGTCGACATAATGGTTTGGTATATAAGGTGATTGAACACGACGAACGCAAGGCTAGTCGTGAAGAGTCGTCAATGGTTGAATCGAAAATGCGAGTAAGTTATGACGCCATAGGCAAAGGCGAAAAAATCGTTTTTATCGCAGAGAATCCGTTACCTCGATGAGGATTGAAATCTTCAATGTGGACAAAGAATTCAAGTATCTCAGAGGGTTTATCGTCTTCGATTAACAAGAACTCGAGTAGCCCTTGTTCGACATGGCATGAAACGATGGTTTCGCTCGATTGATCAGCTGAAATCTGTTCAACATTGATCACAACGCTCGTCTCGGGTAACACATTGAAAGCATCTTGCGCGCACTTAAGAATACAGCTGCAGACATACTCTCGATATAAGGCATTATTTTCAGAAAGAGACATCGTTTCAAGCTTCACTTCGCCTTGGCTCAATACCTTTTTTTCTTTAGGGATCACGTTGTGCTTATTAACCTGAATATTGATTTCTAGCAGGTGACCATTCTTATAGGTATTAAAGTTATGGTTAATCAGCTTAGTGTCGACTACCGCAGCGTTAATCGGGTTTTGTTGAGCTTCGGAAAGGGCTGATAGTTTTGCTTCACTATCGTTGTTTAATATACCTTTCGATAATTGGTTGCCCTTGGCCCAGTAGCTATAGCTTTGAACCCAATGTACAAACTCTGTCTTGTATTGCTCGATGTCTTGTTCGGCGGCACGCTCGATATTATTGGTGAGGGTGTACAACTTCGACTTGTTGCCTAGCAGCATATCTAGCCAGTTAGGTTTGTACTCATCGAGAGCTTCCATGGCTTTGACTTTATGATCGAATCGAACCGTTGGCATTGTCGGCGCAGGTTCCATCGCAATCGACTCCCAATTCATTTTTGGGGTCGGAATGGTATGCACGGATTGGATTAAGTGGAGGTGCTGATTGAATAAGCTCACTTCACTTACAGCGTCCTCAAGTTGTTTGGTATTCATCTACATTCCTGTCGACTGTTGTTCTTGTAATTTGGCGCTTAGTTTATGGTCAAAGCGGCAGAACAGTATTTAAATGAATGTGAATGATCTTTCGTGAGGTTACTTGATATTGGTTTAGGAATATTTGGGGAGGAAAGTTGGGTTTATGATTGAGTTAACAGCATAGAAACACAGAGAGCAAGGCGCTCTCTGTGTTGGTCATTTTGTTATTATAGAAACTCGTTGATGAGCATTATCTCTGGCGTCTTGCGACCAAAGTGAATCGGTAATCGTTAGACGTGAAGTAGTTTCGGCTGTATTCAAATACCGTGTTATTGGCGAGGTAACCGCGAGTACGTTTTTCAATGATAGGCTGAGCTGGGTCAATACCTAACTGTTTAGCAACGTCTTCAGGCGGAAGAATCGGTACCAATTCCTGCTCACTTCGATCAATCACCATGCCTTTGGTGTTTTCAATAAAGTCGTACTTTGATGTCTGCATCACTTGATAGGTGAGATCTGGGAATAGGGCAACAGGTAACCAAGTTTCTTCAACCGTGATTGGATTGTTGTCTATGAAACGAACACGTTTTACGTAGAAAACCAATTCGCCTTCTTTGATATCTAAATGTTCAGACATCGCCAAAGAACACGGCTTCATTTCGAAGGCCAGAACTTCACTGTGTGTAACCACATCTAAATGCGCCCACTTTTCTTGAAAGCTCGACTGTTTGTAGATGTCGTAATTGATCTTGTTCTCTTTGACGTAAGTGCCGCTGCCTTGAACGCTTTCAAGCTCATCGTTTTCGATCAGTAGTTTCAGCGCCTGTCTAACCGTTACACGGCTTACCGAGAATACTTCACGCAATTGCGCTTCTGTTGGGAGTGCTTCTCCAACTTTATATTCTCCAGAACTGATCTTTTCTCTTATTGCATCGGCGATTTGGCGATACATAGGGAGTCTTGCCATTTTTGCCTCATTTGTGCGCTAGGACAACTAGACTTTGATTAAGAACCTGTACCTTAAATACGTAAATTTGCTCTATATAAGCCTTGCTTTAAAGGTTAGTGTGAGCATCGTATCGGCGTTTTGTAGTACATATAATACAAATTAAACGATACATAACAAGCTTTCTTAAAGGATTTACCAATACGATTTAAATACAAATTAAATACAAATATGTATTGGTGAGATCGTGATCACGGATTAAATGTCTTGAAGTTGTATTATTCTTATCGTCGGCAGGGACGACTGTCGTACTAATCCGTGACTATGGGACAAAGGTTATGAAACTTACTACTCTAACGAATAAGTCGCTCGTAAATCTGCAAACTACGTTTAGCAGTCGAGAAGAAGCGATTTACGCACTTGCTGACCAACTGGATCAGCAAGGCAAACTGCATAACAAGCAAGAGTACCTTGATGCAGTATTTGCTCGTGAAGAGCAAGGCCCGACAGCGCTTGGCGAAGGCCTAGCAGTACCGCACGGCAAGACTGACGCGGTTAAAGAAGCTGGTTTCGCTGTAGCAACGCTTAAAGAAGACATGAAATGGAAAGGCTTGGATGAAGACGAGGATGTAAATCTAATCTTCCTAATTGCGATTCCGAATGCAGAAGCGGGTTCTACCCACATGCATCTGCTTACTGCACTGACAACTACATTGGTTGACGACGATGTTCGCGAAGCAGTATTAAAAGCAACAACCGCTGAAGAAATCTTTGCGCTTCTTGATGGCGACAATCAACAAGATGAAAAACAAGACAACTTAGATACAAATGCACCGACAATTGTATGTGTGACGGCTTGCCCTGCAGGCATTGCTCATACTTATATGGCGGCAGAATATCTTGAAAAGGCGGGCAAAAAGCTTGGTTATAATGTGCATGTTGAAAAACAGGGCGCAAACGGTATTGAAGATCGCTTAACGGCTGAGCAATTAAACAATGCAGTGGCTTGTGTATTTGCTGCTGAAGTTGCGATTAAAGAATCTGAGCGCTTTAACGGCATTCCTCGTGTAGAAACGCCAGTTGCAGAACCGATTAAACACGGTGAACGCATTTTAAACGAAGCGATCGAAGAGTCGAAAAAAGGCAACGGTGCAGAGCGTAAAGTAGCTACTGATGATAAACCTAAGAAAGTGCCACTGAAAACAGAGCTCAAACAAGCACTGCTTTCTGGTATTTCTTATGCGGTTCCTCTTATCGTTGCTGGTGGTACTGTTCTTGCGGTTGCTGTTCTTATCGCGCAAATTTTTGACCTGCAAGAGCTCTACGCAACAAAAGATTCTTGGCTATGGATGTATCGCAAACTAGGTGGCGGCCTACTGGGTACATTGATGGTGCCGGTACTGGCAGCTTACACAGCTTACTCATTAGCAGACAAACCGGCACTAGGTCCTGGTTTTGCCGCGGGTATTGCAGCAAACATCATTGGTTCAGGTTTCCTTGGTGGTGTCGTTGGTGGTTTGATTGCGGGTTACGTGATGCGCTGGGTGAAAGAGCATGTTCGCTTAGGCCCTGCATTTAACGGCTTCCTTACTTTCTACCTTTACCCGGTGATTGGTACTTTGGTAGCAGGTAGCTTAAT
Organism: Vibrio sp. OPT18; assembly: GCF_015163615.1. NCBI lineage: Bacteria > Pseudomonadati > Pseudomonadota > Gammaproteobacteria > Vibrionales > Vibrionaceae > Vibrio > Vibrio sp. OPT18. Next base: position 115,908 of record NZ_JADDYK010000087.1, read on the forward strand.
GCTGTTTGTTATCGGTAAACCTGTTGCGTTCCTAAACCAAGGTCTGACGGACTGGTTGAACGGTATGTCAGGCACTAACGCTCTGCTTCTAGGTGCGATTCTTGGCCTGTTTGTATCATTCGACTTGGGTGGTCCGGTAAACAAAGCCGCTTACGCATTCTGTTTAGGTGCAATGGCGAACGGTGTTTATGGCCCATACGCAATCTTCGGCTCAGTGAAAATGGTATCAGCGTTCACCGTAACGGCTTCAACCATGATTGCTCCACGCTTATTCAAAGATTTTGAGATTGAAACGGGTAAATCAACTTGGCTACTTGGCCTAGCGGGTATTACTGAAGGTGCAATCCCAATGGCGATTGAAGATCCAATCCGTGTAATCGGCTCATTCTTACTAGGCTCTGTGGTTACAGGTGCAATGGTTGGTGCGGCAGGTATTGGTCTATCGACTCCGGGCGCAGGTATTTTCTCTATCTTCTTGTTACACGATTCTGGTTTGGGCGCATTCTCTGCTGCGGCAATCTGGTTCGGTGCTGCGATTGTCGGCACAGTGATTTCAACCATTACTCTTCTGATGTGGCGTGGTCACGCGGTAAAAAAGGGTAAGTTTGAAGCAAGTACTGCAACACAGAACTAACTGAATTTTGAGTTAGCTCCTAACTCACTGCGAAATCAATATATAAAAAATAACAAACAACTGGCTGTCCTAAATACCTGTGCTCCTAACGGTTTTATTCACACAGATTCTGGGCGTGGTTTTCTGCACCCTAAATTTAGTGGCAGCCAATTTTAACCCCTTGAAAAAATTTAATTTAGTCGTATTTGGGTTCGAACTTTAGTTTTACTCGAAGCGACACATTTAGGTAAATGATTATGACTACATCACGCGTACATATTACTCCTCACATGCACTGGGATCGTGAATGGTATTTCACAACAGAAGAGTCTCGTATTCTTCTTGTGAACAACATGGAAGAAATCATGAACCGTCTGGAGAGCGATCCAGAATACAAATACTACGTTCTAGATGGTCAAACCGCCGTTCTAGAAGATTACTTTGCAATCAAACCAGAAAACACAGAGCGCGTAAAAGCATTGGTTGAAGCGGGCAAGTTAATTATTGGCCCTTGGTATTCTCAAACCGACACAATGCAAGTTTCTGGTGAGTCAATTGTACGCAACATGATGTATGGCATTCGTGACTGTATGAAGTTTGGCGATGCAATGAAGATTGGTTACCTACCAGATTCATTCAGCATGAGCTCACAGCTGCCAATGATCTACAACGGCTTCGACATCACGCGTGCAATGTTCTGGCGTGGTTGTTCAGAGCGTCATGGTACCAACAAAACAGAATTCTTATGGCAGTCTAATGACGGCAGTGAAGTAACGGCACAAGTGCTTCCGCTGGGTTACGCGATTGGTAAATACCTTCCACAAGACGAAGAAGGCTTACGTGCTCGTTTAGATAAGTACTTCCCAGTGCTAGAAAAGCCATCGGTGACTAAAGATATCTTGCTACCAAACGGCCACGACCAAATGCCGATTCAAAAAGACATCTTTGAAGTAATGGACAAGCTTCGCGAAATCTACCCAGATCGTGAATTCTCAATGAGCCGTTACGAAGAAGTGTTCGAGAAAGTAGAAGCGGCGCGCGACCAACTCGACACAATTAAAGGCGAGTTCAACGACGGTAAATACATGCGTGTTCACCGTACGATCTCTTCTACGCGTATGGACATCAAACTGATCCACGCAGAAATCGAAAACAAGATTGTAAATATCTTAGAACCGCTAGCGTCTATCGCTTGGACATTAGGCTTTGAATACCACCACGGCTTGATTGAGAAAATGTGGAAGGAGAGCATGAAGAACCACGCTCATGACTCTATTGGTTGCTGTTGTTCAGACAAGGTACACGCTGAAATTCTAAACCGTTACATCCTTGCGGATGACATGGCGACAAACCTGATTCATTTCTACAAGCGTAAGATTGTTGACCACATGCCAGATCGTGAAGGTTGCGACAAACTAGCGATGTTCAACCTTTCACCATACGAGCGTGAAGAAGTGGTTAACACGACTATCACTATCCGTGCACAAGAGTTCTCTATCTTTGATGAAAACGAAAACCCAGTTGAGTACTTCATCCAAGACAAGCGCCAAATTGACCCGGGTAAAGTAGACCGTCAAATCGTTCACTACGGTAACTACGACCCGTTCATGGAGTTTGATATTCAGATCAAACGTACTGTGCCAGCGATGGGTTTCACTACGTTACACATCCAAGGTAACGAGAAGGGCGCAGTTAAAGTTGCTGAGCAGAAGGACTACCTATTAGAAAACGAATACTACCGAATCAATGTAAACGACAACGGTACTCTGACTATTTTCGATAAAGAGACAGAGCAAGTATTCGACCAAGTCCTTCGTTTAGAAGACGGTTCTGATGACGGCGATGAGTACGATTACTCTCCATCTCGTCAAGAATGGTTACTGTACTCAGACGAATTCCCAGTCGAAACATCGATTGATCACCAAGGCTTCCAATCGGTAGCGAACATCGCTTTTCGCATGAGCGTGCCTGCAAACCTTACAGAGCGTGAAGAACGTACGGGTCAAAACGGATTCGTTGAAGCGCAATGCCAAGTGGTATTGAAGCAAGGTTCTCGCCGCATTGAAGTACGCATGGAACTAGACAATCAAGCCGACGATCACCGTGTACGTGTGCTAGTACCGACACCATTCGTTTCTGAAACTGTGGTTGCAGATAACCAGTTCGGCTGTATTACTCGACCAACCAATGACCCAGCTATGGCGGTGTGGGAAGAAGAGAAGTGGAAAGAAGCGCCAGTTCCTGTGTATCAGTTAATGAACTTTGCAGCGTTAGAAAACGGCAAAGCGGGCATGGCGATTATGTCGAATGGCCTGCGTGAATTTGAAGTGATTGCATCTCAAGGTGACGAAAACCGAGATACCTTCGCACTGACACTATTCCGTGGTATCGGCGTGTTGGGTAAAGAAGAGCTATTGCTTCGTCCGGGCCGTCCATCAGGCATCAAGATCCCGACACCAGATTCACAAGTGCGCGGCAAGTTAGTGTGTGAATTCACGCTGTGTGGTTTCGCTGATAACCATATTGACGCCAACATCATGGCGCAAGCACGTGACAGTGTCACTCAAATCGAATGCTACAACAAGATCCCTTACAACGCGATGAAGCTGAATGTGGGCGAACAAAACCTACCAATGAGTTTTAGCCTTCTGTCTAAGCAACAATCAGGCGCTGTGTTGAGTGTGCTGAAGAAAGCGGAAGATGAAGATGCGTTGATCATGCGTGTCTACAACCCGGCAGAAACAGGTTCAGTGTCAGATTCAATCTCCTTCACTCAAAACGTTTCAAGCTGGAAAGAGACAAGCATGGACGAGCGCGTACGCGAAGGTGATGTAGCAACAGAAACCTTCGGTCAACTGGCATCTTGCCAAGCAAAAACATTCCAAATCAAATTCTAATTTTAATCACCCGCTCACCTTGGTGGGCGGGAATGGTGAACGACAATGAAAATTGTAATTGCCCCCGATTCATTTAAAGAATCACTCGACGCTCACCAAGTTGCGTCTTGTATTGAGCGTGGATTTGCTGACGTTTTTCCTCACGCAGAGTTCGTGAAAATGCCACTCGCCGATGGCGGAGAAGGCACGGTAGACGTGTTGCTAGAGGCGCTCGATGGTAAGAAACAACGGCTGCAAACGACGGATCCAATCGGTCGCGAATGTACGGCTTATTGGGCTTCACTTGTACAACAGGTTGATGGCATAAGCGTAAACACTGCCTTGGTGGAGTTTGCTCAAGCATCGGGTTTAGATCGATTAACCTTAGAAGAAAGATCACCTCTTACAGCATCGTCTTACGGCACAGGGTTGCTGATTAGAGATGCGCTAGATAAAGGCGTGGAACAAATCATTATTGGTCTGGGCGGTAGTGCCACCAATGACGCAGGTGCTGGCATCTTACAAGCGTTGGGAGGCCAGCTATTAGACAAGCAAGGCAACGAGCTATCTGGTGGCGGCGCCGAGTTAAGCCAGTTAGCAAGTATCGATCTTGATGGACTGCACCCTAGATGCAAAGAAGTGACGTTCGTGGTCGCATGTGATGTGAATAATCCACTGTGTGGTGAAAGTGGAGCCAGTGCCGTGTTTGGCCCACAAAAAGGGGCTTCACAAGCTCAAGTTGAACAACTTGATACTGCGATCGGTCACTTTGCCGATATCGCTCAAACACATACGGGTACTAATCATCGCGACACAGCTGGTTTTGGTGCGGCTGGTGGTACACCTCTGGGGTTAAGTCTTGCATTCAGTATCCAAATTAAAGCGGGTATTGAGATGGTATTAGATACCTTGGATGCAGATAAGGTTCTTGAAGGAGCTTCACTGGTCGTGACCGGAGAAGGGCAGATGGACAACCAAACCCTGCAAGGTAAAACACCTTTCGGTATTGCTCAGCGAGCTCAAAAGCTGAGTATTCCAACCATTGGAATTGCGGGCTCTTTGGGGCAAGACGTTGAAAAACTTTACGGCTCAATGTCTAGCTTATTTGGAACCGTGCGTTCACCTCAGTCTTTAGACCAAGTTTTATCAGAAGCGAATCAAAACCTGACTCGCACTGCCCGTAATATCGCCGCCACGCTCAAGCTTGGCAGCCAGATTTTTAATGAGAAGTAATTATGTCTCTATTTAAACTCGACAACGTTATTCAAAATTACGCATGGGGAAGCAAAGACTCCATCAACCAACTTTTTGGTATTGTGAACCCAAACCAAGAACCTCAAGCAGAAATTTGGATGGGTGCTCATCCAAATGGTTGCTCAAAAGTAGGTGATACCGGTGAGTCGCTTTCTCACATGATTGATGAAAACAAAATCGATGTCTTAGGCGGGTACACGGCGGCACGTTTTGGTGAATTACCTTTCCTGTTTAAGGTGTTGGCCGCTGAAACACCGTTGTCGATTCAGGTTCACCCGAACAAGCGAAAATCAGAATTAGGTTTTGAGCGAGAGAATGCACTTGGCATCCCTTTGAATGCGTCTAATCGTAACTACAAAGATCCAAATCATAAACCTGAGTTGGTTTATGCGTTGACCTTTTACAAAGCGATGAATGGCTTTCGTCCAATCGTAGATATTATTGCTTTGTTCGAAGAAGCGGATATTCCTTCGTTAGCGATTGAACTTAATGTACTAAAAGCCAATGCCGACAGTGATTCTCTAAAGTCTTTCTTTAGCGCAATTATGTCTCTTGAAGGTGACCGCAAAGCGTCTGCGCTTAATGAACTTTATGCTGCACATGCGCGACCAGCAAAAACGGTCATGGGACGTGAAGCTTTGCAATACAGCATTGAATTCAAACAGCACTATCCGGGTGATATTGGTTTGTTCGCCCCATTGATGCTCAACACGGTTGAATTGGCGCCGGGTGAAGCGATGTTCCTGTTCGCAGAAACCCCACACGCTTATGTTCAGGGCACAGGCTTGGAGATCATGGCAAACTCAGACAATGTGCTGCGTGCAGGTCTCACACCCAAATATATCGATGTCCCTGAGCTTATCGACAACACGATCTTTGAGCCGATTAAGCCAGAAGATATTCGCCTTAAGCCTGTATTGAAAGAGGGCAAGATGAGCTATCCGATTCCGGTGGATGACTTTGGCTTTGATATCTTATCTGCGACTGATGAGAGCAAGTCACAGTATTTACGTAGCGCGGAGATATTGTTCTGTGTGGAAGGAGAGGCGACCATCACCTCAGAAGGTCGTACAGTTTCTCTTAAGCCCGGAGAATCGGTCTTTGTAAGTAGTAATTCAAGTGTTTACCAATATCAAGGGAATGGCATTTTGGCTCGTGCTTTTAACTAGTGCCCCCGTGCTAGCGATCAGCAAAAGAAATGTCAGAGTGCCACTGTAAAGTGGTACTCAATATTGGATTGATGGTTGTTACCTATCTGTCTTTGACAGTCATGATTATTGACCATACCCGCTACTCTGGCGGGTTTTTTCATTGTTAGAATGAGCAAATATAAGCCTGTAGAAAAGACAAACCCTGCGATCAGAGCAGGGTTTTTATTGAATCAGTAATGAGTGACTGGTTAAGCAATGTGCGTCATTTTATTAAGCACAAAGGTTTCAATACAACCTTCAGTCGCAGCCATGTAGTCAGCGATGTGTTGGCTCGCTAAGTGTTTCTCTAGATGAGCTTCAGACTCCCAGTTCTCATGAAAAACGAAGTGAGCAGGGTTACTGTTGTCTTGGTGCAGATCGTAGTTAATACAGCCGTCTTCAACACGGGTTTTATCGATCAATTTAATCATCTCAGCTTTTACAAGCTCTGTTTTGTCTTCTTTAGAGACGATCGTTGCAATAATAGTCAGTTTGCTCATTTTCAATTCCTTCGCTTTAAACTCGATAAGTTCAAGTAATGTAAGTATAAATTCAGACTGAAGAAAGAGTTCTGAAATCCAATAACTATGGTTCTTAGCATCCATAACCTCAGTAAGTTATCGGAGTGATATATTAAAAGGGACGTTAGAATAATAAATGCCCGACTATAGGAACCGGGCATGATTGATAGAGTTTATCTGGCTGTATTAGTTGTGGATTTCAGCTTTAATCCAAACCATACGGTGATCTGAAGAAACATCTTTTCCGTTACCGTAGCTACCTACACGCTCGTCATTCATTAATAGACGGCCGTCTTCGAACGTTGCTGGCCAGTAAACACCAGAGTCTGAAATTGTTAGGTTTTCTGATGGTACAACATGATCAAGGCGTAGTCCGCTCGTGCTTGTTACTTGACCTGGGTATGGAGTATCCCAGTTCGCTTCTTTACATTCGCCAAGAGCTAGACACTCGGGGCCACCAAGGCTGGCAGGTGCTAATGGACCGAACGTCGCTAAACGGTTAACTTTGTCGTGGTCCATCAGTGCATTGATTGCTGTCAAGTCACCATCACCTTTAAGAGGGTCAGCGTTAAGGTCGCCCATAACAACGAATTTAGCGTCTGTGTTTAATCCGCCAGTCACGCCTTTATCGTCGTACATGTAGCTTTGACCTTCGATGTAATCGACCCAGAAATTGATTTCATCAGCATTTTGAACTTTGTTCTTACCCGTGTCGAAAATAGGTGGCGTTGGGTGAGACATAAGTAGGTGAATCGTATCTGATGTACCGTCTTCTTGAGGAATTAGGATTGGTGCGTCAACGTGGTTTTTAGAAGAAAGGCGAACTTCTGCCCACTCTTCAGCGGTATACCAGTCGTCACCACACTCCATGCCATCTGGGATAGGGTTCCAAGAATCGTTACAGTTGGTGATAGTTGGCATGGTAGCCGAAGGCATATCGCTCCATTTGAACTTTTGGAAAGTACGAATGTTGTCGTGATCAATTTCGTACATAGACATTAGAGCGAACGCATATTGTCCGTGGTAGTTACCAAAACCCCATGCATCGCCAGGTAGAGCTCCGGCAATACCATCATTATCCAGATCGAAGCCAAATTCATTTAGTAGGCCAGTGTTGGTTGCGAAGTTTGCGAAATACTGGAATACGATTGGCTCTAACTGAGTGCCGTCTTGATCAAAGCTGTTTGAATTTTGAGATACAGATAGGTAGTTCAAGCGGAACCCGATAAGAGCATCGTTATTTTCAGCGGTACCATCGTTGTTAAACTCCGCCATCATGATTACTTCTGGGCGTTCAGTCTGGATGATTGCAGCTACGTTACGAATCTGGATTACTTTCAGCGCAGTCGCTTTGTCTTCGTCCGATAGAGTGTCATTTTTCCAACCCTCAACCAGTGCATCTTGTTCTGGCTTAGTCAGTTTCATTTCAGCAACAAGATCTTCGTAGGTATAACGGTCAAAAGACAGATTAAATACGGCAATTTTAGCTTCTGTAGAAGAAGGAACCGTTGGTTCTTGAGGGTAGTAGTTGTTTGTTGTCTCATCACCGCAGCCGAATAAAAGGGAAGTAGAGATTGCTAGCGCTAGTGATGTTTTTAACATTTTCATAAAATAACTCGCTTGTGTATTCCGTGGAACAGGAGGCGCGCATTTTATGTTACAAAACAAAACCCTGTAAGTGACTTTGTTCACAAGTGGAAATGTAATAAAGTATTCTCTTGCACTTTAGGTGTGATATTTGACATTGCTCCATTTTAAATTGGAGTTTTTATTCAACAGAAATCATAGCTTTATGCCTGTGAAAAAAAAGCCTAAGTAATTATTACTTAGGCTATTGATTAAAAATAACTTAATGTTAAATGACTGTTAAGCATATTGTTCCACTGTCATTGCCCAATTTTTCTTCTGTTGTTCGAAATTCATTTTGATTTGCTGATAACGAACTTTAAGAACAGAGTGTTCGTACTTCTTCACAACGTCTTCGCGCTTGCTTTCAAGTAGCTGCTTTTTAACTTCGTAATATTCGTTCATGTTTGATACTAGAGCATCAAACTCTTGTTGAAGCTTGTCTGCGATTTGTTGTTTGTCGGCACGATGCATGATCTTTTGCTGTGTGCGCTTAAGTAGCATAGTAGCTTCGGCCTTTTCAATGCGGGCTTGAGGCGTTTTCTTTAGCTTGCTTGCTAAGCCCATCAATGAAGCACTCTTAATCAACCACTTCGTTGGATCGTATTGCCACCAGTAAATGCCATTACGGTAATCGTTCTCAAAGATGTGGTGGAAGTTGTGGTAGCCTTCGCCGAAAGTGAGTACTGCTAACACACCGTTATCACGGGCCGTGTTTTTATCGGTAAAAGGTTGGCTACCCCAGATGTGAGCAAGAGAGTTAATGAAGAATGTTGTGTGGTGATTAAGTACCAAACGAACAGCGCCTACGATTAACAACATGCCAAGTATGTCACCGTAAATAATACCTAACGCGATAGGAACACCGAAGTTCATCAGCAATGCCAACAGAACATAGTGCTTGTGCTGCCACATAACAATCTTGTCTTTTTTAAGGTCACGGCAGTTTTCGTAGTTTTCGTACATTGAAGTGCTGTAATTACGGATCATCCAGCCAATGTGTGAGTACCAAAATCCACGTTTTGCAGAGTATGGGTCTTTGTCGTTGTTATCGACATGCTTGTGATGAACACGGTGATCAGAAGACCAGTGTAGCGCGCTGTTCTGCAGGGCAAATGCACCACCTAATGCAAACAGGAATCTTAGGCTTGAATGCGCTTCAAACGCTTTATGTGACCATAAGCGGTGATAACCCGTCGTGATTGAAAGGTTACAGAACGTAAAGCAGATTGCTAGCCATATCCAGTGCTCCATGCCATAGCCAAAAAAGTAGCCATAAACGGGAGCCGCAACAACAGCAAGCAGCATACTAAAAGAGAACACAAAAATATTGAGCCAGATTAATGGCGGCTTTTTTGTAGATTGTTTGTCGGCACTATTCATTAGCAAATTTCCATTGGGCTTACATCTGTGCGCTAGAATATCAGCGTACACGTGTAAGTCAATATTGAAAGTGTAAACGTGTATTAGTATGTTTTGCTTAAATATTGTATAAAGGTAGTGTGAAATGTAGTAGCAAGTCATAAATGGAAGTACTAAGGGCTAATAAATGGAAATTAAGGTAGCTGAATATAAAGATTATGAGCGGATTGCCCAATTACACGCGGATAGCTGGAAGCTATATTACCGTGGCATTCTTGCTGATGATTACTTAGAAAATGATGTTTTGGAGGACAGATCTGTTATTTGGCAGACTCGTTTGATTAATCCTCCTTTCAATCAACATGTTTTATTGCTTGAAGAAGGTGGTTTACTGGTTGGTTTCGTCTGCGCGTTTGGTAATCACAACTTTGAGCGTGGCACGTTCATTGATGCGTTACACGTAGACAATAATTATCGCGGTCGAGGTGTAGGCAAGCGTCTGTTGTCTGAATTATCGAAGTGGTTGCAGCAATACTATTCGGATTCAGGGCTCTACCTAGAGGTGATGTCTGAGAACCACCAAGCGATTGCTTTTTATTAAGCGATTGGTGGTAAAGAAGAGCTCGAGCAAGTTTGGAACGCACCATGCGGCAGCCAAGTGAACGAGAAAGTGATTTCTTGGAACTCTCCCGTTGAACTTGAACAGAAAACAGCAAGCGTCGTGTATTCTTAGTCGATTCTTGTTGAATATTGGTTTTTGCTGAGTAGCAAATAACAGGTTCTTAACGAAGCTATTTTAAAGCAGAAGAACAAAGACAAAAGCCCCGAGCATTAAGTTGCTCGGGGCTTTTTTGATTGGATATGTGGTCGTTTTAATGATTAGCAAAGGCGCGTGAAATATTGGCCGACTAATCACACCATGTAATCTTATTCCTACCGTCTTTCTTCGAAATGTAGAGTGCTTGGTCGGCGTCGTCGATAAGTTGCTCAACAGAACCAAGGGCCTGAAGTGCATGTTTAACACCGATTGAAATCGTTACTTCTAACCTAAGGCGAGCAGGGGATTCTAAAAGGGAATTAACCAGCGATTCAATTGAGGCCTCGGTTTCTCCTTGGACCATCACCAAAAACTCTTCACCGCCGTATCGAAAGCAGTTACTGCTGGTCGGTAGTCGTTTTTGAATCTCATCGGCCAGTTCTTTAATCACCATGTCGCCCATTTGATGGCCGTAGGTGTCGTTAATCGATTTGAAATGATCAATATCTATCATGATCGATGTAATGGATAGCTGACGGTCTATGCTCGGTTCTATAACCTGATGAAGATAAAGGCGATTGTAGCAGCCCGTTAGTGCGTCTTGATAGGAAAGGGCCTCAAACATATTGGACTGTTTGCGAAGCTGAATCGCTTGTTTGCGCAGTTGCTCGGATTGAGCGAAACGTTTGTGTACTTCCAAGTCACGTCTTATACAGGCCGCCGAGATTAGGATATAAGCCGAGATATAAACGGAAATTGTTTCTATTTCATTCTTTGGCTCTGCTTCATAAAGCAATGGTGCCAGGCCGATGAGATAAGCCAAAAAGATAAACGACAGCGTAGAGATACTGTATTTGGCCGACAGTCGTGAAAACGTACCAATGTAGATCATGACGAGAATTACGCCACCTTGGTAATCGAAGTTGTTTAACTCAATCGCAAGCCGACCGACATAGACCAAAAAAAGCGAGCTAATTACAAGGAAGGCGCTTTCTACTGGTTCTAAAACGTTGGGTTTGCTGGTGATGCAATATCTGGCGGCAGCCATCATCAATAGAAAAAGTATGACTCGGAAAATGATAGGTGTAAGGCTCTCACTACCAAAGTGGATGTAGTCAGTGATAATGAATGCACAGAATATTGAGATCGGGATGTAGATGAAATTTATGTACGGCAAATAAATTTCATTATCGAAATAGGTTTTAAATCTTTGATTCTTGAACCCAGAATAAGAGCGCATTGAGAAATTAGCCGAGATTGATACACAATAATTTGCGTAGTATGTCACAGTGTTTGGGATTGTAAACGACCGTTTCTATAGATTTGTCAGTATGTTAGCTAGATCAACAAACGGTAGCAGGCAATATTCACGCTCTATTATCGATAGAACGTGAATATCTAGAGGTAGATGTAAGAGTGGTAAACAGAAACTAAAGCAGATTATAAAAACTAATAGCGATTAACGCTTGTTCTTCAAGTAACGCTTACGACGCTCTTCTTTTTTCTTAATCTGTTGTTCCGCTTTCAGCGCAGCCGCTTCTTCAACTTCGATCAGCTCTTGTGTGATCATTTCTGGCAACTCAAGCGTTACCTTACCTAAAGTGCCATTACGCAATTCGTGAAGTAGGATTTCCGAACATTTGTGAATGTCGATATGTCCACCGGCACGAAGTGCACCACGCTTACGACCAATCGCTTCCATCAATTCGATGTCAGACTCTGGCAGCTCTTCAATTTGGTAACGCTCTTGCAAAAGGTTAGGGTACTGCTTTGCTAGGTATTCTACTGTGTAGAATGCCACTTCATCGTATTCCATTGCTGTATCTTTTACAGCACCTGTTGCAGCCAAGCGGAAGCCACTGTGTGGGTTTTCTACTTTAGGCCAAAGGATTCCTGGAGTATCAGAAAGGATCACGCCATTCTGCAGGTTGATACGTTGTTGACGACGAGTTACCGCAGGTTGGTTACCAGTAACCGCAATCGTGCGTCCAGCCAAGCAGTTGATGATCGTAGACTTACCCACGTTCGGGATGCCCATGATCATTGTACGAATGTTCTTGCCCATCTGTTCACGGTGCGGTGCCAGTTTACGTACTAGCTCCATAACGTGGTTAACTTCTTCTTTTACGCTAGTCGTAATCGCAATCGCTTTTACGCCTTGTTCTTTCTCGAAGTGCTCAATCCAACGTTGAGTCAGTTCAGGATCCGCAAGGTCACGCTTGTTCAACACTTTTACACAAGGCTTATCGCCGCGCAGTGAGGAGATCATTGGGTTTTCACTACTGAACGGGATACGAGCGTCCAGTACTTCGATGATCACATCAACTTGTGGGATAACTTCTTCGATTTCTTTGCGGGCTTTATGCATGTGACCCGGAAACCATTGGATGCTGCTATTAACCATTTGAAAATATTACCTTTAAATTTTAGTTTTTTTATGTGGGGTACAATATGGGGTACATAAGATTTGATAAGGAAATCACAATACATGTGCTCTTTCGTCGCCACAATAAACTTTGATAAGGAGATCTTAACACTTTATCAGGGTAGCGTGAATCGAATAACAGGTGTGAAGGCTTAGAGAGTATTTAAAACAAATTTCTTGGGATGATTACGCTGGATAAAGCAGATAGAAAGCAATAGAGACTCTTTTCTTAGTTATTTCTTAATTTGGTTCTAGTGATTGAGAGAGGTGTGCAAATCAAGGAGGTAGTTTTTAAAATGAAGAGGTTCTGAAGTAAAACAGCGCTACAGTGCGTATTTCGGTGATTGCGATCGCTCGTTTCCGCTGTTTTTCAAGCAAGTTGTCGTGTTTTTTTTTACAATTTAGTAACCTTAATGATTACGCTGCACACTTTTCAGGGTTCAAGTACACCTTATCGATATAACTCCAGTCTCTCGTCTGCCGACT
>NZ_JADDYK010000088.1:0-21409 GCF_015163615.1 Vibrio sp. OPT18
GTTGAGCTAATCGCTCCAATCGCAATGGACGAAGGTCTACGTTTCGCAATCCGCGAAGGTGGCCGTACAGTTGGTGCTGGTGTTGTAGCTAAAATCTTTGCATAAGATTTGACGAACCACTAGTAAAAAGGGCATCATTTGATGCCCTTTTTCTGCGCTAAAAAAAGAGTTGGATGTTTTGACATCGATTTTTGCTCTTAGCAAAGAATTAAACGGTCTTTTTGACTAAAATGACTGTTAGATGTGTTGTTTTGCAACGCAAAGGAATGTGCCCTGCAACAGCGGGGTTATTGTCGTCTATATTTAAGACTTATCACAGGTTGGTTTTATGAAAGCAAACGCTGAAACTCCTGATAGCTCAGGTGCAGCAGATACAATGAAGTGGATTGTCGCTTTTGTTCTGTTGGCTGCTGCTGTTGTGGGTAATTACCTGTATGGTGAATTGTCTGTTGTAATTCGCGCTGCAGGTGTAGTTGTGCTGATTGCTGCCGCACTAGGCGTTGCAGCAACAACAACTAAAGGTAAAGCTGCGATCGATTTTGCAAAAGAATCTCGTATGGAGATTCGTAAAGTTGTTTGGCCTACTCGCCAAGAAACTATGCAAACTACATTGATCGTTTTAGCTGTATGTATTGTTATGTCTCTAGTGCTTTGGGGAATTGACGGCATTATGGTCCGTCTAGTTTCTCTAGCAACTGGGGTGTAGAGGGTTCTGATTCATGAGTGAAGCTCCAAAAAAACGTTGGTATGTAGTTCAAGCCTTTTCTGGCTTTGAAGGTCGTGTTGCACAGTCGCTACGCGAGCATATTAAAATGCACAACATGGAAGAACTATTTGGCGATGTGCTAGTACCTACTGAAGAAGTAGTGGAAATGCGTGCAGGCCAACGCCGTAAAAGTGAACGTAAATTCTTCCCTGGCTACGTATTAGTTCAAATGATCATGAATGATGAATCATGGCACTTAGTACGCAGCATTCCGCGTGTTATGGGCTTCATTGGTGGTACCTCTGATCGTCCTGCACCAATCACTGATAAAGAAGCTGATGCTATCTTGAACCGTCTAGAGAAAGCGAGCGAGTCTCCACGTCCTAAGACAATGTTCGAAGCGGGTGAAGTGGTTCGTGTGAACGATGGTCCATTTGCTGACTTCAACGGTACTGTTGAAGAAGTAGATTACGAGAAAAGCCGCATTAAGGTATCTGTATCGATCTTTGGTCGTGCAACACCGGTTGAGCTTGAATTTGGTCAGGTTGAAAAACTGGACTAAAACTCTAAGTTTTGAACAAGCTGTGGATAAATACTTCATAAGTTGTTCAAAATAAAAGAGTATAAAAAATCACCTTTTTAGGGTTGTTAAAGGCGCGAATTATGATTATAATTTCGCGCCTTTTTGCTTCTGTGGAAGTAAAAAAGAGTTAATTGAATTTATGGGGAGCTCGCCTTGCGGCTAGCGCATGTACCCAAAATATTAGGAAATATCATGGCTAAGAAAGTTGAAGCTTATATCAAACTGCAAGTTGCAGCTGGTATGGCAAACCCAAGTCCACCGGTTGGTCCTGCTCTAGGTCAACACGGCGTGAACATCATGGAATTCTGTAAAGCGTTCAACGCAAAAACAGAATCTGTTGAGAAAGGTCTACCTACTCCAGTAGTTATTACTGTTTACAACGACCGTTCTTTCACGTTCGTAACTAAGACTCCACCTGCTGCTGTTCTTCTTAAGAAAGCTGCTGGCGTTAAGTCTGGTTCAGGTCGTCCAAACACTGAGAAAGTTGGTACTGTTACTGACGCTCAAGTTCAGGAAATCGCAGAAACTAAAGCTGCTGATATGACTGGTGCTGACATCGAAGCAATGAAACGTTCTATTGCTGGTACTGCTCGTTCAATGGGCCTAGTGGTAGAGGGATAAGATCATGGCTAAACTTACTAAGCGTATGCGCGTAATCCGCGACAAAGTTGACTCAACTAAAGAATACGAAATCAGCGAAGCTGTTGCTCTTCTTAAAGAACTAGCGACTGCTAAATTCGTTGAGTCTGTAGATGTTGCTGTTAACCTAGGCATCGATGCTCGTAAATCTGACCAAAACGTTCGTGGCGCAACAGTGCTACCTCACGGTACTGGCCGTGACATCCGCGTTGCTGTTTTCACTCAAGGTGCAAACGCAGAAGCTGCTAAAGCTGCTGGCGCAGATATCGTTGGTATGGAAGATCTTGCTGAGCAAGTGAAAAAAGGCGAAATGAACTTCGACGTAGTTGTTGCTTCTCCAGATGCAATGCGTGTTGTTGGTCAACTAGGTACAATCCTAGGTCCACGCGGCCTTATGCCAAACCCTAAAGTTGGTACTGTAACTCCTAACGTTGCTGAAGCGGTTAAGAACGCTAAAGCTGGTCAGGTTCGTTACCGTAACGACAAGAACGGCATCATCCACACTACTATCGGTAAAGCATCTTTCGAAGCTAGCCAGCTTCAAGAGAACCTAGAAGCTCTTCTAGTTGCTCTTAAGAAAGCTAAGCCTTCTTCAGCTAAGGGTTCTTACCTGAAGAAAGTAAGCATCTCTACTACGATGGGTGCTGGTGTTGCTGTTGATCAAGCTAGTCTTGACACTCAAGCAAACTAATTTGCTTAGGCGCAGATTTAGTGTATACTTCTGCGCCTAATATTTGTGGTTGGGTGGTTTTAAAGCAATTTGAAATCATCTATCCCAAGACCGTAGGCGCTGTCGATTTTCATTAGATTATTGATAGCTTAATAAAACCTACGTAGGCGATGTTGTGGTTTGAAATGAATTTATTCATTTTTAAATAACATCGTAAACGCTCATTACATTTTGTATTGAGTGCTGTAATCACAACCAGAGGTTAATCCAAATGGCTTTAAATCTTCAAGACAAAAAAGCAATTGTTGCTGAAGTCAACGAAGCTGCCAGTGGTGCACTTTCTGCAGTTGTAGCTGATTCTCGTGGCGTTGAAGTTGGCGCAATGACTTCTCTACGTAAACAAGCTCGCGAAGCGGGTGTTTACATGAAAGTTGTTCGTAACACACTAGCACGCCGTGCGGTTCAGGGTACAGACTACGAGTGTCTAGTAGACACTTTCACTGGTCCAACTCTGATCGCATTCTCTAATGAGCACCCAGGTGCTGCAGCGCGTCTTTTCAAAGACTTCGCTAAAGAGAATAAAGATTTCGAGATCAAAGCTGCTGCATTTGAAGGCGCAGTTACTGATGCTGAAGTACTAGCGACACTACCAACTTACGACGAAGCTATCGCACGCCTAATGATGTGCATGAAAGAAGCTTCTGCTGGCAAGCTGGTTCGTACTATCGCTGCTGTTCGCGACCAAAAAGAAGAAGCTGCGGCATAAGCCTTGCTTTTCACTGGTTGCTATTTAAACTTATTGTTGACTTAAAAGAGAATTGTTATGTCTATTACTAACGAGCAAATCCTAGACGCAGTTGCAGAAATGTCTGTAATGCAAGTTGTTGAGCTTATCGAAGCTATGGAAGAGAAATTCGGCGTTACTGCAGCTGCTGCTGTTGTAGCTGGCGGCGCAGCTGGCGGCGACGCTGCTGCTGAGCAAACTGAATTCGACGTTATCCTAACTGCTGCTGGCGCTAACAAAGTACAAGTTATCAAAGCTGTACGTGGCGCAACTGGCCTAGGTCTTAAAGAAGCTAAAGGTCTTGTAGACTCAGCTCCTGCAGCGCTTAAAGAAGGCGTTGACAAAGCTGAAGCTGAAGCTCTTAAAGCACAGCTAGAAGAAGCTGGCGCTTCTGTTGAAATCAAGTAATTATTACTTAATTTCTTAGCCGTAAGGCTAATGGCTGGTGGTTTATTAACCACCGGCCTTTTTGCGCTGTAGGGCTATGACGAATTTTCCGCTGTTTAACCGTCATAATCCGAGCAAAAAAACAGTCATTTTTTCGAAATGATTGTTCACTACAGTAAACAGCTGTTTGTCACCGCCCCCTCTTGAAGAGTGTTTTGGGTGGTTTGGGTCACTTATCAGCGAGCTGAGGAACCCCATGGTTTACTCTTATACCGAGAAAAAGCGCATCCGTAAGGATTTTGGTACTCGTCCACAAGTTTTGGACATTCCATACCTGTTATCGATCCAGCTTGATTCTTTCGACAAATTCATCGAACAGGATCCAGAAGGTCAATACGGTCTTGAAGCTGCTTTCCGTTCTGTATTTCCAATTCAGAGCTACAACGGCAATTCTGAGCTGCAATACGTTAGCTACCGTCTTGGTGAGCCAGTTTTTGACGTTAAAGAATGTCAAATCCGCGGTGTTACTTACTCAAAGCCACTACGCGTAAAACTACGTCTAGTTATCTTTGATCGAGATGCACCAGCAGGTACTGTAAAAGACATTAAAGAACAAGAAGTCTACATGGGCGAAATTCCGCTTATGACAGACAATGGTACTTTCGTAATTAATGGTACCGAGAGGGTTATCGTATCCCAGCTGCACCGAAGCCCAGGCGTGTTCTTCGACAGTGATAAGGGTAAGACCCACTCATCAGGTAAAGTTCTTTATAACGCACGTGTAATTCCTTACCGTGGCTCATGGTTAGACTTTGAGTTCGATCCTAAGGATAACTTATTCGTACGTATCGACCGTCGTCGTAAGCTACCAGCATCGATTATTCTTCGTGCACTTGGTAAATCGACTGAAGAGATCCTAGATCTGTTCTTCGACAAAGTGAACTTCGAAGTTAAAGACCAAACTCTTCTTATGGAGTTGGTTCCTGATCGTCTACGTGGTGAAACTGCGTCATTCGACATCGAAGCAAACGGCAAAACTTACGTTGAGACTGGTCGTCGTGTTACTGCTCGTCATATCCGTCAACTTGAAAAAGATGGCGTTGAGCACATCGAAGTACCAGTAGAGTACATCGTTGGTAAAGTTGCATCTAAAGATTACATCAATGAAGCAACTGGCGAGATCATCGTTGGCGCGAACCAAGAGATTAGCCTAGAAGCACTTGCTAACCTGTCTCAAGCAGGTCACAAGGCTCTACAAACTCTGTTCACGAATGACCTAGATCACGGTCCATTCATGTCAGACACTCTACGTGCAGATAGCACAGTAGATCGCATCTCTGCATTGGTAGAAATCTACCGCATGATGCGTCCTGGCGAGCCACCAACGAAAGAAGCTGCAGAGTCTCTATTCGAAAGCCTATTCTTCTCTGAAGAACGTTACGATCTATCAACTGTAGGCCGTATGAAGTTCAACAGCTCTATCGAGCGTGAAGAAGAAGAAGAGCGCGGTACTCTGGATGAATCAGACATCATCGAAGTGATGAAGAAACTGATTGGTATCCGTAACGGTATTGGTGAAGTGGACGATATCGACCACCTTGGCAACCGTCGTATCCGTTCTGTAGGTGAAATGGCAGAAAACCAATTCCGTGTTGGTCTAGTTCGTGTAGAACGTGCCGTTAAAGAGCGCCTAAGCCTTGGTGACCTTGATGCAATCATGCCTCAAGATCTTATCAACGCTAAGCCGATCTCTGCTGCAGTTAAAGAATTCTTTGGCTCTTCACAGCTTTCACAGTTCATGGACCAAAACAACCCATTGTCAGAAGTTACGCACAAACGTCGTATTTCTGCTTTAGGTCCTGGTGGTCTTACTCGTGAGCGCGCAGGCTTCGAAGTACGTGACGTTCACGTAACTCACTACGGTCGTCTATGTCCGATCGAAACGCCTGAAGGTCCAAACATCGGTCTAATTAACTCGCTATCTGCGTTTGCACGTTGTAACGATTACGGTTTCCTAGAAACTCCGTACCGTCGTGTAGTAGATGGTGTAGTAACAGAAGAAGTTGATTACCTGTCTGCAATCCAGGAAGGTCAATTCGTAATCGCGCAAGCAAACACCATTCTTACTGAAGAAGGTACGTTTGCAGATGAGCTAATCACAGCTCGTCAAAAAGGTGAATCTGGTCTTCACCCACGCGATCACGTTGACTACATGGACGTTGCGACAAACCAAGTAGTATCTATCGCTGCTTCGCTTATCCCGTTCCTAGAACACGATGATGCGAACCGTGCATTGATGGGTGCCAACATGCAACGTCAAGCTGTACCAACACTTAAGGCTGATAAGCCTCTAGTAGGTACAGGTATCGAACGTAACATCGCAGTTGACTCTGGTGTTACAGCGGTTGCTAAACGTGGTGGTCAAGTTCAGTCTGTAGACGCTTCTCGTATCGTAGTTAAGGTTAACGAAGATGAATTGGTACCTGGCGAAGCTGGTATCGATATCTACAACCTAACTAAGTACACGCGTTCGAACCAAAACACATGTATTAACCAACGTCCAACTGTACTTCCTGGTGAACCAGTTGCACGCGGTGATGTTCTTGCTGATGGTCCTTCAACAGACCTTGGTGAACTAGCTCTTGGCCAAAACATGCGTATCGCATTCATGCCTTGGAACGGTTACAACTTCGAAGACTCGATCTTAGTATCTGAGCGCGTAGTTCAAGAAGACCGTTTCACGACAATCCACATCCAAGAACTATCTTGTGTGGCTCGTGATACTAAGCTGGGTTCTGAAGAGATCACAGCTGATATTCCAAACGTAGGTGAGTCTGCTCTGTCTAAACTAGACGAGTCAGGTATCGTTTACATTGGTGCTGAAGTTAAGGGTGGCGACATCCTAGTTGGTAAAGTAACCCCTAAAGGTGAAACTCAACTGACTCCTGAAGAGAAGCTACTACGCGCTATCTTCGGTGAGAAAGCATCTGATGTTAAAGATACTTCTCTACGTGTACCAAACTCTGTTTCGGGTACTATCATCGATGTACAAGTCTTCACTCGCGATGGCGTAGAGAAAGACAAGCGTGCACTTGAAATCGAACAGATGCAGCTTAAAGAAGCTAAGAAAGACCTAACTGAAGAGTTCCAAATTCTTGAGGGTGGCCTTCTTAACCGTGTTAAAGCTGTACTTCTGTCTGGTGGTTACTCTGAAGCTAAGCTTGATACTATCGGTCGTAAGCAATGGCTAGAGCAAGTTCTAGAAGACGATGCGCTACAAACACAGCTTGAGCAACTTGCTGAGCAGTGGGATGAGCTAAAAGCAGACTTCGATAAGAAGTTTGAAACTAAGCGTCGTAAAATCACTCAAGGTGATGATCTAGCGCCTGGCGTTCTTAAGATTGTTAAAGTTTACCTAGCGGTTAAACGTCGTATCCAGCCTGGTGATAAGATGGCCGGTCGTCACGGTAACAAAGGTGTAATCTCTAAGATTAACCCTGTTGAAGACATGCCATACGATGAGAAAGGTCAGCCTGTAGACATCGTACTTAACCCGCTGGGTGTACCATCGCGTATGAACATCGGTCAGATCCTAGAAGTTCACTTAGGTTTGGCTGCGAAAGGTATCGGTGACAAGATCAACCAAATGGTTAAGGAACAACAAGAACTGCATAAGTTCCGTGAGTTCCTACAGAAGGTTTACGATCTTGGTGATACTCGTCAGAAAGTTGATATTGCTGAACTGTCTGATGATCAAGTTCGTACACTGATCAAGAACCTACGTGGCGGTCTACCGATTGCTACTCCTGTGTTCGACGGTGCTTCTGAGTCTCTAATCAAAGAACTACTTAAACTGGGTGATCTGCCAGAATCTGGTCAGCTTAAACTGTTTGATGGTCGTACTGGTGATTCGTTTGAGCGTCCTGTAACTGTTGGTTACATGTACATGCTGAAACTGAACCACTTGGTTGATGACAAGATGCATGCTCGTTCAACTGGTTCTTACAGCCTAGTAACTCAGCAACCACTTGGTGGTAAAGCTCAGTTCGGTGGTCAGCGTTTCGGTGAGATGGAAGTATGGGCACTAGAAGCATACGGTGCTGCATATACTCTACAAGAAATGCTAACCGTTAAGTCAGATGACGTTAACGGCCGTACTAAGATGTATAAGAACATCGTAGACGGTAACCATAGCATGGAACCTGGTATGCCTGAGTCGTTCAACGTACTGTTGAAAGAGATTCGCTCGCTAGGTATCAACATCGAGCTAGAAGACGAAGAGTAATCCCTCCTCTTTTTAAAAGAAGATAGGATTATTTGGTAAAAGGGAGCTTGCTACAGCAGTGAGCTCCTTTAACTCCTTACAGGAGCTGAATGTGAAAGACTTATTAAACTTTCTAAAAGCACAGCATAAGACCGAAGAATTTGATGCAATCAAAATCGGTCTATCTTCACCAGACATGATCCGTTCATGGTCTTTTGGTGAAGTTAAAAAGCCGGAAACAATTAACTATCGTACGTTCAAACCTGAACGTGATGGTCTGTTCTGTGCACGTATTTTTGGTCCAGTTAAAGACTACGAATGTCTTTGTGGCAAATACAAGCGCCTGAAGCACCGTGGTGTTATCTGTGAGAAGTGTGGCGTTGAAGTTACACAAACTAAAGTTCGTCGTGACCGTATGGGCCACATCGAGCTAGCTTCACCAGTTGCTCACATCTGGTTCCTAAAATCACTGCCGTCTCGTATCGGTCTACTAATGGATATCCCTCTACGTGATATCGAACGTGTTCTTTACTTCGAGATGTACGTAGTAACTGAACCAGGTATGACTGATCTAGAAAAATCTCAGATGCTTACTGAAGAAGAGTATCTGGATCGTCTAGAAGAGTGGGGTGACGAATTCACTGCTAAGATGGGTGCTGAAGCGATCAAAGATCTGCTTGCAACAATGGACCTTCATCAAGAAGTGGAAGAAATGCGCGAAGAGTTAGAAACTACTAACTCAGAAACTAAGCGTAAAAAAGTTACTAAGCGCCTGAAGCTAGTTGAAGCGTTCATTGCATCGGGTAACGATCCGCAATGGATGATTCTGACTGTACTTCCGGTTCTGCCGCCAGATCTACGTCCTCTAGTACCACTAGATGGCGGTCGTTTTGCGACTTCAGATCTGAACGACCTTTACCGTCGTGTGATCAACCGTAACAACCGTTTGAAGCGTCTTCTAGAGCTAGCTGCTCCGGACATCATCGTACGTAACGAAAAGCGTATGCTGCAAGAGTCTGTTGATGCGCTTCTAGATAACGGTCGTCGTGGTCGTGCTATCACTGGTTCTAACAAGCGTCCTCTGAAATCTCTTGCTGATATGATCAAGGGTAAACAAGGTCGTTTCCGTCAAAACCTTCTAGGTAAACGTGTAGACTACTCTGGCCGTTCTGTAATCACAGTAGGTCCATACCTTCGTCTACATCAGTGTGGTCTTCCTAAGAAGATGGCACTTGAGCTATTTAAGCCGTTCATCTACAGCAAGCTAGAAACTCGTGGCATGGCTACGACAATCAAAGCTGCTAAGAAGATGGTAGAGCGCGAAGAAGCTATCGTTTGGGATATCCTAGACGAAGTAATCCGCGAACACCCAGTACTGCTTAACCGTGCACCTACACTTCACCGTCTAGGTATCCAAGCGTTTGAACCAGTACTAATCGAAGGTAAAGCGATTCAGCTTCACCCACTAGTGTGTGCGGCATACAACGCCGACTTCGATGGTGACCAAATGGCGGTACACGTGCCTCTAACTCTAGAAGCACAGCTTGAAGCACGTACACTGATGATGTCGACGAACAACATTCTGTCGCCAGCGTCAGGTGATCCGATCATCGTACCTTCTCAGGACGTTGTATTGGGTCTTTACTACATGACACGTGACAAGATCAACGTGAAAGGCGAAGGTATGTACCTTGCTGGCCCTGCTGAGGCTGAAAAGGCATACCGTACTAAGACTGCTGAGCTACACGCTCGCGTTAAAGTACGTATCACCGAGACTGTAGTAGACGAAGATGGTAACAGCACTACTGAAACGAAGATGGTTGATACAACTGTCGGCCGTGCAATGCTATGGCAAATCGTTCCAGCTGGCCTACCGTACAGCATCGTTAACCAAAAGTTAGGTAAGAAGCAGATCTCTACTCTTCTTAACGAGTGTTACCGTAAGCTTGGTCTAAAAGATACAGTAGTATTTGCTGACCAAATCATGTACGCAGGTTTTGCATACGCTGCACTTTCTGGTGTTTCTGTAGGTATCGACGATATGGTTGTACCTCAAGCGAAATACGATGAAATTGAATCTGCTGAAGAAGAAGTTCGCGAAATCCAAGAGCAATTCCAATCTGGTCTTGTTACTGCGGGTGAGCGTTATAACAAAGTTATCGATATCTGGGCATCTACGAATGACCGCGTTGCGAAAGCAATGATGGATAACCTATCTTCTGAAACAGTTATCAACCGTGACGGCGAAGAAGAACAGCAAGAATCGTTCAACAGCATCTACATGATGGCCGACTCGGGCGCACGTGGTTCTGCAGCTCAGATTCGTCAGCTAGCAGGTATGCGTGGTCTGATGGCGCGTCCAGATGGTTCAATCATCGAAACGCCGATCACAGCGAACTTTAAAGAAGGTCTAAACGTCCTTCAGTACTTTATCTCAACGCACGGTGCTCGTAAGGGTCTTGCGGATACAGCACTGAAAACAGCAAACTCGGGTTACCTAACTCGTCGTCTAGTAGACGTTGCTCAAGACGTTGTAGTACACGAACATGACTGTGGCACGCATGAAGGTATCGACATGATGCCTCACATCGAAGGTGGTGACGTTAAAGTTGCACTTTCTGAGCTTGCTCTAGGTCGTGTAGTAGCTGAAGACGTTCTTAAGCCTGGTACTGAAGATGTACTGATTCCACGTAATACTCTGATTGATGAGAAGTGGTGTCAAATCATGGAAGACAACTCAGTAGATAGCATGAAAGTGCGCTCTGTTGTTACCTGTGATGCAGACTTCGGTTGTTGTGCACAGTGTTACGGTCGTGACCTAGCACGTGGTCACCTAGTGAACCAAGGTGAAGCAGTTGGTGTTATCGCTGCACAATCTATCGGTGAACCGGGTACACAGCTAACGATGCGTACGTTCCACATCGGTGGTGCGGCATCTACTGCAGCAGCAGAGAACAGCATCCAAGCTAAGACAACTGGTACTGTGAAACTTCACAATGCTAAGTTCGTAGTTAACAAAGATAAGAAACTGGTTATCACTTCTCGTGCATCTGAGATGACGATTATTGATGAATTCGGCCGTACGAAAGAGAAGCACAAACTTCCTTACGGTTCGATGCTAACCAAAGGCGACAACGCAGCAGTTACTGCTGGTGAAGTTGTAGCTAACTGGGAAGCGCATACCATGCCAATCATCACTGAAGTGGCAGGTCGTATCCAATTCGTAGATATGATCGATGGTATTACAGTTTCTCGTCAAACTGACGATCTAACGGGTCTTTCTTCAAGTGAAGTTACAGACGCAGCAGCTCGCCCAGCAGCAGGTAAAGATATGCGTCCAGCTATCAAACTTGTTGATGAGCAAGGTAACGACGTAATGATCCCTGGTACTGATATGCCAGCTCACTACTTCCTACCTGGCAAAGCGATTGTAAACATCGAAGATGGCGCTGAAGTTGGCATCGGTGACACACTATCTCGTATCCCTCAAAAATCGAGCGGAAACAAAGATATCACCGGTGGTCTACCACGCGTAGCTGACCTATTCGAAGCTCGTAAGCCTAAAGAGCCTGCGATCCTTGCTGAGCACACAGGTACTGTGTCTTTCGGTAAAGAAACGAAAGGTAAGCGTCGTCTAGTTATCACTCGTGAAGGCGGTGACGCTTACGAAGAGATGATTCCTAAGCATCGTCAATTGAACGTGTTCGAAGGTGAGAAGATTGAACGTGGTGATGTAATCGCCGACGGTCCTGAAACTCCACACGATATCCTGCGTCTACGTGGTATCCACGCAGTAACTCAGTACATCGCGAATGAAGTTCAAGAAGTTTACCGCTTACAAGGCGTAAAGATTAACGATAAGCACATCGAGACTATCGTTCGTCAAATGCTGCGTAAGTGTACAATCACTCATTCTGGTGACTCTCCGTTCCTACCTGGCGAACAAGTTGAGTACCACAATGTTAAGATTGCTAACCGTAAGCTAGAAGCTGAAGGTAAAGAACTAGTACGTTTCGAACGTGACCTACTAGGTATTACTAAAGCGTCTCTTGCAACTGAGTCATTCATCTCAGCTGCATCGTTCCAAGAAACGACTCGCGTACTAACAGAAGCTGCGGTTTCTGGTAAGCGTGATGACCTTCGCGGTCTGAAAGAGAACGTAATTGTTGGTCGTCTGATCCCAGCTGGTACTGGTTTCGCATACCACCAAGAGCGTCAAAAGCAACGTGAAGAAGAGCAAGAAGGTCCTTCAGCTGAACAAGCTACTGACAATCTAGCAGCACTTCTAAACGCTGGTTTCTCTTCAGAAGAGTAAGCTCTACGAGTAGTCTCTAAGAGATAAGAAAAAGGCACCTTCGGGTGCCTTTTTTGTATCTGGCGTATTGGTGTTTAACGAGAGGCCTATCGTTCAGAATCTGATAGGTTTGCTTGATTGCTTGATTGCTTGATTGACTGGTGGACTTAGTTGAGAGTACTTTCTTTAAGGCAGTTTTGGGTGTTTACAGACATGTCGTGAGGATGAAACTGGTGACAAGTGTTAAGTCTGGTTATCGCAAAACATCCGAGCAGGGACGAACCAATAGGCTCTGGTAGAAGAGTTGAATGTGTTAGGTAACGCTACAGACAAAACAAAAAGCTTGCACAGAGGCAAGCTTAGAAGATGTTAAGCCATTACGCTCCTGGTGGAACCGCTAGGCTGTCGGCAATTTGTTGTATCAGCTGGTCTTCAACCGCAAACCTCGCCTCAAGAATCTCACCAACGAGTGATAGCTCACTATCAAAGCTTTCTAATGTATCGGTCGCTTCAATGGCAGCGTATTTATCGGTGAAGTTGAGCAGTGGATCGGTGGTAAGAACGATATGACCATAAGATTGGTTGATTTCGTCTGTTGCTTTGAAGCCAGTAGACTGCCATTTGTCCATCACCATGTCATAGATTTTGAAATGACCTTCGGAGATGTAATCAACAAGATGTTGGCTGAATTTTTGGAGCTCTTCTGGAGAAGGTAGTTCGGTGATTGCAGTTGCTTTCGACGATGAAGGCTGTAGAGCGGCAAGCTTACAATACTCAACGATTAGAGACTGTCGAGTTTCGAGCCAATGATCGATGACCTCATTAGAGCCACCCCATTGTTCTTGTATTTGTTTGAATTTATTTAGCATGACCATGTCCTCATGATCTGATCACAACCTTGTGATCAAGTAATTGCCTAAGCAGGGTCCGTTTTATTGGTAGCTACTAAAAGTAATAGCTTGAAATATTCTCTGCTACAACTCTAGTATGAAATTAGATTGCCAGTAAAATGAACGAACTGCAAGCAATGAGGCATAGGGATGTTAAAAAAAAGTGATAACAAAATGACAGAGCAAGCTTATTGGTGCGTCGTTTCTGGTAGTGATATTTGGGTTAATAATGATCAGTTTCCGTTTGGCTCTGCTGAAGAGCTAGGGCTGAGTGTGGAGCATGCAATCTGTATTGGTCAGCATCAAGGTCGCAAGGTGTATTGGCTCAACGATTGTGATGTGGAGAATGAGCTGAGCATGGTCAGCCTAAGAGAGTTACTGCACTGGCCTGAAGCGAGTTTCTTGACTGCAAGCAAAGCTATCCAATATGGGCATATGACTCAAAGTATGCGTTTTTGCCCTCAGTGTGGTGGTCGAAATCATCTCAATCATAACCAGGTGGCGATGCAGTGTGGAGATTGCCGCACACTTCATTACCCTCGTATATTCCCGTGCATCATTGTCGCTGTACGAAACGACAACAAGATATTGCTTGCGCAGCACCCAAGACATAAAACAGGTATGTATACCGTGATAGCGGGCTTCCTAGAGGTTGGAGAGACCTTAGAGCAGTGTGTGGCAAGAGAAGTCAAAGAAGAAACGGGTATCGATGTCGATAATATTCGTTACTTTGGCAGCCAACCATGGGCGTTTCCATCGAGTATGATGATGGGCTTTCTCGCAGATTATGCTGGTGGTACGCTTAAGCCTGACTACAGCGAGCTATCGGATGCTCAATGGTTTGACGTAACAAGCCTACCTGATGTTGCTCCTGTTGGAACCATTGCGAGACAGTTGATTGAGAAAACCGTTGATGACGTGATGAAAGATGGTGTGACGGAGCAGATGCTAGAGCACTAATTTGCCTGTGATAGTATTTGGCCTATGGGTGGTCAAAAGCTAAAAAAAACCCTCCACAAGTGGAGGGGGTAAGTAAGATGTCGTTATGAGATGCTGAGTAGTGACTACTCAGATGTTATAATTGTAATTTTCGCTAGCGAACAAATTTTTAACATGCTCCCGTAATTGGGTGCAAATTAAGCATTGATTTAAAAGTTAATAACTTGATCTAGGTTGCAAAGCACACAGCTTTTACCCTTCAATCAGTGTTAGAATACTTGCCATCAAAACTAGACAAGATTGAATTGGAATTTAACGGAATGACCGAATTAAAAAACGATCGCTATTTACGCGCACTTTTAAAACAGCCTGTTGATTACACACCGGTATGGATGATGCGCCAAGCTGGCCGCTATCTTCCTGAGTACAAAGCAACGCGCGCTGAAGCGGGCGATTTCATGTCTTTGTGCAAAAACGCGGAACTGGCATCAGAAGTAACACTTCAACCTTTACGTCGTTTCCCGCTTGATGCGGCAATCTTGTTCTCAGACATCCTAACTATCCCTGATGCAATGGGCTTAGGTTTGTACTTTGAAACAGGTGAAGGTCCTAAGTTTGAGCGTCCTATCACGTGTAAAGCTGACGTAGAGAAGATTGGCCTACCTGATCCAGAAGGTGAGCTTCAATACGTAATGAATGCCGTTCGTCAGATCCGTAAAGACCTGAAAGGCGAAGTGCCACTGATTGGTTTCTCTGGTAGCCCATGGACTCTAGCGACATACATGGTTGAAGGTGGAAGCTCTAAAGCATTCACTAAGATCAAGAAGATGATGTACGCAGAACCACAAACGCTGCACCTGCTTCTAGACAAGCTGGCTGACAGTGTTATCGAATACCTGAACGCGCAAATTAAAGCGGGTGCTCAATCGGTAATGGTATTTGATACATGGGGTGGTGTACTGACTCCTCGTGACTACAACCTATTCTCACTGCAATACATGCACAAAATCGTTGATGGCCTAATCCGTGAAAACGAAGGTCGTCGAGTACCGGTTACTCTGTTCACTAAGAACGGTGGCATGTGGCTTGAGTCTATCGCAGCAACAGGTTGTGATGCGGTTGGTCTAGACTGGACAATCAACATCGCAGATGCAAAAGCTCGCATCGGCGACAAAGTTGCTCTGCAAGGTAACATGGATCCTTCAATGCTTTACGCTCAGCCTGAACGTATTCGCGAAGAAGTGGGCAGCATCCTTGAAGGCTTCGGCGACGGTGGTACAGGTCATGTATTTAACCTAGGCCACGGTATCCATTTAGATGTACCGCCAGAGAACGCTGGTGTATTCGTTGACGCTGTTCACGAATTGTCTAAGCCTTACCACAAGTAATTCTGAGTAAGATTATTGAAAGCGCTGTTGGGAAACCAACAGCGCTTTTTTATTGCCTGAAATTGGCATTTGATGGCGGTTTAATCTTGTTGTGTGCAGCTAATTAGGTATTTGGATCATGGTAGGCCAAATGCTCAGAGATGTGTTTCCTGATATAAGGAGTGACTTCACTTTCAAACCAAGGGTTCTTCTTGAGCCAGATATTATTGCGTGGCGAAGGGTGGGGTAATGGCAAAAACTCAGGCGCCCACCTTTGCCAATCACGCACGGTTTCGGTCAATGTGCTAGTGGTTTTGTTTGTTAGGTAATGGTTTTGTGCGTACTGGCCAATCAGCAGTGTCATTTGAATATCGGGTAGAGATTGCAGCACTTTGTTATGCCAAAGCTCCGCGCACTCTTTGCGTGGTGGAAGATCACCACTTTTCCCTTTCCCCGGATAACAAAACCCCATAGGCACAATCGCGACTTTTTGCTCGTCGTAAAAAGTATCGCTATCTATCCCTAACCATCCTCTTAATCGTTCGCCACTAGCGTCATTCCAAGGGATCGACGACTCATGCACCTTGATACCCGGCGCTTGGCCTATGATCAGCAAGCGCGCGTTTGGGTGTGCTTGAATCACCGGGTTAGCACCGTGTGATAGGTGAGGCTCACAAGCTCGGCATTGTCGAATCTCTGTAAGTAACGAAGAGGACATCAGTAACCTTTATCAAAATCGATGACATGATTAAGTGTAAAGCCATCTCGCCATTGTTGATAATTCTCTGCGAAGATCTCGACGACTTGTCTTGGCTCACTGAGTGCAGCGATGTGTGGAGTGATGGTGACTTGCGGTAGTTTCCAGAAGGGGTGTTCCTGAGAGAGGGGTTCACTTTCAAACACATCTAAAAATGCGTGTTCTACCCATCTGTTTTTTATGGCGAGCAACAAGGCTTTATTGTCGATGCTTTCCCCTCGACCGACATTAAACAGCAACACATTAGAGCAGTAACCTAACGTGGTTTGGTTCAACAGCTGATAGGTTTCAGCGGTTGATGGCAAGGTGTTGACCACAATATCGGCCTGCTTAAGGGCAGCCTCTATCTCATTGATGTGGAAAGTCTCTTTAAAGGTTTCTTGTTTGGATGGGATGCCGGTACGGTTGACACCTATGGTATGAATACCAAAAGTCGCCGCGGTTTTTGCCAAATGACTGCCGATTGAACCTGTTCCTAAAATCACCATAGTTTTGTCAGTTAGGCTAGTATAAAGCTGTGGCTGCCAGTTTCGTTGTTGTTGATGCTGGTGGTAATGAGGGAAGTGTCTACAGTGACTGATTGTGTAACCCAATACGTATTCTGCGATAGCCGGGCCAAAGATGCCTTTGACGTTGGTTAGTGTATAGTCCTGACGCAGATCTGGCTGAGTGAGTTTATTGATTCCGGCATAGGTACTCTGTACCCAGTCTAGCTCTTTAAACTCGCCGAGGCGCTCTGCGATTAGAGGTGGTGACGCCAAGACAATCTGTGCTGATTCGGGGTTTTGAGTGATTTCTAGGTCGGGTAAATCCTGGTTTAGAATCAGTTGCGTATAGGTATCGTCATGCTCAGTAAGAATATAGAGCTTATTCGTAAAATTGTTCATCGGCTTACCTTTTCCCCCCAGGGTTTATCAAGTACACTTTCGCTGTCTTTTTCTGCAATTATTGAGTGACTATGCTTCAGAATCCACTGCAGGTTCGTCTAGAAAAGTTAGAACCTTGGCAACAAATTACCTTTATGGCGTGTCTATGTGAGCGTATGTACCCTAACTATGCCATGTTTTGTGAGAATACAGAATTTGCGGAAGCTCGAATCTATCGTGATGTTTTGGATAGTATTTGGGAAATCCTGACGGTTAAAACAGCAAAGGTGAACTTTGAGCGTCAACTTGAGAAGGTTGAAGAGCTATTCCCTAGCGGTGATGATTTTGATTTTTATGGTGTTTACCCAGCAATGGACGCATGCCAAGGCCTAGCAACGCTAATTCATGGTTTGCTTGACCGTGAACATATGTTGGAAGCGGTAATTAAAGTGAGTCAACAATCGGTGAAGACGGTTGCTGAGCTTGAGTTTGCTCAAGGCGCTGAAGAAGTGACGAACGAAAACCAGAAAGAAAACGAAGCGGTATGTGAAGAGTGGGACGTTCAGTGGGCCATTTTCCGACCTCTACGTGAAACGACTGAGCGTGACTTAGAGCTGATCAAAGACCTACGCCACGAACTGCGTGAAGACCCAGTCAGTAACATTGGTGTTGCGCTATAATTCGCTAACGCACCAAGGTACGAATAAAAATAAAGGCTCCCTAGGGAGCCTTTGTTGTATCTGACGGTATCAAATTTAGATTAAGCGTCTTTTTTGTCTTCGTTCTGCGCTTTGTCTTTTGATGCCTTATCTTTTGAGGCGTCGTCGTCATCCGTTGATTTTGCATCTGAAGAGTCGTTGTCTGCTGGAGTTGCTTCCTCTAGCTCGTCCTCGTCATCGCGGTTTTCGATAACGCCGTGTGTCTCTTTCCACTTTTCCCAGCGTTGGAACGCCAGTTCTTGCATGTCAGTCGTCTTATCCGCTTCATCGACAATCTCTTCGCCTACTAGGTGCTCAAAGATGTCTTCTAGGGTGATGATGCCCTGAATAGTGCCGTATTCGTCCACAACTAAAGACAGTTGCAGGCGGTTTGCCATCATCTGGTCAAAGGCCTTAGCCAAGCCCATGTTGTTCAGCAACACGTGGATAGGGCGCATTACCTCACCCAGAGCTTTTTCACCACAACCAGCTTGCTGCAATCTAAACAGCTCTAGGCGGTGAACAAAACCGATGATGTTGTCACTCTGCTCGCTGTAAACCAGCGGACGTGAGAACGGCGTGTCTTTATGTTGCTCTAGGAAGGTATTCACACTCATCTCCGCATCAACACGGAATACCACTGGACGCGGCGTCATTACCTGAGTCACGGGTACATCTTGAATACCCAGTAGGTTGCTCAGGATTTTTGACTCGCCTTCTGCAAACTCACCGCTCTCTTTTGCCAAAATTGCCATTGCAGATAGCTCATCACGCATTTTTGGTGCCTGGTGGCCACGAGCAAGACGCTTGGTGATCTGTTCTGAGAACCAGACAAACGGTGTTAGGAAGAACACCATCCAACGCAGCACGCTTGCCGAAGCAGGAGCAAGTTGACGCCAGTAGGTTGCACCAATGGTTTTTGGAACAATCTCAGACAATACCAAAATACCCAGCGTTAGCACGGCAGAGAAGACACCTAACCATTGGCTACCAAAAACGACAGCCGCTTGTGCACCTGCTGTCGCAGCACCGATAGTATGCGCGATGGTGTTGAGCGTTAAAATTGACGCAAGCGGGCGGTCAATATCTGTTTTCAGTTTGTCTAAAGACTCTGCTGCAGGGTGCCCATTTTGTTTTAGTTGAGCAATGTAGCTCGGACTAATACTCAAAAGTACAGCTTCCAAAACAGAACAAATGAAAGAAACTCCAATAGCAATGGAGACGTAAATAGTTAGCAGCAGCATGTTTGCCCTTAAATTAAATTGTACGCTTTAGCAGCGATTTAGCGTGGATTATAGTGAAAAAGTAGTGGCTAGGTCATCATTAATTTTGCGCTCAGCCCCTTTTAAACAAGGGCTTGCTTAATAAAATCAGTAACAAATTGTGAGTTATTACTCATATTATGGCTAAAACTACGGCATTAGAGCTAAAGATCGACGACAAACCTTTGCCAGATGGGGCATTTATGTTTTAGAGTGAATTGAATTCAAAAATACAAAGAAGGGAAACCTAAAATGAACAAGACTCAATTAATCGACTTTATTGCTGAAAAAGCGGACCTTTCTAAAGCACAAGCTAAAGCTGCTCTAGAAGCGACTCTTGGCGGTGTTACAGATGCTCTTAAAGATGGCGATCAAGTTCAGCTAATTGGTTTTGGTACTTTTAAAGTAAACCACCGTGCAGCTCGCACTGGTCGTAACCCAAAAACTGGTGATGAGATCCAAATCGCTGCTGCAAATGTTCCAGCATTTGTTGCAGGTAAAGCGCTGAAAGATTCAGTGAAATAATCTAAACTGTACCGAGGTAGTCGTATTCCACCTCGGTACAGGTTTTTATGAAAAAAGCATTTCTTCTCGTTTCACTATTATCTACATTTCTTATTGGCTGTTCTTCAACAAGCCCTCGCAAAAACCTAGAGCAATTTGAGACTCACACCGGCGGCCAAGTCATGGGCGACGCGACAAGTTTCTACTGGGTTACAAACAAGCTAACACAACCTCATACTTCAGCTGACTACGTCACTGTCGGCGATTACGGCTGGTACCAAACTGACTATGCTTGGTCAGAAGGCGTGCTTCGTGAATTCATTCGTGAAGGCGAGCAGCGTAACTCTTCTAATGAGTTGGCTCCTTATCGTGTCCATGTGCGTTTCAATAAGTCAGGCGAAGCTGTGTATCAACAGTATCGTATTGATAGCAAAATCTTACCTATCCAAGCTAAGCAACTCGAAAACTACCAGAAAGAAGCTAAGTCGGTTCTAGAGACTACGATGAAGCAAAATGACGAAGGGCTCAGACTGGTTCAGGGTTACTGGGATGGCAGTTCTTTTAAGACGTGCGCTGGTGGAGAATTTGATCGTATTGAATTTAACCAGACATTACCAAGCTTCGTGATCGACCGATTGGCATCAGTGGAAAGCTATGCGGCGTTTCTTGGCAGTGATTCACTGGGTAAGATGAGCGTGGAAGAGTTACTGATGCTGGCTGAAGACAGCCATGATTGTGTCGTTAGGCCATCATTGTTGAAAGAATAGCGAGTAATCAAAGGATTGAGAGTATTTGGCCTACTGTAGGCCAAGTGCTGATTTGTCTGTACAGACGCGGATTCTTAGAAAGATTGAGTAATAAAAAAGGCGCCTATCGAGGCGCCTTTTGCTGTTATTCGCTTGCTGTCATTTGCTTACTGTTATGGAAAGTAAGCGAGTAACAATATTGATTACTGCTCTTGCTCGCGCGCAATCGCACGGTAACCAATGTCATTGCGGTGGAACATACCATTCCAGCTAACCTGCTTCGTCAACGCGTAAGCACGCTCTTGAGCTTCAGAAACCGTGTTACCCAGTGCCGTTGCACAAAGTACGCGACCACCGTTTGTCACCACATCGCCAGCTTCGTTATTAGTCGTACCCGCGTGGAAAACCTTTTGGCCTTCAACTTCGCTTGTTGGTAGTGAAATAACGTCACCTTTTGCGTAGTCAGCAGGGTAACCGCCAGCCGCAAGAACAACACCGATAGAAGCGCGTGGATCCCACTTTGATTCTGCTTCGTCTAGTTTCTCGTCGATAGCCATTAGGCAAAGCTCAACAAGGTCTGACTCCATACGCATCATGATAGGTTGCGTTTCTGGATCGCCGAAGCGGCAGTTGTATTCGATAACCTTAGGTGTGCCGTCAGCATCGATCATTAGGCCAGCGTAAAGGAAACCCGTGTAAGGTGCGCCTTCTGCATCCATACCACGTACCGTTGGATAGATAACCTCTTCAAGGATACGGTTGTGGATTTCAGGCGTCACAACTGGAGCTGGAGAGTAAGCACCCATGCCGCCAGTATTAGGACCAGTGTCTTTGTCGCCAACACGTTTGTGATCTTGGCTGGTGGCCATAGGAAGAACGCTAGAACCGTCAACCATTACGATGAAGCTTGCTTCTTCGCCTTCAAGGAACTCTTCGATAACCACGCGGCTGCCAGCTTCGCCAAATGCGTTGCCAGCTAGCATATCTTTGATTGCGTCTTCAGCTTCTTCAAGGGTCATCGCAACGATAACGCCTTTACCCGCCGCAAGACCG
>NZ_JADDYK010000088.1:21459-24153 GCF_015163615.1 Vibrio sp. OPT18
TCAGCTTTTACTACGATTGGCGCGCCTTGCTCACGTACGTAAGCGATAGCTGGCTCAATCTCAGTGAAGTTTGCGTAGTAACCCGTTGGGATGTCATGACGAGCTAGGAAGTCTTTAGTGAATGCTTTCGAACCTTCAAGCTGTGCTGCCGCTTGAGTTGGACCAAAGATAGGAAGATCTACTTCGCGGAATGCGTCAACTACACCAATAACTAATGGCGCTTCAGGGCCAACGATAGTCAGTTCGATTTTTTTCTCTTGAGCAAACGCCACTAAACCAGCGATGTCTTCAACGCCGATGTTTACGTTCTCTAGTTTCGGCTCAAGGGCAGTACCTGCGTTACCTGGAGCGATGAATACTGTTTCAACGTTTGGGTTTTGTGCTGCTTTCCAACCTAGTGCGTGCTCACGGCCGCCGGCACCAATAATTAGTACATTCATGTTTTAAAATCCTTATAGCTGCTTCAGATCCTTTATTTCTGTGTCAAACATGCTCACTTATGGTCATAAGCTCCGCGTGTTTTCCTTGAACTAAAGTCTCTGACTTGCTCTACGTATTTCAAATATCGGAATATTTAAAAAACAAATTATAAGTTTTGCTCAAAGTAGTTGGTGCTTACGTCATTCAACTATTTGAGGTCTCTTTAAATCAGTGGGAGCGCTAACAAGGCGACAAGCGAGCTTATCCCTATGAGCATAGCCCGCTATGTGATTCGGGTAAGCGAGCGTAGTCAACGCAGTTACCGCCCCAATGATGACAAGAGAATTAGTGGCGGAAGTGACGCATGCCCGTAAAGATCATCGCCATGCCGTGTTCGTCTGCTGCTGCGATCACTTCGTCATCACGCATAGAGCCGCCCGGTTGGATAACACACTTGATGCC
The DNA here is from genome assembly GCF_015163615.1 of Vibrio sp. OPT18. Classification (NCBI taxonomy): domain Bacteria; kingdom Pseudomonadati; phylum Pseudomonadota; class Gammaproteobacteria; order Vibrionales; family Vibrionaceae; genus Vibrio; species Vibrio sp. OPT18. Next base: position 22,342 of record NZ_JADDYK010000088.1, read on the forward strand.
AGCTTCTGCTGCCGCGTCGATACCGTCACGGAATGGGAAGAATGCGTCAGATGCCATTACACAACCTTCAACCTGTAGACCTTCGTCTGCAGCTTTGATGCCTGCGATTTTCGCAGAGTAAACGCGGCTCATTTGGCCAGCGCCTACACCAATGGTCATATCGCCTTTCGAGTAAACGATAGCGTTAGATTTAACGTACTTCGCTACTTTCCAGCAGAATAGAGCATCTTTTAGCTCTTCAGCTGTAGGTTGGCGTTTAGAAACCACTTTAAGGTCATCTTCAGACACCATGCCTTGGTCGCGGTCTTGAACTAGCAAACCACCGTTAACGCGTTTCACGTCAAAGCCAGTTGTCTTCGTTGTCCACTCACCACACTCAAGTAGGCGAAGGTTTTTCTTAGCCGCTACGATTTCTACTGCTTCAGCAGAAACTGATGGTGCAATGATAACTTCAACGAATTGACGCTCAGTGATAGCCGTTGCTGTTGCAGCGTCTAGCTCACGGTTGAAAGCGATGATGCCGCCAAATGCAGACGTTGGGTCTGTTTTGAATGCACGGTCGTAAGCTTCTAGGATGTCTTCACCTAGTGCAACACCACATGGGTTAGCGTGCTTAACGATCACACATGCTGGCTGGTCGAACTCTTTCACACACTCAAGTGCAGCGTCAGTGTCTGCGATGTTGTTGTAAGAAAGGGCTTTGCCTTGAATTTGGCGAGCAGTAGAAACAGATGCTTCTTCAGGGTTCGCTTCAACGTAGAAAGCGGCTGCTTGGTGGCTGTTCTCACCGTAGCGCATGTCTTGCTTTTTCTCGAACTGTTGGTTGAACGTGCGAGGGAATTTCGACTCTTCGTCACCTTCTTTGTTCTCACCGTATGATGGAACCATAGTGCCGAAGTAGTTAGCGATCATGCCGTCGTAAGAAGCGGTGTGTTCGAATGCTGCGATAGCGAGGTCGAAGCGAGTCTCTAGCGTAAGAGATTGCTCGTTCGCGTCCATTTCAGCGACAACACGCTCGTAGTCGTATGCGTTAACAACGATCGTTACGTCTTTGTGGTTTTTCGCTGCAGAGCGAACCATTGTTGGACCGCCGATGTCGATGTTCTCAACAGCGTCAGCAAGGGTACAACCTTCTTTAGCAACGGTTTCTGCGAATGGGTATAGGTTTACAACAACCATATCGATAGGGTTGATACCGTGAGTTTCCATCACGTCATCATCTTGGCCACGACGGCCTAGAACACCACCATGAACTTTTGGGTGCAGAGTCTTAACACGGCCATCCATCATTTCTGGGAAACCAGTGTAGTCAGATACTTCTGTAACAGAGATGCCTTTTTCAGCAAGCAGGCGAGCAGTGCCACCGGTAGATAGGATATCTACACCACGGTTAGCAAGAGCTTGTGCAAATTCAACGATACCAGTTTTGTCTGATACGCTGATTAGAGCGCGGCGAATTGGACGAGCGTTATTCATGCTTCCATCTTCCTCAAATTCATGGGGTTAAAATAAAGATATTTGCCAAAAAAGAACTTGTTTCTATCTTCTTAGCGTGGATTATCTTAGATACCAGTAAGAGATAAAATATTGGCCAGTTTTGGTAAAGACCTTTTGGGTTAGTCTTATGATTAAGCTATAAGATAACCAACTCCAAATTTGATGGCGCAGATTCTAACTAATTTATTACAAAAAAGCTCGCGCAATCGTTTGGCATCTCAAAATTAATTATGAAAAGTGCCATTTCAGCCTGAAAAGTAACGATAAGGTTAATTGTGGAATGGACGAAACAGTAGGAAAAAACATGTTTCAGAT
>NZ_JADDYK010000088.1:24204-24717 GCF_015163615.1 Vibrio sp. OPT18
CGGTGAATTAGCGAAGCGATGCGGTGTGACAGCCGATACCTTGCGATTTTATGAGAAGAATAACCTGATCGCGCCAGCCAGTCGCAGTGAGTCGGGTTATCGCCTATATGATGAAAATAACCAGAAACAGGTGACGTTTATTCTCAAATCTAAAGCGTTGGGGCTGAGTTTGGACGAGATTAAAGAATTGCTTGAGATTCGCCTCGAGGCCACACAGCACAGTTGCGCTGAAGTGAAGTCGATTACCTCAGCAAAATTAGAGATGATTGATGAAAAGATCACTGAGTTAACTAAGATTCGCACTGCACTTAAAAAGATTAATGATGCGTGTTGTGGGCACGTAGACGACGATGCAAGCCATTGTTCTATTCTGGCAGCCTTGGATTCCGCAAACGTCAACAAAGGGCGCTGCTGTCGCACTGGAGAGTAATCAGCCACCTATCACGTTTCGACAAGCAAAAAAAAAGCCAAACTCAAAAGTGAGCTTGGCTTTTAATTCAATAAATTACGAAA
>NZ_JADDYK010000088.1:24771-33983 GCF_015163615.1 Vibrio sp. OPT18
GAACGATTAGTTCATGCCGTATTTTTTAAGTTTCTTGCGAAGAGTACCGCGGTTAATACCCATCATGGTTGCTGCGCGAGTTTGGTTACCGCGAGTGTACTGCATGATAGTGTCTAGTAGTGGCTGTTCAACTTCAGCTAATACTAATTCGTATAACTCGCTGACTTCTTGACCGTTTAATTGAGCAAGGTAATTTTTCAATGATGCTTTAACTGAGTCACGTAGTGGCTTCTGCGTGATTTGGTCTTGTGATGTAACTGTAGTTACTGTCAATGCTTCTGAAGTCAGATTTTGTTCGAACATATTCGGTCTAGCTCTTCTCGTAATTATGGTGCAACGTTATCAAAAAAACCTTCTAGCGCTTCAAGCTGCAGATCACCTGCTTCGAATGCGTTGAAGGTACGGCGAAACTCACTCGCTTGTTCATGTTCTTTTAGATACCAACCCACATGCTTACGAGCGATGCGAGGGCCTAAAAACTCTCCATAAAATTCATGTAGAGCGTGGACATGACCAAGCATGATGTCTTTCACTTCCGAAATCGGCAGTGGGTCCATCGTGGTGCCGTTTTCCAAATAGTGTAGGATTTCGTTAAAAATCCAAGGACGTCCTTGGGCAGGTCGACCTATCATTAAAGCATCAGCGCCGGTGTACTCCAGCACAAACTTCGCTTTTTCCGGACTATCGATATCACCGTTAGCGATAACCGGAATAGATACTGCTTGTTTCGCTGCTTTAATGTGTTTGTATTCTGCCTCACCTTTGTACATACAAGCGCGAGTTCTTCCATGGAGCGCAAGAGCTTGTATGCCGCAGTCTTCGGCTATTTTCGCGATTTGGACACAGTTTCTATTGTCTGTATCCCAGCCTGTGCGCGTTTTCAACGTTACTGGAACATCGACAGCATTTACCACCGCTTTCAGAATGTCTTCAATGAGTTCTGGATGCTGTAGTAAGGCTGAGCCCGCAAGCTTCTTATTCACTTTTTTGGCTGGACAACCCATGTTGATATCGATGATTTGCGCACCGTTATCGACATTAAATTGAGCAGCCTCGGCCATAAGCTGTGGATCTGCACCAGCGATTTGTACTGAACGAATGCCCGATTCGCCTTCATGTACCATACGCTGCTGAGACTTTGACGTTTTCCAAACTTTCGGATTGGAGGACATCATTTCACTGACTGCCATCCCCGCACCGTAGCGAAGACACAACTCACGGAATGGTCTATCCGTTACGCCAGCCATAGGAGCGACGATTAGATTGTTCTTAAGTTGATAATTTCCGATTTTCAAAAAATGTCATCACAGTTCTGTACCAGCAAGGGCGCGCATTTTACGCATTTTTTCGCTGCGTGAAAAGACTAATATTTGAGCATTTACAATTTGTTTTTGTAATTTGTTTAAATTTCAGTCAATTAGCGCCCAAAGTCTTGTCTAGCCTTGCTTGCGACCTGAGATTCGACACCATTCCTGTTGTTCGATGATCGGATCAATGTGAAGCTCATCACGATAATAAGTGGCAACATCTTCTGCTTGTGTATCTAAAACACCCGACATCGCAAGTACACCATTTGGCTTAACTAGGCCCTTGATGATGCCAGAAAGGTCGCGTAATGGACCTGCAAGAATGTTGGCAACAACAACGTCTGCTAGCAAACCTTCCGGTTGATCTTGTGGCAAGAACACCTCTAGTTGCTCAGCAACGCCATTGCGTTGTGCGTTGTCCTTTGATGCAAGCAGTGCTTGAGGATCAATGTCGATCCCGATAACTTTTGCCGCGCCTAGTTTGATCGCAGCGATCGCTAGGATGCCTGAGCCACAACCGAAGTCGATCACGGTTTTGCCTGCAAGGTCTAAGCCTTCAAGCCACTCAAGACACAATGCCGTTGTCGGGTGAGTACCTGTACCAAATGCAAGGCCTGGATCTAGCATTACGTTAACAGCGTCAGGTTCAGGGATATCGCGCCAGCTAGGGCAGATCCATAAACGCTCACCAAACTTCATTGGGTGGAAGTTGTCCATCCATTCACGTTCCCAATCCTTGTCTTCAATTTGCTCTACTTTATGAGCAAAGTCTGCAGGGAACATGTTGCTTGCTTTAATCTGCGCTAGAACGACACCAGTATCAGTCTCAGCGTCGTAAAGCGCGAGAATGTCAGTATCACCCCAAAGGCGAGTTTCGCCCGGCAGAGGCTCAAATACAGGGGTATCTTGTGCATCCAGGAAAGTTACAGAAAGAGCACCAGTCTCTTCCATTAACATGTCGCCGATTTGTTCGGCATTTTCATTGGTAGCATTAAGCTTGATTTGAATCCAAGGCATGGCTGCATCTTCTATATGAGAAAAATTGGATGGGGAGTCTAGCAGAAAATATGAGCAAATTCACCAAAACCCCACGGAATATAATGGGGATTAAAGATTGATTTTTTCGGCGGCTCAAAAACAAAAATGCTCACCGAAGTGAGCATTTTGACTGTTCTTAAACGAACGGATTATGACAAACCAAGTTTCTTCTCAAGGTAGTGGATGTTTGCACCACCGTGTTGGAAGTTTTCGTCGTTCATAATAGACAGTTGAAGCTCGGTATTAACGTTAATACCTTCAACAATCATTTCACCCAATGCGTTCTTCATACGAGCGATAGCAACATCACGGTTCTCACCGTAAGTGATCAGCTTACCAATCATTGAATCGTAGTGTGGTGGCACTGTGTAACCCGTGTAGATGTGAGATTCCCAACGTACGCCCATGCCGCCTGGTGCGTGGAAACGTTCAATCTTACCTGGTGAAGGTAGGAAACGAACTGGATCTTCAGCATTGATACGACATTCGATTGAGTGGCCGCGCAGCTTAATGTCATCCTGAGTGAATGATAGAGGCTGACCAGCTGCAATACGTAGCTGTTCTTTCACTAGGTCGATACCCGTTACCATTTCAGTAATCGTGTGTTCAACCTGGATACGAGTGTTCATCTCGATGAAGTAGAACTCACCGTTCTCGTATAGGAATTCAAATGTACCTGCACCGCGGTAACCGATCTCAATACATGCACGAGTACAGCGTTCGCCGATGTACTTACGCATCTCTTCAGTGATACCTGGAGCTGGCGCTTCTTCCACAACTTTCTGGTGACGACGCTGCATTGAACAGTCACGTTCACCTAGGTGGATAGCATTGCCTTGGCCATCTGCAAGCACTTGTACTTCAATGTGACGTGGGTTTTCTAGGAATTTCTCCATGTAAACCATGTCGTTGTTGAAACATGCTTTTGCTTCAGCACGAGTCATCGCGATAGCTTCTGTTAGTTCTGCTTCAGAACGAACAACACGCATACCACGACCGCCGCCGCCGCCAGAAGCCTTGATGATAACTGGGAAGCCAATGCGCTTAGCGTGCGCTTTGTTTTTTGCTTCGTCGTCGTCAAGAGGGCCGTCAGAACCTGGTACACAAGGTACGCCAGCTTTTTTCATTGACGTGATAGCTGACACTTTGTCACCCATCATGCGAATGGTTTCAGCTTTAGGGCCAACAAAGATAAAGCCACTGCGTTCTACCTGTTCTGCAAAGTCGGCATTTTCAGATAGGAAGCCGTAGCCAGGGTGAACAGCTACTGCACCTGTCACTTCAGCTGCGCTGATGATACGAGGGATGTTTAGGTAGCTATCGATACCACGAGCTGGACCGATACAAATGGTTTCGTCTGCAAGCAGTACGTGCTTAAGGTCACGGTCAGCAGTTGAGTGAACCGCTACCGTTTTAATACCAAGCTCTTTACATGCACGCAGAATACGTAGTGCAATCTCACCACGGTTCGCGATTACTAATTTATCTAACATAATGAGTGCTCTCTATTATTCGATAATTACTAGAGCTTGGTCGAATTCTACTGGTTGACCGTCTTCAACTAGGATAGCTGTTACAACACCAGATTTATCAGCTTCGATTTGGTTCATCATTTTCATTGCTTCAACGATACATAGCGTTTCGCCAGCAGTTACAGATTGACCAACTTTAACGAATGGTTTTGCATCTGGGCTTGGAGCGCCGTAGAAAGTACCAACCATTGGAGAAAGAACTTGGTGACCAGCTGGAACTGCAGGAGCCGCTGCTTCTGCTGCTACAGGTGCCGCCGCAGGAGCTGCTGCCGCTACAGGTGCTGGAGCAGCTGCATATTGAACAGGTGCTACAGGTGCAGTGCTGTTACGACTGATTCGTACTGACTCTTCACCTTCAGAGATTTCTAGCTCAGAAATACCAGACTCTTCAACCAATTCGATTAGCTTTTTGATTTTGCGAATATCCATTGTTTCTTTCTCTTTATCTGTTAATTGAACTTACTCTATGACTGAGTAGGTTAGTAATAGTTCGTTGTTTATGTTTACTTTGAGTTGAGCTTGCTGAGCGCAGCGGTCAAAGCAAATTGATAACCTTGGGCACCTAAGCCACAAATCACACCTTCTGCTTTATCAGATAGGTAAGAGTGGTGACGGAATGGTTCACGCGCGTGAACATTCGATAGATGAACCTCAATAAATGGGATGGCAACGCCAAGTAGTGCATCACGCAGTGCCACACTGGTATGTGTAAAGGCTGCTGGGTTGATAATAATAAAATCAACATTTTGATAAGCACTATGGATAGCTTCAATCAGTTCATACTCACGATTTGACTGTAAGTGAGATAGCTCAACATCGTGTGCTTTCGCTTGCTCGGTCAGTGAGCTAATAATCTGGTCAAGTGTTTGAGAACCGTAGTGTGCAGGCTCTCTAAGGCCTAACAGGTTAAGGTTTGGGCCATTTAAAACTAGAATGCGAAACTTTGTAGACATCGTGGGGCTATCTTCCTTTATCGTGTTTACGAACGTGAATGTTGCCATTTTATTGAAAATTTGCGGTTAATTTCTAGTGAGAAAAACCCAAATTTAAAAATTAGAACCAGATTATAGCTAATTCAGCGCAAATCGCAGCAATTTACTGGTCTAATCTCCTATAGATACAGCTTGGAATTGTTACCAACTTAACAAAAAAGCGTCTTAGCCTTAATTTGGGGCGGGATATTTGAGATCAAGATCAGCCATAAAAAAACCGCCACATAGGTGACGGTTTAGAAAGTGCTGTTTTAAACAGTGATTAGCTGCTGTGACTGGTTGCTTATGCCAGTTCTGCTTTCTCGGCAATCAGCTTATCAACCACGCTTGGGTCGGCCAGTGTCGAGGTATCACCTAGGTTACCTGTATCGCCAGTCGCGATTTTACGCAGGATACGACGCATGATTTTACCCGAACGAGTTTTCGGTAGAGAGTCGGTCCAGTGCAGTACATCTGGCGTTGCAATTGGGCCAATCTCTTTACGTACCCAGTCTTTCACTTCTTTATGAAGCTCTGCAGTTGGGAACTCACCATCATTTAGCGTGATGTAAGCGTAAATCGCTTGGCCTTTAATATCATGAGGGATGCCCACAATTGCAGCCTCAGCAATCTTATCGAACGCAACTAGAGCCGATTCAATCTCAGCGGTACCCATACGGTGACCTGATACGTTAAGCACGTCATCGACACGACCAGTAATCCAGTAGTAACCGTCTTCATCACGACGAGCGCCATCACTGGTAAAGTACATGCCTTTAAAGGTCGAGAAGTAAGTCTGTTCGAAGCGGTCATGATCGCCATGAACGGTACGCATTTGGCCTGGCCAAGAGTCAAGAATCACTAGGTTGCCGTCTGTTGCACCCTCAATGATGTTACCCATGTTATCAACCAGCGCCGGTTGCACACCGAAGAATGGACGAGTTGCAGAGCCCGGTTTCAGGTCTGTTGCGCCCGGTAGCGGTGCAATTAAGATACCGCCCGTTTCCGTTTGCCACCATGTATCAACAATTGGAGACTGCTCATTGCCGATTGTTTTGTAATACCACTCCCACGCCTCTGGGTTGATAGGTTCACCCACTGAGCCCATGATTCTTAGGCTGTCACGAGAAGTCCCTTCAACGGCTTCATTGCCTTTCGCCATCAGTGCACGAATAGCCGTTGGCGCAGTATAAAGAATATTAACTTGGTGCTTATCGACCACTTCACTCATGCGGCTGGTGTTCGGGTAATTTGGCACGCCTTCAAACAGAATCGTTTTTGCGCCATTAGCAAGCGGCCCGTAAACAAGGTATGTGTGGCCGGTAATCCAACCCACATCGGCTGTACACCAGAAAGTCTCGCCTTCTTGGTAATCGAATACGTATTTGAATGTCATTGCTGCATAAACAAGGTAACCACCTGTGGTGTGCATAACACCCTTAGGTTTACCCGTTGAGCCTGACGTATAAAGGATAAATAGTGGATCTTCTGCGTTCATCTCTTCTGGTGGGCAATCTGCAGATATGTTAGCAATAGCATCGTGCCACCACACATCGCGGTGTTCGTGCCATGCAACATCACCGCCAGTGCGTTTGAATACAACAACCTTCTCGATGTTTTTCACTTCAGGGTTCGTCAGTGCTTCATCAACATTCTTCTTCAGTGGAACCGCACGGCCGCCACGCACGCCTTCATCGGCAGTGATAACGACTTTAGAGTTTGAATCGATAATACGACCAGACAGTGCTTCTGGTGAGAAACCACCAAATACGACTGTGTGAACCGCCCCGATACGGGTACACGCCAGCATAGCTACTGCCGCTTCTGGCACCATTGGCATGTATAAACAGACCACATCACCTTTGCGCACGCCTTGCTCTTTTAGAGCATTCGAAAACAGGCACACTTCTTTGTGCAGTTCATTAAAAGTTAGAGTTTTGTCATCAGCCGGGTCATCGCCTTCCCAGATGATAGCGACTTCATCACCGCGCTCAGCAAGGTGGCGGTCGATACAGTTAGCCGAAACGTTAAGTGTGCCATCTTCAAACCAGCGAATATCAATGTGGCCAGGGTCGAAAGAGGTGTTTTTGACCTGTGTGAAAGGCTTGATCCAATCAACGATTTTTCCGTGTTCACCCCAAAAACCTTCAGGGTCAGAAACAGATTGCTGGTACATGGCTAGGTAAGTGTCATTATCCGCGTGTGTGGTTGATTTAATATTTTCTTTTACCGGATAAACGTGGGCTTCACTCATTGCATCTCTCCTTGTGCCTACATTCCTAATGAACTGGCAACTTCCTTTGTGTTCAGTTTCTAGGTCTATTACAGAACCGTCTTTGTGTTATCACTCTCGGCTAGGACGGCGATTTCCACAATTAGACTTTAGGATGAGACGCTGCTTTTCACTTACAAAATAGCGAGTTAAGTTCATTTTTGAGATGTTGCTCTCTATGTGAAGCGCCAGTGGTTGAATTAAGAATAAGAAGAGTTGAAACGGGGCAGGTCACCATGTTTCAGGCGAACAAAGATCAGCGCAGCGGAGATAGCGTCTTGTAATGCATCATGTTTATTGACCGAGATGGGTAAATCGAGCTGGCGACAGATGGCATCCATGCTGAGATCAAAATAGGCATTGGGCAGCTGTCTTTCGAGTTTGTCTTGGTAGAGTTGGCTCACTTCGACTAATCGGTTAGGCAGTGGAAATCCAAGCTGTTTTAAACAGGCGCGGTCGAGAATTTTTTTATCATAGCGGATGTGATAGCCGACTAAAGGACGATTTCCAATGAAGTTCAGTAGCTCGATTAAAGCCTGTTTTTCTTCGATGCCGTGTTTTAGATCTTGGTGACGAATGCGGTGGATTTTTATTGAATTGCAATCGAGCGATTGTGGGGCGCGCAATCGGACTTCAAAAGGTTGGCTGGTAATGATTCGGTTACCGATGATCTTGGTCGCGGCAATAGTAACTAATTCTGCCTGATTGGGGTCTAGGCTGGTGGTTTCACAATCGAGCGATACATATTCATGATCAATAGGCGCAGTAAACAGAGGCTGATAGAGAGAGCCTTTGAGCTTGTGATGCCAGTAATAGCGAACCAACCTATTCATCGTTCAATCGCCTAATCCCGTATCTGATAGTGGTAGCCGAGCCATTGCTTGAATTTCTTCACCACGTGCAGGCTATGACGAAGCAGATCCCTGTCTGCTCGCTCCATCAGTTTGACGTTAATTTTGTTGCTGCTGTGCTGTTGAGAAAGCCTTTGGGCTAAGCGCCACTTGAAGAATTGCTTGAGCGCTTCACTGAGATTATCGGCGGTGCTTTGCTCTAACACCTTCTTGCTGACCAGTTGTTCAATGCGCTCGAAGGTATTGTTTACGGTGACACCATGCTCTAGACAAAGTGCTCTCACACCATGCACGATAGGGAAAATACCACCTTGTTTGATATCGAGCCCTGACTTGGATTGCTTCACATTGCCAAATAGGGTGAGGGGAACTGAGAAGTTCAGCGCCGGGCGGCAGAATTCCGTTAGGATCAATTCCTGTCCGAGCATCAAATCACTCAGGTGCTGTTTTACAGGTTTTAATAGCTCTCTATTCCCCGCCACAGCGTGTGCATCTGCCATGATCGCAATATTCATCACGGTGTCTGGCGTGGCTTTTTTTACCCAACGGGTGAGGGTTTGTTTCCACTCTTGTTCTGAATGCACCCATTTCGGATTGTTGACCATCACGTTGCCCGGGCACAGTGGGTAACCCAATTGTTGAAGGGTATGGGTGAGGTCGTTCATGGCACCTTGGCATTGATGCCACTCCAAGCCATCTTGAATTATTAGCGCGTTGTCTTGATCGGTTTTGAGAATTTGTTCCCCACGGCCTTCGGAACCCAACACGATTAGGCAGCAATGATTATGCAGTGCAGGTGGGATCACCAACTCAAAAGCCTTCTCTATGATCTGTTCGTTGACCGCAGAAATCAGCTCCATGATAAAGCGTGTGCGAATCCCATTACTGAGCAAGCTCTCGACCAGTTGACGTTGTTTGTTGGATGCCATTGCCAATTCTTCAACGCTGGTGGCGCGCGCAATACGCAAAGTAAGAACGTGGGAGTGTGTGGAGAATGCACTGAGAATCTGTGTCATATCCACCATGCCGACCGCATTTTTACCATCACAAACCATCAACCTTTTTACTCGATTTCTGGTCATGGTAATCATGGCGTTAAATAAGAAATCGCCTTGGTTCACGTGCATCACCGGAAACGTTGCGATCTCACCGACAGGCGCATCCAGTGGGAAGTTATCGAGCATCACAGCATGCAATAAATTGGTTCGAGTAACGATTCCATACGGAAAGGAACATGATGA
>NZ_JADDYK010000088.1:34034-44373 GCF_015163615.1 Vibrio sp. OPT18
TCCAAAAGCTTTTGGATCATCATGTTCTAAATGAACTAAGGCCGAGTCTAACCCTTGTTCTTTAAGGTTTTGAGTGACTTGGTTGATCGGTTGGTTTGGTTCAAGTATCAGTGGTGGGTGATAGATAGAGTCATCCACTTTGGTCAATATGAACTCGGCAAGGTTCTGTTGCTGCTGGGCCGCTTCTATCAAAGCTTTTCGTGTTGATAGGTTGCTATCAAAGTAGGCAGCGAATTGGCCATTGGCGTGGTAAAGCTCAAGAAAAATATCGGTGGGCAGCAGATAACTTAATGTATCTTCGAGTGCGATATATTGGTGTTTGGTGTGAGGTTCAAACTGGCTGCGGACATCAAAAATATCGTCATTGGCATAGTGTGCGTAAATCTCGCCATCACTGCTCGCGCGCTCTTCAACAGCCCCTTTGATCAAAATGTGCAGGTGTCGACTCGGCCTTTCAGCTTCCAGTATCACTTCTTGAGAGCGGTAATACACCACGTCTAATGAAGAGCGAAGCTTCAACTGTTCGGCGTCGGACAGGCTATCGAAGGGTGGGTGCTGCATATTAAATTTGTCAGGCATAAGCATCACAAGAAGAAATGGGAGTCTTTAATCAGTCTGACAAAATACCAGCGAAGCTCCAGACGACTTTAGTCTAAATGCGAGTATGGGTATTAATGAGCGTGAAATCTCTTATTGAAATGCGATATTCAGACCCATTGAATATGGGAATACTATCCCAGTAATAATTCCCTTTTTCATCGTATGCGAGATAGGCATAATTGGTGCTGCCTTTTTCCGCACACTTTATAGGTCATTTATGTTTAGCCCTTCACCCTATGGCTGGATCTCTCAGTATTTTCTTGGTTTCTTTTTTGCGTATGGCGTGTATTTGCCATTTTGGGCGTTGTGGTTTGAAGACCAAGGCGTGTCTGCTGGTGATATTGGCGTATTGATTGGTATCGGCTTTGCGACTCGTTGTGTGGCTAACCTAGTGATTACGCCGCGTATCCATAAAGTGGAACACTTGATGCCAGCGCTACGCTGTTTGAGTTTCGCTGCGCTGCTGTTTGTCGGCTTCCACTTCTTCACCGGCGGCAGTTTTATACTGATGTTGTTGGCAACGGTACTGTTTAACCTCTGTTGTGGGCCGATCATTCCTCTTTCTGATGCGATGGCTAACCATTACAGTCGTTTGAAAATGCTCGACTACGGCCGAACTCGCCTTTGGGGTTCAATTGCCTTTATCGCAGGCTCAACGGTGGTTGGCTATTTGGTGGCACAATTTGGCACCGACATGATTTTGTATACTGCACTTGCGGGCGTGTTGTTGTCATTGATTCTGGCGATGAGAAACCCTAACGTGATGCCAGTAACGCAATCTGAGCAACAAGCGGCGCGACCAAAACTAGGTGAACTGCTGCGTGAGTCGTCAGTGGTAAAATTTTTAGCCTTGATGGCGTTGCTGCAAGGTAGCCATGCGGCTTACTACAGTTTTAGTGCGATTTATTGGAAAGAAGCGGGTCACTCAGAAGCGATCATCGGTTACTTGTGGAGCTTAGGTGTTGTTGCTGAAGTGGCCGTATTTGCTCTGAGTAAGCGATTATTCTCTGGTTGGTCACTGCGTACTTTGTTTGTCGTCGCGGCTATTGGGGTGATGGCGCGTTGGGGTATTACCGCATCAACGACAGCGATTTTCGCACTGGTTATGGTGCAACTACTGCACGGCGTGACCTTTGCGATGGCACACATCGCCGCGATTCAATACATCCAATCTGAAGAACAAAACAAGATGGTTGCGCTACAAGCCCTGTATAACGCTATTCCGTTAGGTGCCTTTATTGCACTGATGACCACCTTAAGTGGTTGGGGTTATGAGCTTTGGGGCGCAAATATCTTCTGGGGTATGGCTGCAATGGGTGCACTCGCTCTGTTCATTAAGTTGGATGAAAGAAGTTCAGTGGTTGAGGTTAATCAATCAGATTCGGAACAGTCAGAATTTCACAGCAAATGCTGATAATTAGAGTCTAAAGCACAGAATTTAAGCGATGCGATTGAGTTAATCACCCATCCTTAGTTAAATGAAACCTCTCCCTTATGGAGAGGTTTTTTTATGGATGAAAAAAGGGTTTTCAATGCAAGGATGGATAGTAATTCCAGTCTCTTTAGCCTATTTGGGCGTGTTATTTCTGATCGCTTGGTATGGAGACAGGCAGGTTCGTTGGCTATCGCGTTGGCGCCCGTGGATCTATAGCCTTTCGATTGCCGTGTATTGTACCTCTTGGACCTTCTATGGAACGGTCGGGCAGGCGAGCAATAACCCTTGGTCCTTTTTACCCATTTATCTCGCCCCGATTCTGGTCTTTACACTAGGCTGGCGGATCTTGGCGCGGCTGATCCTGATTGCGAAGCGGGAGCACATCACCTCCATTGCCGACTTTATCGCGGCTCGTTACGGAAAGTCTCAGGGCTTAGCGGTGGCGGTGACGGTTATCGCCGTGGTCGGTATCCTTCCTTATATCGCTCTGCAACTGCGTGGTATTACCATGGGGTTGGATATTGTTGCACCCAACCTAGCGGCTGACTTTGGTTATCAGGACTATCACGTCTCTTGGTTCGTGGTCGGTGCTTTGGCTATTTTTACCATGTTGTTTGGTACAAGACACATTGATAACACAGAGCATCACCGTGGCATGATGATGGCGGTGGCATTTGAATCCATTGTTAAGCTCGCGGCATTCTTGATTGTTGGCTTGTTCATCATGTATCTGGCGATGAGCAGCGACAAAATCGACCTGCTTGATGTGGCAGCTTCCACCTACGAATCACCCAATATTCCGACCTTAATTATTCATACCGTTTTGACCATGTTGGCGATTGTCTGTTTGCCACGCCAGTTCCATACCATGGTGGTAGAGAACGAGCGTCCTCAAGATCTGCATACCGCTCGCTGGTTGTTTCCGCTTTACCTGATTTTGATGGGACTGTTCGTACTGCCAATTGCTTGGGCAGGGCAAGGGCTACTTACAGGCATGCCTGCCGATACCTACGTGATCAGCGTTCCAATGGCAGAAGGGGCGAATCACATTGCCTTGCTGGCTTTCCTTGGTGGTACGTCCGCGGCAAGTGGCATGGTGATAGTGTCGACCATCGCCTTGGCGATCATGGTGTCGAACGATTTAGTGATGCCACTGTTGCTGCGCCGTATGCGCCTAACCCAAAGGACCCATCGACATTTTTCTGGCCTGCTATTGGTGATTCGCCGCGGGTTAATTTTACTGCTGTTACTGGGTGCTTGGCTGTTTTATCAGGCGCTCGATACCATCCATTCACTGTCAGCGATTGGCTTTCTTTCCTTTGCTGCGATTGCTCAATTCGCTCCCGCACTTATCGGTGGTTTGTACTGGCGCCCGGGTAACCGCAAGGGCGTGTATGTCGGCTTAATGGTGGGCTCGTTGATTTGGCTGATTACCCTAATGAGCCAAACCAGCATGTTGGCGGGCGATAGTGAAAGTAACCTTTTACTTTGGATTATTACGCCGCCAGAGTTACTCAGCAGTTGGGATATCAGCAGCTCGAACTGGGGCATTGTGCTGAGTATTGTGCTCAATACCTTGTGCTATGCCGTGGTTTCGATGACGACCAGACCAAGCCTAAGTGAGCGCTTACAATCAGCGGCATTTGTTGGCACACCACTGCCTGAGAACGAGAATATCAGCCTCTACCAGAACCGTGTGACAGTCGCTGAATTAGAGATGTTGGCGTCGCGTTTTGTGGGCCGTAAGCGTGCCAAAAGTGCCTTACACAGCTATTGGCAACAACACGGGCAGCCGCTGCTTCCTAATCAACAAGCGCCTGCAAGTCTGATTCGACACGCAGAACGAGTGCTCGCCGGAGTATTCGGTGCTTCGTCTGCTAAGTTAGTACTTACTTCCGCTTTGCAGGGCAGAAACATGCAGCTTGAAGAAGTTGCAACGATCGTTGATGAAGCTTCTGAGCTGTACGACTTCAGCCGAGGTTTGCTACAAGGCGCGATTGAACATATTGGCCAAGGCATCGCAGTAATAGACAAACAAATGAGGCTGGTGGCATGGAATCAACGTTACTTAGAGCTGTTTGAATTTCCTGCGGGTTTGATTCAGGTTGGGCGACCCATTTCCGATGTGATTCGCCACAATGCAGAGCAAGGTTTGTGTGGCCCGGGTGACCCAGAAGATCACGTTCGTCGCCGTGTTTATCACCTTGAGCAAGGTACTCGACACACCTCTTCTCGTATTCGTCCTGATGGTCGAGTTATTGAGGTGCAAGGTAACCCAATGCCAAGTGGTGGCTTTGTGATGAGTTTTACCGACATCACGGTATTCCGACAAGCAGAGCAAGCGCTAAAAGATGCCAATGAAAGCTTGGAATCAAGAGTGCATGAGCGAACTCAAGAGCTCGAAAAACTCAATCATCGCTTGGTAAAAGCCACGCAGATTTCGGATCAAGAATCACAATCCAAGAGTCGTTTTCTAGCCGCGGTAAGCCACGATTTGATGCAGCCGCTCAACGCCGCACGCTTGTTTGCTTCGTCACTGTCTGAGGTAGCAAAAGAACAAGAGGTGAAGCAACTGTCATCTCACATCGAGAGTGCGCTTGGCGCCGCAGAAGATTTAATTGGCGACTTGCTGGATATCTCTCGATTGGAGTCCGGAAAGCTAGAAACCAACATTCACGCGATTGCCGTGCATGACGTATTAACCAACTTAAATGCGGAATTTAGTGCCTTAGCGAGACAACAGAAAATTGAGTTTAAGATGACTCCATCGTCATTGTTCATTCACTCAGACCCTAAGCTGTTAAGGCGTGTGATTCAGAACTTTTTGACCAATGCGTTCCGCTATAACCCTGAAGGGAAAGTGGTACTGGGTGCGAGGAGAGTGAATGGACAGGTTCGAATCGATGTGTGGGATAACGGAACCGGTATCGATGAAGACAAGCAACAAGAGATCTTTGAAGAGTTTACTCGTGGCAGCCAAGTGCGAGCCGATCAAGGATTGGGATTAGGGCTGGCTATCTCGAAAGGTATTGCTCATGTGCTTGGCCATCAAATTTCGATGCGTTCATGGCCGGGGCAAGGCAGTGTCTTTTCCATCACCTTGGCTAGAGCGGGAAAAGTGGCTCCAGTTGTGCAAGCTTCGACGCCAATGGCGACCAGCGACATCGAACATCTCAAGATATTGTGTGTCGACAATGAACGAGAAATCTTAGTCGGCATGGAAAATCTGATTGGACGTTGGGGCTGTGAGGTTAAGACGGCGGTTGATCTGGTCGAAAGCTTGCAGTGCCTTGATGAGGGTTGGCTGCCAGATGTCATTTTCTCTGATTACCGTCTGGATAATGGCAGAACGGGTCTCGAAGTCTTACAGCAGTGTCGCTTGCGCCTTGGAGATTCTTTTGAAGGTGTCATCATCAGTGCCGATAGAACCGATGACATGTTGGCAGCGATAAAGGCCAACAGCTTTAGCTTTATTGCCAAGCCAGTGAAACCGTTAAAACTCAGAGCGGTATTGAATCGCGTGAGCTAGTTTAATTAACTCTTAGATATTAAAAAGGCCTCAGCTGAGGCCTTTTTCGATCTGTTCGCTCGGTTATGGATGACCGATTTACTTTAACCCGCGATACCGCCTTGAGTGAGTGTAGTTGGATCAAGCAGTTTGCTGAGCTCTTCTCGGCTAAGATCTGTTTCTCTTTCTGCCACATCCAGAATTGGTAAGCCTTCTTTGTAAGCTTTCTTGGCAATATCAGCCGCCTTCAAGTAGCCAATCACAGGGTTAAGTGCGGTCACTAGGATTGGGTTCTTTGACAAGGCTAAATCGAGGTTATCTTGGCGCACAGTGAAGGTCGCGATGGCTTTGTCTGCTAAAGCGACTGAGCTGTTTGCCAACAACTCAATGCTTTCTAGAACGTTATGAGCAATCACTGGCAGCATCACATTGAGTTGGAAGTTACCTGATTGTCCAGCTACGGTAATGGTGGTGTCGTTGCCAATGACTTGCGCCGCCGCCATAGCTGCAGCTTCTGGAATCACAGGGTTTACCTTGCCAGGCATGATAGACGAGCCCGGTTGCAAAGCCTGTAATTCAATTTCCCCTAAGCCAGCCAACGGCCCAGAGTTCATCCAACGAAGATCGTTTGAGATCTTCATGATCGCAACTGCTGCTGTTTTGAGTTGGCCGGAAAGCGCAACGATCGCGTCTTGACTGCTGAGGTTAAAAAAGAAGTTTTCACTGGAGCTAAAACTGATCTTTGTCGATTGAGACAGGTTACTCGCAAACTTATCGGCAAAGCGTGGGTCAGCATTGATCCCTGTTCCAACCGCAGTGCCACCTTGTGCTAAAGCCTTGATAGCGGGCAGGGTGCTCTCTATTGCTTGCTTAGCGTGTTCTATCTGAAATTTCCAACCACCTAACTCTTGAGCAAAGGTCATTGGCATCGCATCCATTAGATGAGTGCGCCCGGTCTTCACGACCTCCGCAAGCTCCTGTTGCTTGATAGTGAGTGCTTCCGCAAGGTGAGTTAATGCAGGTAACAGCTTATTTTCAGCCATCAAAGCGACGCTCACTTGAATTGCGGTTGGCACCACATCGTTACTGCTTTGGCCCATATTGACGTGATCATTGGGGTTCACGTCGCCTTGCAAGCTTCTTGAGGCAAGCGTAGCAATCACTTCGTTGGCATTCATGTTGGAGCTGGTACCAGAACCGGTTTGGTAGACATCGATCGGGAATTGATCGAGATGTTTGCCCTCAATGATCTCTTGGCTGGCTTCGGCTATCGCGTTGGCAATATCACCCTCCAGTAGACCTAACTGAGCATTGGTATCTGCCGCTGCCTGTTTAATTAACGCCAGTGCTTGAATAAAACTGGTCGGCATCTTGTGTGAGCTAAAAGCAAAGTTATCCGCTGCACGCTGAGTTTGTGCTTGGTATAGCGCATCGGCAGGGACTTTCACTTCGCCCATGCTGTCTTTTTCAATCCGAAACTGTAGGGTCATGTTCTATCCTTGTTAGCCAAGTGGGGCTTGGACTTGTTGTAGTGTTTGGCTGAGATTCAAAAAACGCGCTTTGCCTTGAGGTTGCTGGCAGTAGTGGCGCTTCAAATAAAATAGTGGTGAGTGAATAGAGTCTAGACAGATATGACGAAAGGCGAAACTGCGCTCAGGAGACTCAATCGCTTCAATCAAATGAAAGAAAACTTGGCGTAGATACAGCTCGCACAACAAGATGTTTTCTTGAGCGGCATGCTTTTCATAGTAAGCCGAAAGCGTCAGTGCACATTCGATATACTCTCGAATTACAAACGGCTCATGGCCTTGAACTTGTTCTAATGAAGCAAAGCGATCCTGTGCTTTGTAAAACCTCGAATAGAGAACCTGCTGCTCTTTCATCATCATCTGCATCTCTTTATTGGATGTTAATGATAATTATTATCAAATGAGATTTTAAAAACAACCCTTTGTTTCTCTTTTTATAAAGTGAGCAGAAAAAGAAAAAGCCGATACACGAAGTATCGGCTTTCTGGAGTCAGTACCTAATCCCTACAATGTAAGCACTGATTCATTTTTTGCTAAACATCTTTGTTTAGTGGTCGTGCTTAGTGGTCGTGAGCTTCACCTGCACCTTTCGGGTAGCGGATGTTCTCAACCATATCTTGTACATCTTGTGGTACTTCAGCAGTTACTTTGTTTACAGCAATCGATACTACGAAGTTTAGACACATACCTAGCGTACCGATGCCTTCTGGGCTGATACCAAACCACCAGTTTTCAGGTGTGCTTGCTGCTGGGTTAATGAACTTGAAGTAGATGATGTAGCTTGCTGTGAAGGCAATACCTGACAACATACCTGCAATTGCGCCTTCCTTGTTCATCTTCTTGTAGAAGATACCTAGGATAATCGCTGGGAAGAAGGATGCTGCGGCTAAGCCGAAGGCAAACGCTACTACCTGTGCTACAAAGCCTGGTGGGTTAATACCTAAGTAACCGGCACCGACAATCGCGACCATGGCTGCCAGACGAGCGGCTAACAGCTCCTGCTTGTCGGTCATGTTTGGTCTGAAGCCTTTCTTCAACAAGTCATGTGAAATCGACGTTGAGATTACCAATAGTAGACCCGCGGCTGTTGATAGTGCGGCTGCTAGGCCACCGGCTGCAAGCAGTGCTACAACCCAGTTTGGTAGTTTCGCTAGCTCTGGAGAAGCCAGTACGATGATGTCACGGTTAATCTTCATCTCGTTGCGCTCATCGCCCGAGTAGAACATTTTGCCATCGCCGTTCTTATCTTCCCAACCTACTAGGCCAGTGCTTTCCCAGTTTTTGTACCAGCTTGGTGCGTCTGCTGCTGCGACACCTTGCATGTCAGGGCCGTTGATTGTTTCGATCATGTTTACACGAGCGAATGCTGCAACGCCTGGTGCTGTTGTGTATAGCAATGAGATGAACAGTAGTGCCCAACCCGCTGAGATACGAGCATCACGTACTTTTGGTACCGTGAAGAAACGAATGATTACGTGTGGAAGACCCGCAGTACCGACCATTAGAGCCGCACAGATGAAGAATACATCTACCATGCTCTTGTTACCTTCGGTATAGGCGGTAAATCCGAGTTCTTCGGTCAGTCCATCCAGTTTATCAAGAAGGTAAACATCTGTACCTGATAGCGTAGAGCCCATACCAACTTGTGGAAGTGGGTTACCTGTCATCATGATTGAGGTAAAGATTGCTGGAACAAGGAAGGCGAAAATGAGGACACAGAATTGAGCTACCTGCGTATAAGTGATGCCTTTCATGCCACCCAGTACTGCGTAGAAGAACACAATACCCATACCAATGATGATGCCTAGGTTAATATCAACTTCTAGGAAACGAGAGAATACAACGCCCACACCACGCATCTGGCCTGCAACGTACGTAAACGATACGAAGATTGCACAGAATACCGCTACCATACGTGCCGTTTTCGAGTAGTAACGCTCACCGATGAAATCAGGAACCGTAAACTGGCCGAACTTACGTAGGTAAGGTGCTAAACATAGCGCAAGTAGTACATAACCACCTGTCCAACCCATTAGGTAAACCGCACCGTCATAACCAACGAATGAGATGATACCTGCCATTGAGATGAATGATGCTGCCGACATCCAGTCAGCGGCGGTCGCCATGCCGTTTGCCACTGGGTGTACACCACCGCCAGCAACGTAGAATTCACTAGTAGACCCTGCACGAGCCCAGATTGCGATGCCGATATATACCGCGAAAGTAATACCGACGAGAATAAACGTCCAAGTTTGAATATCCATGTTCTAGCCTCTAGTCTTCCTGTACGTTGTATTTTTTGTCGAGCGCATTCATGCGGACAACGTAAATAAATATCAGCGCCACGAAGGTGTATATCGAACCTTGCTGAGCGAACCAAAATCCTAGCTTGAACCCGCCAAACTGAACGGTATTGAGGGCATCCACAAATAAGATGCCAGCGCCGTAAGACACTGCAAACCAAACCGCGAGCAGTGTTCCCATAATTCCCAAGTTTTCCTTCCAGTAGGCTTGAGCATGTTCCGTAGATTCGAACGCCATTGCCTTCTCCTTTATTCCGTTTTCGTAGAAACCGTTTTTGTAAATGGCCGTGTTAACGTAATGTTACGATTTAGAATGTAGCAAGGATAAGTAAAGGGATCTGTGCAACTTTAGTCGGGACACTATTAGCGCTAATTCACTGAAATATGGGCGTTGGAAGGCATAACCATAGAAAAATGTGATGTTACAATGTTGTTAAATTAGCCTAAGGTCTAACAAAAGCGCATGAATTAGTATGCGAGTCATAAAATTTAACAACTAAATGACCGAGAAACGGTATTTAGTCCTGCATATGACACGAAGCGAAACATAAGTTTGTTATAGTATCAGCGGCACTTTTACCGACCGCGCCTTGCTTAACGGCAGAAGATCAACATGCTTAAAGCTCGGGTTTTATTCTTTGGGGGGACGAATTGGACGCAATAACTATTAACCACTTATTTTTAACTGGTGCGGTGCTCATCGCTATCAGTGTGCTTTTTTCGCAAGTGTCCTCTCGCTTGGGCGTTCCTATTCTTTTGATCTTCCTTTTCGTTGGTATGTTAGCCGGTGAAGATGGACCCGGTGGCATCAATTTCGATGACTACTCACTCACTTACTTGGTGAGTAACCTTGCGCTTGCTGTGATCTTGCTTGATGGCGGTATGCGAACCAAGGTTGCGAGTTTCAAGGTCGCTTTTTGGCCTTCGCTCTCGCTCGCTACCATAGGCGTGGCGTGTACCGCGA
>NZ_JADDYK010000088.1:44426-63311 GCF_015163615.1 Vibrio sp. OPT18
CTCTCACTGGTTTAATGGCCGCGTGGCTGTTCGATTTGTCATTGATGCAGGGCATCTTGGTTGGCGCGATTGTCGGCTCGACCGATGCGGCTGCGGTATTTTCTCTGTTGAAAGGGCAGAGCCTCAATGAGCGTGTTGGCTCAACCCTAGAAATTGAATCCGGTACCAACGACCCAATGGCGGTGTTCCTGACGGTGACCTTAATTGCGCTGTTGGGCACGCCTGATGCTGAAATGGGGATGAACTTCTTACTGAAAAGCTTTGCGATGCAGTTTGGTATCGGTACCCTTGTCGGCATTGGCGGTGGCTGGCTTCTATGGAGTCTTATCAATCGAGTACAACTGGCTGATGGCCTTTACTCTATTTTGGTGCTCAGTGGCGGTGTGGCGCTGTTTGCGTTCTCTAACATGCTGGGCGGCAGCGGTATCTTATCGATCTACCTTGTAGGCCTGTTCATTGGTAACCGTCCGACGCGCTCTCGACACTCTATTCTTAATGTTCTTGATGGCATGACCTGGCTAAGCCAGATCGTGATGTTCTTGGTGTTGGGTTTATTGGTGACACCATCAACGCTGATGGACATTGCTCTGCCTGCGCTAGCACTGGCCTTCGGTATGATTTTGTTTGCTCGTCCGCTGTCGGTTTGGTTGGGTTTACTGCCATTTCGAAGCTTTACTACCAAGGAGCGCTGGTTTGTTTCTTGGGTAGGTTTGCGTGGTGCAGTACCGATCATCTTAGCGGTATTCCCGATGATGGCTGGCTTGCCTAATGCTCAGCTGTATTTCAATATCGCCTTCTTCGTGGTTATGGTTTCGCTGATTGTTCAAGGCGGTAGCTTGATGAAAGTTGCAAGACTCGCTCAAGTGACTTTACCACCGACGCCAACGCCGATTTCTCGTACTGGTATGGAAATTTATCCGACCAGTGAGTGGGAGATGTTTGTCTACAAATTGAAAGACGAGAAGTGGTGTGTCGGCGAGCCGCTTAAGCGTTTATCTATGCCAGAAGGGACGCGCATTACGGCACTGTTTCGACAAGATGCGATGCTCCACCCATCAGGCAGCACTGTGTTAGAGGCGAACGATATCTTATGCGTGCTTGGCCAAGACAAAGATTTGGACAGCTTAAGTTCGTTGTTCAGTGAGGCGCCACTAGCAGAAGAGGCGGCACGATTCTTTGGTGATTTCTTCTTGGATGTTGAGCTATCAGTTGCGGCAGTGAGTGATTGTTATGGTATTGAACTTGGCTCGGAAGAAGAGCGAGAAATGACGCTAAAACAATTGGTTGCTCAAGAGCTTGGTGCACACTCTGTATTGGGTGATAGCTTCGAGTGGCATGACATCACTTGGGTGGTTGCAGAGATAGATGATCATAAAGTCGTCAGGTTGGGTTTATGTTTACCTAAGACGACTTTAGAAGAGGATATCAGTGAAGCTTAATTGTGGACTTCTTGTAGCAAGATAACCGCTTGAGTACGATTTTTCACATCCAGTTTACGGAAGATGGCCGTCATATGTGCTTTGATGGTCGCTTCCGAAACATTCAATTCATAGGCGATTTGCTTATTAAGCAAGCCGTCAGAAAGCATCCCTAATACCTTGTACTGCTGAGGCGTCAGTGTGGAAATTTTTTCCGCAAGGTCGCTACAAGCTGCATTATTAGTGATAAGCCCCTCAGGGAAGAACGGGTCGCCATTTAGCACTTGATTCAGTGCACTCACCAACTCACGCATATCACTCGACTTAGGAATAAAGCCAAACGCACCGTGGCTCTTCACCTGTGTGACCACACTGGCATCCTCACTGGCAGAGACCACCACTATCGGTAAATCTGGGTATTCAGCGCGTAGTTGAATTAAGCCTGACATGCCATTGGCACCCGGCATTTTCAGGTCGAGCAGTAATAGATCCGGCTCGTCTTCTTTCTTTAGTAGAGTCAGTAAGGCATCGAGAGAATCGGCCTCAAGCAGGTTCGCACCACTGATCGCCATATGAACTGACTGAAACAGGGCGTTGCGAAAGAGAGGGTGGTCATCAGCAATGATGATGGTATAGGTCGAGTCCATGACGTTCATACTTTTAACAATTTAGTTAATATTTATTATCATCCTGATTGAGTATGTGGACAATATCTATGCATTAAAAGTCTGAACCATATCGACTTTTATCCCCGGAATAAGAAATCATTACTCTGAATAGCAAAAAAGCCGCACTGCCATCTCGTTACGGAGGGGCGGTGCGGCTTTCGATTCGGCTATATTTTAGTGAATATTACCGTTATAGCTGGTGGTTTTGCATGTGTTTTAAGAATACATCGGCAGGCATAAAACCGGTTACACGAGCATTTGGAACATGGTTACCTTCGCCATCCCAGAACTCAATCGTCGGTAAGCCAAGTACCTGTAATTGTTTAAGCAGTTCAATGTCTTGAGGCATGTTTCTCGTTACATCCGCTTGTAGCAGTACGAAGTCAGAAAGCTTGTTTTCCACATCAGCTTGATGGAAGGTGTACTTCTCGAACTCTTTACACGCCACACACCAATCGGCGTAGAAATCGAGCATCACAGGCTTACCGAGTTTCTTGGCTTCGATGAGCTGGATTTCGAGCTCTTCAACCGTATTGATGCGTGCAAATTGGATGTGCTGTTCTACCGTTACGCTCTTTTCTGCAAACCAGTAATTTAGCGCAGGTTGAGCTGATGCGAACAGGCCAAGCATCGCGATGATACCCACAGCACTCTGCTTCCAGCCACCAAATGGCAGTGCATTTTTGCTGTGGTAAAGCCAACCAAAGGCGATGAAGCCAAGGCCAGACCAAAGCACGGTTGCCCACAACTCAGGAATGATGCGTTCTAGCAGGAAGATAGGCGCGGCAAGCAAGATAAAGCCGAATACGATCTTCACCTTGTCCATCCAGCTGCCCGCTTTAGGCAATAGCTTATTACCAAACACCGCAACTAAAATCAGCGGGATACCCATACCCATAGCCAACGCGTACAGAGCAATCGCACCAGTAAATAGGTCGCCACTCTGAGCCACATACAACAGCGCACCTGACAATGGCGCCGTGGTACAAGGTGAACACACCAAGCCAGAGATAGCGCCCATCGCGAACACGCCCAAGGTATTGCCACCTTGCTGCTTATTGCTTTGATTGTTGAGCCAAGTTTGGATGCTGCTTGGCAATTGCAGGTTATAAACGCCAAACATCGACATTGCTAACGCCACGAACAGAACACTCAGCGCGATCAGCACGTAAGGGTGTTGCATTGCGGCTTGGAATTGCATGCCTGCTGAAGCAACCACTAAACCTAATAAGGTGTAGGTTAACGCCATGCCTTGCACGTAAATAAAGGACAGCATCAGCGCACGACCTTGGCTGAGCTTGCCACCACCTAAAACGATACCCGTTAGAATCGGATACATAGGCAGTACACACGGTGTAAAGGCTAAACCAACACCGAGTGCTAAGAATAATAGAGGGGTCCACCAACTGTCACCGAGCTTATCGGCTAAGCCTGCTTCTTTTGAAACTGGGGCATTTGGCTGTTGAGTCGTGTTACTTACAACGTCTGCTTTTGGAGACGTTGGTTGCGTAGAAACATCGGTCTCGTTGCTAGCAGAAGATGAAGCTTGTGAGTCACTACCTTGCGAATTAGCAGAACCTGTTGCTGTGAAAGGTTCAATATCGATGACACGAATCTCTGGTGGGTAGCAGAAACCTGCGTCCGCACAGCCTTGATACTTAACGATCAGCTGTGAGCCATCTTGGTAACTCTGCAGAGGAACTTGCACGAATAACGGCTGAGTATAAATGCTCACTTCACCGAAGAATTCATCTTGGTGTGGCTTACCATCTTCTAATTCAACATTACCGATAGCGAGATTTTGCCCGGTGAACGAGAGGCTATGTTGATAGAGGTAGTAGCCCTCTTTTACTTGCCAGTCGAGAAAGACTTTGTCGTCTTGCTGGTAGTAATTGAAAGGGAAAGCTTGGTCTACAGGGACAAAACCATTGTTATTGCCTCCGAAGCTTGGCTCGGCGTTGTCGTTCCCAAATAGCGCCCACGCAGGCTGGGTGAATAGGGAAACACAAACAAAAAGTAATGTGGCAAGTCGTCGCATACTATTTAGTCATCAAAATGGAGTTGAAGGTATCTTAACTCAATCAGACCGTAATAGTTTGCTATTAGTTTCATCGGCAAACAAATATCCCCTAAGGCGGGATAGCGATTTTATTGGGTAATCGAGAGTGGATCTGTAGTTCAACTTGAGTGACTTGCCCTTGCAAAAGAGACATTTAGGCAACACCCAAGCGTGCTTTTACGACTTGTTCGCAAGCATCAATATTCATCGTATCTTTTGGAATAATAAGCACGGTATCATTGCCGCCAACGGTGCCGATAATCTCGGTGTGTGGGTCGATATCAACTAATCTTGCGACTAATTGCGCACAACCTGGATGAGTTTTTACGATGACCATCGCTTGGTTATGAGTGATGAATTCGATTTGCGAAGAGATGGATGCATCGACACGAACCGGTGCACTTTCAACCGTGATGCAGTAAACCTTTTTACCGCACGCATTCTGAATTTTGACAACGCCAAGCTGTGACAAAATACGAGAGACGGTCGATTGGCTGATACCTGTATAGCCAATATCGACGAGTTTCTCTCGCAGTTGATTTTGGGTCGAGAAGCTTTGTTGTTGTAGTAAGCGTTTGCACGCTGCAGTCAGTGTTTTATCTTCAGCTGAATACAAGCAACCGTGCTCAGTGATTGGGTTCATGAACAACTCCTTAAGGTCAACATGTGGTTATCGCTTGTCCATAGCGCCGAGCGTACTCCCAAAGCCGTAGAGTACGATTGTTAAATAGGGCTTACCGATGAATCCCGAAATAAAGAGGGAAGGTATGCGTGATATATGATCGTCTATCCATTGAGTCTACCACTAAAGGATAGTTATCTTTTTGAAGGGGATCACCAAATAAAATTCTAGTTAATTGCTTTTATTTTGGAGTTTTATTCTTTTGTTAAATGGATATTTATTCCAAGTTTGGCATAAATATCCATCGGTATTAGGGTGCTTTGGAGACCGTGATAATGGCGCTAAGGGTTAGCGAATTTCACTCATGATCTCGCGAGAGAATACTTTTTCACAGTAGTGACATTTTAGCTGCACGTTTTCCTGTTTTAGCTGCACTTTAAAGCTGCTTTCGACTGGCTCACCGTGTGAAATACAGTTGCTATTTGGGCAAGAGTAGACACTGTTGATTTGGTCTGGCAGCACTAATGTTAGCTTGTTCACCACCTTGTACTCTTCAATCTGATTGACCGTCGCTTGCGGGGCGTACAGAGCCAATTGGTTGGCTTGTTCCTTAGTCAGAAAGATGTTCTCAATCTTGATCAAATCTTTATGGCCAAGCGCTGACGATGGCAGATTTAATCCCATGGTGATGCGCTGCTCGGTCTTGTGCAATTTAAACAACTTGAGGATTTTGATCCCAAGGTGAGCAGGGATGTGGTCAATGACGCTGCCGTTACGAATGGCTTCTACTTGTAGCTGAGTTTGTTTAACCATGACTGTTTCTCCTGCTTATAAAGTGTCGTTTAGAACTAGGGCTAATAGGGCTTCGCGAGCATACACACCGTTTTCAGCTTGCTCGAAGTAGTAAGCGTGTGGCGTTTTATCTACGTCGGTTGTGATTTCGTCGACACGTGGTAGTGGGTGAAGCACCTTCATGTTTTGGCGAGCGTCTTTCAGGGTATCGGCCGTTAGAATGTAAGCCGATTTCATGTGCGCGTATTCTGACGCATCAAAACGCTCTTTCTGTACGCGAGTCATGTACAGAACATCAAGCTCTGGCACCACTTCTTCAATGCTGCTATGAGTGCTGTATTGGATGCCCATCTCTTCCAGTTCTTCACAGATGTAATCCGGCATCGCTAACACTTCTGGCGCGATAAAGAAGAAACGCACGTTGTTGAATTTTGATAGTGCTTGCGTCAATGAGTGCACGGTGCGGCCATATTTTAGGTCGCCAACGAATGCCACATTGAGGTTGTCGAGCGTGCCTTGCGTTTCGTAAATCGAGAACAGATCCAACAAGGTTTGCGTTGGGTGCTGATTGGCACCGTCGCCACCATTCACAATTGGCACACCGTTAGAGAACTCAGAGGCTAAACGTGCTGCGCCTTCTTGTGGGTGACGCATCACAAAGGCGTCAACGTAAGACGAGATAACCTGCACCGAATCGGCAAGTGTTTCGCCTTTTTTCGCCAGCGATGTGTTACCGCCATTATCAAAACCGATGACCGTGCCACCTAGGCGTTGAACTGCGGTTTCAAATGAAAGGCGAGTTCGAGTTGACGGCTCAAAGAAGCAGCTCGCCACCACCTTATTTTTCAGCAGCTCTGGATTTGGCTCTGCTTTGAGTCTTGCGGCAGTATCGACGATAAGCTCCAGTTCATCACGAGAGAGTTCTGGAATGGAGATGATGTGCTTGTTAAATAACGAATGCGCCATAACGGGTCTTCCTTTTTCTATGCATACAGTCAAATTGCGGACAAAAAAAAGCCCCCTAAAAATAGGAGGCTTCGAAACGATCAATAGAGCAAAATAAAAATGACACCAACGCCACTCTTTGGCGTGTAGTTTGACAATTATGTGCGACAGAATTGCGGTTCATTTTTTGCTCTCTTTAGACAAATTGCGGAGGATTATACTTAGATAAAAAGGCCATGCAATACTTTCTGTAAAGTATTCATTTAATGGATTTTTATGCGAAATAGTATCCATTTCTAGCTTCTATTTAAGCCTTTGTTGGAACTGAGAATCTCAGGCTTTCTCAGGTAATAATCTTTTCTAGTACGTGAAAAAAAATGCGGGTTTTATCCAAGGTCAAAATCCCAAGAACGCCACCCGCATTTCCCTGTTATTGCACTTAGCTTGTCAATTTATTGCGAACAAGTGCGTGCTTAACTTCTTAACTTCTTAACTTCTTAATTTCTTAACTTCGTAATTTTTTAATTTATTAGCTGCCTAGTGTCGCAACCATTACTGCTTTGATGGTGTGCATGCGGTTTTCTGCTTCATCGAACACGATTGAGTATTCAGACTCGACCACTTCATCCGTTACTTCTACGCCATCTTTAAGCTGCGGATATTCAGCAGCAAGTTGTTTGCCGACTGTTGTATCTTCGCCGTGGAAAGCCGGTAGGCAGTGCATGAATTTCACATGTGGGTTGCCTGTTGCTTTGATCATTTCCATGTTCACTTGGTAAGGCATCATTAGGTTGATACGCTCAGCCCATGCTTCTTTTGCTTCGCCCATAGATACCCAAACGTCGGTGTATAGGAAGTCACAACCTTGCACGCCTTCTTGAACATCTTCTGTTAGCGTGATTTTGCCGCCAGTGTGTTCTGCGATTTCACGACATTGAGCCAGTAGCTCTTCTTGTGGCCAGAACTGTTTTGGAGCAACAAGGCGAATGTCCATACCCATTTTCGCAGCGCCAACCATTAGAGAGTTACCCATGTTGTTGCGAGCATCACCTAGGTAAGCAAAGCTGATTTCATGCAGTTGTTTACCACGGCCGTATTCCGTCATGGTTAGGAAGTCAGCTAGGATTTGTGTTGGGTGGAATTCGTCAGTCAGACCATTCCATACTGGAACTCCAGCGTAAGCGCCGAGCTCTTCAACGATTTCTTGACCGAAGCCGCGGTATTCAATGCCATCGTACATACGGCCTAGAACGCGAGCGGTATCTTTCATTGATTCTTTGTGGCCAATTTGAGAGCCAGATGGGCCTAAGTAAGACACTCGAGCGCCTTGGTCGAATGCGGCAACTTCAAATGCGCAGCGAGTACGAGTGGAGGTTTTCTCAAAGATAAGCGCAATGTTTTTGCCAGTCAGTGTTGGCTGTTCGTAACCGTTGTACTTCGCTTTTTTTAGCTCCATAGAAAGATCTAACAAGTGTTGAATTTCGCGTGGAGTGAAATCTAGTAGTTTTAGGAAGTTACGATTGCGTAGGTTAAAAGCCATGATGTATTCCTTCTTAGATTTAGGCGCTTTCTTGTTACAGGGAAAGAAAATTCAAGAAAGCGCGATTCAATTTTTAAGTTAAATTTGTTCGGTTCTGTTTGTTTCGTTTAATTCTGTGTTTTACCCGGTTTAAAAGCTCTCAAGGTTTAAGCTTATAAAGCTTGTTAGTGCGTTAACCTCTGGTGATATTGGTGCCCGCTTGGCCTTGCAGGATTTGCAAACCATCTTCGAGTGCGCCGATACCTACAACCTTGCCGCCTTGCTGAATGAATTCGCACGACGCTTCAATTTTTGGCCCCATTGAGCCTGCATCAAATTCGAATTGCGCCAGTTCACTTGGTGTGGTGCTGCGTAGTGCGTGTTGAGTCGGTTTGCCCCAATCAAGATAAACAGCGTCCGCGTCGGTCAGAATAAGCAGCGCATCCGCATCCAGTTGTTTCGCCAAGAAAGCCGCTGACATGTCTTTGTCGATAACCGCTTCAACACCGACTAATTTGCCGTTCTCTTTTTTCACTGGGATGCCACCGCCGCCAGTACAAATTACGAGGTGGCCTGCATCGATAAGTTGGGTGATCGCTTCGTGTTCAACAATGCCAGTAGGGCGTGGGCTTGGCACAACGCGACGGAAGTGTTGGCCGTCTGGTTTGACGATCCAGTGGAATTTCTCCGCCAACTCACGCGCTTCTGCTTCTTCGTAGATCGGGCCAATCGGCTTGGTTGGATCTGCGAATGCAGGATCGTTTGGATCAACCGTCATTTGCGTCAACATGCACGAGATGTTGCGGTTAGGCAGATAGTTCTTGAACTCTTGCATCAGCATGTAGCCGATCATGCCTTGAGTCTCACTGCCCAACACATCTAGCGGGTATGGATTTACTTTTTTGTATTCCAAACCCTGCAGAGCCAGTAAACCAACTTGTGGGCCATTACCGTGTACTAGAACCACGTTGTACACTTTCGCGATTTCAGAGATGGTTTTAACCGCTGTTTCAATATTACGGCGTTGAACATCGGCTTCTAACGGCTCACCGCGACGAAGTAGGGCGTTACCGCCGAGTGCAACAACAACAGTTTGCTTAGTCATAATTGTGTTCTCTCATTTTGGCCAAGCTGAGATTATTTAAGATCGTTCAACTTGGCCGTTTTCGTCTTAGTGATTAGATACCATCACGCTCAATTGGGCAGCTCATGCAGCGTGCGCCACCGCGACCGCGGCCAAGTTCATCACCAGGGATAGGAAGAACAGTGATGCCTGCTTTGTCGTATTTTTCATTGGTGTAGGTGTTGCCTTCGTAGCCAATCACAACGCCAGGTTTAACCGTTAGAACATTGTTTGCATCGTTCCACTGCTCACGCTCTGCATGGAAGTTGTCACCACCGGTTGTGATTAGGTTTAGCTTGTCTACGCCAAGTGCTTTTTCGATAGCTGTTACGAAGTAGCCCTCTTCTTTCACTTTCACTGCGCCAGACTCATCGCCAGTTAGGTTCCAGCACTGCACGTCTTTACTCACCACTTCAGGGTAAACAGAGAACGTATCTTCGTTCATGTGCGTCATCACGGTGTCTAGGTGCATGCAAGAGCGGTGTTTTGGTAGCTGCATTGCGATAACTTGTTTCGCTTGACCGTGTTTGAATAGGCTAGATGCTAAGTGCTCAACACCTTGTGCTGTTGTACGCTCAGACATACCGATAAGAACCGTGCCACGACCGATTACAAGAACGTCACCGCCTTCAATGGTTGAGTTGTCGTAGCTGATGTTTTCTTCATCGCCGAAGTATTTAATGAAGTCTTGGCCAGCGAATGTCGGGTGCCAGCGGTAAATAGCGCGAACGTGGTTGGTTTCACGTTGACGAGCAGGTTTTGCCATCGGGTTGATGGATACACCACCGTATACCCAGCAAGATGTGTCACGAGTAAATAGGTGGTTTGGTAGCGGTTCGATAATGAAGTCGGTTGGTGCGTGCATGCCTTGCATCATTGAAGATGATTTCATTGGCATCTCAGCGTAAGACAGACCGCCCGTTAGGATTTTTGCTAGCTCTAGGTTTGGTAAGTCGCCCAAGTAGCAACGCACGTCGTTAGCAAAAGTTTTGCCTAAGCGGTAATCAGAAACTTGATGATTCAAAAGCCAATCTTTCGCTTCTGACACTGCTAGCGTGTCTGCTAGTAGGTCAGTAAGAAGAAGAACTTCAACACCTTGATCACGTAGCGTTTGAGTAAATGCGTCATGCTCTTTACCTGCACGCTCAACAGCCAGTACGTCATCAAATAGTAAATCGTGACAGTTAGAGGGTGTTAGGTGAGTCAGTGCGCGTCTTGGACGGTGAACTAGAACGCGGCGTAATTGACCTATTTCAGAACCTACATAGAACTTACTCATGATCGTCTCTCTCTTATATATTTGAATTACTTTTATCGCTAAGAGTAATTATTTATTTTCAGTTGAGAAGAATGAATTATTTTATTCATATCTCTTGTCTGGAATTAATATTACGCCTGCTAGTCAGGTATTCTTAGAGATCTATCACAAATCGTTTTTTATCCCGCAGCCCTTTAAAATTAAGGGTTTTAACAAACTTTATGCACTTTCAGTCATGACTAATACATTCTAAATAGTTAGCGGTTAGGGAACTTTATGCACGCTTTTTTGACGAAACTTACTAGAATCTAATTTACGAGGGATTATATGCAGAATAGTTTTATTGATAAGAGTGTACTTAGCTTGGAAGTATGCAGTGTTTTTATTTAGATATTTAATTTTGGATGTGGAATTAATTATTTATTAACAAAGTAAATGCGAATAAAGCTGTTGTGATCACATTTTAAAATCGGCTGTTTAAGTGTGTTTTTTGATAAAAAAGGGCATTAAACCTCGTCTATTTATTAGGCTATAAATTACTTTAAATATAATTAACGCTAATAAGTGACTAACTATTTGTTTAAACATCACGGTTGAAAATAGAGTGTTATTTCATCAAGAAAATTGGATATTTAAAAGTAGGGTTGATTCTTCTATTGCGAGTGCTTTGGGTTTGGCTGAGCTTTACTACGAACAGAAGATACCTTGAATATCGCGTGTATGGCTTTGAGGAGCTGTTTCAGTAGCAGAGGGTTCATTGGGAGAGGCTGCAATAAAAAAGCCGCTGTGAGAAGCGGCTTTGGATGAGAAAGGAGTAAGTGCTGGTAGTTAGATAAGCGCACCAATGCTCAGTACAACAATGCAGAACACCATCAAGATACCGACTAGTGGCATCACCCATTTAACCCAGCGTACATAAGGGACGCGAGCAATCGCCAAGCCACCCATCACAACCGCAGAGGTTGGCGTAATTAGGTTCACCAAGCCAGATGCTGATTGGTACGCGGTGATAACCAAGTCACGACCTACGCCAGCAAAATCAGCCAGTGGTGCCATGATTGGCATAGTAAGTACCGCTAAGCCAGAGGTCGATGGCACTAAGAATGACAGTAGAATCTCTAAGAAGAACATCACGTTAATGAAGATAACTGAAGAAAGCCCCGTTACCATCTGTTCTGCAGAGAAGAGAATGGTATCGGTGATCATACCGCGGTCCATCACCACCACAATACCACGTGCAATACCTATGATGAGCGCAACGCCAAGTAGGTCGCGGGCACCATCAATGAAGCTGGTGGTAAACTCTTCTTCGCTCATGCGAGCCACAATACCAACGATGATGGTTGCTGCTAGGAACATCGCTGAGATCTCAGCCATCCACCACCCTGCAACGGATACACCGTAAATCATCACAGCGAACGAGCCACCAAAAATGGTCAGAATCAGTTTGCGAGTCGCGGTGAATTCAAGTTTCTCGCCGCTCGCATTACCTAAGAAGTGCGCTTTGTTCTCTTCGTATTTGTCGTAGACAATTGATGTTGTTGGGTCGGCTTGAACCATTCTTGCGTAGCGCATTACGTAGGCAACACAAATCCCCCAACCAATAATCAACATCGCAATACGCAACACGATACCGTCTGTAAATGGAATACCAGAAGCATTGGCAGCGATCACGGTTGCGAATGGGTTAATCGTCGAACCCAGCACCCCAATACCTGCACCAAGCAGTACGGTCGCAGCGGCAACAAGAGGGTCAAAGCGAGCTGCCATCATTACCGGCACTAGCAATGTATAGAAGGGCAGTGATTCTTCCGCCATGCCGTAGACGGTACCACCTGCGGCAAACAGCGCCATCAGTATTGGTATCATTAACTCTTCTCGTCCTTCTAAGCGGGCGGTGACGCGCTCGATACCGGCATCAATGGCACCCGTTTTGGTTACTAGCCCTAAGAAGCCACCGATGATTAAGATGAACAGCGAAACGTCGATAGCCGCCGCTTCATAGCTATTGTGGTCGTAGAAGCCGTCAATAGGCGCTAGCAGTACATCAATCACGCCTTGAGGGTTACCTTCTACCGCTTGATAGGTTCCGGTTACGGGTACTTCTCGGCCTAGCTCTTCATTCATTGCACGGTCGTATTGGCCTGCTGGAACAATCCAGGTAAGCAGTGCGACGAACGCAATCAGAATAAATAGAATGGTGTAGGCAGAAGGGAATTTAAAGTTGGCAAAGAAGCCGCCCTTTTTTTTCTCGCTTGGTATCGTTTGAGCTGTCATGGCTATCTCCTTACATCATCTTAAATAGAAGTGATGTGAATTAGCGACTAATGATTTATAGATTGTAAATACACAGACACTTATAAAGCACTCAACGATATAAAGTTGCTGACTTTAAATTAAGTTTGTTTTTATATTTACTAATCCAAATGAAGTTAGATTTAATTTAGCTGCGGTTATTTTATTCCTTACTTTGGTATTTAAGTTTGGTGCTGTTCACAAAAATAATGGCTAATGAACGGGCTGAAAAATGGCAGAAGATCGTCTAGGTTTTTTGGTTAGTTAGCTTGGATTAATATTCGTTGTGGATTAACTGGAAGTGGGAGGAGATTGATTTGGTAGGTGTTGTTTATGAACGGTCTGAATAATCTTGGAATTTTATTCAAACTTTATTTTTAGGCGTTTTTTAAAGTTTATAATGGTTATTTGATGCGTATCAAATAACACATTGAGTAGAAAACAAAAAAGGAAGCCGAAGCTTCCTTTTTAATGTTCAATCACCAGCGAATGTTAGATAAACAGACCGCCGAATGCGAAGCCTAGTGCTACCGCAGTACTGATTGTTACCACACCTGGAATGAAGAATGGGTGGTTGAATACGTAGTTACCGATACGCGTTGAGCCTGTGTCATCCATCTCAACCGCTGCTAGTAGCGTAGGGTAAGTTGGAAGTACGAACAGCGCACTTACCGCAGCAAAAGAAGCAACGGCTGTTAGTGGTGCTACGCCAATCGCTAGTGCTGCAGGCATCAGTGCAACCGTTGTTGCACCTTGAGAGTAAAGCAGCATAGAAGCGAAGAACAGAACAAGAGCCAGCATCCAAGGGTAGTCAGCAAGTAGAGCACCAGCAACGTCTTTGATTTCAGCAACGTGTGCGTTTACAAACGTTGAACCTAACCAAGCTACACCAAGTACACATACACACGCCGTCATACCAGAGCGGAATGTTGGTGCTGAAGAAATCTTAGCTGCGTCAATCTTAGTGAACATCACGATAGCCGCTGCTGCTGCTAGCATCACAGACATGATTGCTTCGTTACGACCTAGTGCTGGGTTTTCAATTAGGCCAACAGAGCTAGA
The DNA here is from genome assembly GCF_015163615.1 of Vibrio sp. OPT18. Taxonomy (NCBI): domain Bacteria; kingdom Pseudomonadati; phylum Pseudomonadota; class Gammaproteobacteria; order Vibrionales; family Vibrionaceae; genus Vibrio; species Vibrio sp. OPT18. Next base: position 58,188 of record NZ_JADDYK010000088.1, read on the forward strand.
AATAGCCGCTGCGTAACAAACCACGAAACCAATCGCTGCTAGGAAGATGTACGTTGCTTTCTTCGCCGTTGGCAGAATTTCGCGTTTCTCTTCTGTCGCCAGTTTGATTAGACCTTTCTCTAAACGCTCTTGGTAAACAGGATCGTCTTTCAGTTCGCTACCCATGTAGTTAGCAACAACTGCACCAACCATACAAGCGATGAAGGTTGTTGGGATACAAACCATCAATAGCGTTAGGTAATCAACACCAAATGGTGCCAACATTGCTGCGAAAGCCACAACTGCAGCCGAGATTGGCGAAGCTGTGATAGCAATTTGAGAAGCGACAACTGCGATAGACAGTGGACGAGAAGGACGAACGCCTTGGCCTTTCGCTACTTCTGCAATAACAGGAAGCGTAGAGAATGCTGTGTGACCAGTACCCGCCATTAATGTCATTACAAAGGTTACAATCGGCGCGTAAAAGGTGATGCGTTCAGGGTGTTTACGCAAAAAGTTTTCGGCAATTTGTACCAACCAGTCCATACCGCCAGCAACTTGCATTGCAGCAATTGCGGTGATAACTGACATGATGATCAAGATTACGTCGATCGGGATGAAAGATTGGCTTGTTGGAACGCCAAGAATAAGTGAAAGGGCAATAACACCAGCACCACCGGCAAAACCAATACCGATACCGCCAATTCTGGCCCCCAAAAAGATAAAGAGCAGGACGACAAACAGTTCTACTGCAATCATAAGTAACACCTCATTTAGATTTTATTATGTGAACATTCGCCGCTGGAATGTTCACATAATAGTTCTATGGTTTAGATTCAATTTGGCAAAAGCGCAACCAATGGAAATCCACAAAATAATCATGGTTAACCGTATTGGAGCCTAAAAAAGGGCTCCGTTTGGAGCCCTTTCTCGCTAACTTTATTCGTAGCGCTTCGCTTTATACTGAGGATGCATCAAATTTTCAACAGAGAAAATGTCATCAAGTTCTTCTTCGGTTAATAAACCGCGCTCTAGAACCACATCACGAACGCTCTTACCTGTCTCAGCACAGATCTTACCAACAATGTCACCCTCGTGGTGGCCAATGTATGGGTTTAGGTAAGTGACGATACCGATAGAGTTAAATACGTGTGATTCACATACTTCTTTGTTCACCGTAATGCCGTCTACACACTTGTCGCGTAGGTTCACACAAGCGTTTGTTAGGATGTCTAGAGACTCAAACATGCTTTGTGCAATAACGGGTTCCATTACGTTCAGTTGCAGTTGACCACCTTCCGCAGCGAAAGAAACCGTGTTGTCGTTACCTAGAACTTTAAAGCAAACTTGGTTTACTACTTCTGGCACAACTGGGTTTACTTTAGCAGGCATGATTGAAGAACCGGCTTGCAGTTCAGGTAGGTTTAGCTCGTTCAGACCAGTACGAGGGCCAGAAGAAAGCAGACGCAAATCGTTACAAATTTTAGACAGTTTCACAGCTAGACGCTTAAGTGCGCCGTGCGTCATTACGTATGCGCCACAGTCAGATGTTGCTTCGATTAAATCTTCAGCCGCTACACACTCTAGGCCAGTTACTTCTGCTAGGTGTTTCACTGCTAGGCCTTGGTAACCCGGTGCTGCGTTCAGACCTGTACCGATAGCCGTTGCGCCTAGGTTTACTTCAAGCAGTAGTTTTGAAGTGTATTCTAGGTTTTTGATTTCTTCATTGATGGTTACAGCCCAAGCGTGGAACTCTTGGCCAACCGTCATTGGAACTGCGTCTTGAAGCTGAGTACGACCCATCTTCAAAATCGTGTTGAATTCTTGGCTCTTAAGCTCGAATGCACCTTTTAGGTATTCGATCGCATCAATCAGTTTACGAACGCTGTTGTAAACAGAGATACGGAAGCCAGTTGGGTAAGCACAGTTTGTAGATTGGCTGCGGTTTACGTGGTCATTCGGGTTGATGAACTCGTATTGGCCTTTTTCTTTGCCCATAAGTTCAAGAGCCATGTTCGCAACAACTTCGTTTGCGTTCATGTTTACAGAAGTACCAGCACCACCTTGGAAAACGTCCGATGGGAACTGATCCATGCACTTACCCGTGTCTAGAATTAGGTCACAAGCTTGGATGATGTATTTAGCCACTTCACTTGGAATTACACCTAACTCTTTGTTTGCTAAAGCCGCCGCTTTCTTAGTCATCACCATACCGCGAACGAATTCAGGTACATCTGAGATCGTTACATTTGAGATGTTGAAGTTTTCAACTGCGCGTAGAGTGTGGATGCCGTAGTAAGCATCAGCCGGAACATGACGTTGACCTAATAGATCTTCTTCGAGACGAGTAGCTTGAGGAGCTTCAACTTGAGCTTCTGATTGAGTAGCCATAACAGGATCCTTAGAGAATTATTCTGATTATATAGTTAGTTATTAGCCTATTCTGTGTGCAAATACTCCGTTCGCTAGAATATTGGGCTGATAAATCCGTCCTGACTTATGTGGCACATGATACTGTACTTAGCGCATAAAAATATTAAGTGGATCACCTTTTTCGGTTTTGTTTAGTCAATATTTTGCAAAGTTATTCTTGGTCAATAAACACGCTTATTTACAGGATAAATTTGAGATTGTTAGGGCTTTCAGCGTAAACTGCAAGTAACAAAGGAGGGCGTGTGTTTCCTATCTTATTATTACTATTTATCTTCGTACCCATCATTGAGATTGGGCTATTTATTCAAGTTGGTGGCTTCTTAGGATTGTGGCCAACTATTGCGTTGGTTTTGATCACTGCATTTGTGGGTGCATCGTTGGTTCGTAGCCAAGGCATTCAGACACTTATGTCTGTGCAAGGTCGCTTGCAACAAGGCGAAATGCCAGCGCAACAGATTCTTGAAGGCGTGATGCTTGCGGTTGCCGGTGTATTGCTGCTGACTCCGGGCTTTATGACGGACGCACTCGGTATGTTGGTACTGCTGCCAGCACCAAGAGCGATGATTGCCAAGAAAATGATGGAAAAAATGGTGGTGACCAATATGTCTGGCGGTTTCCATGCGGGTGGACAAGCTGGTTTTGGCCAGAGCCCATTTGGACAAGACCCATTCAATCGCGATCCATCTGACCAATCAAAAGACGGCAACACCTTTGAAGGTGAGTTTGAGAAGAAAGACGACGACAACGATCGTAACCGCTTAAACTAATTAATTTTTCTCTCTTTATACAGAGGAAAAACAGAAAAGGCTCTTACCTTTATCCTTCGCAAGAAAGTGATAATGGTAAGAGCCTTTTTTATTGTCTGTCGTCTGCTGTTACTTACTTTTTACTGTTGATAACAGATAACAGATAACAGATAAGCTTGAGTGTTCGGTTATACCGCGCCTTCAAAACCCATTTGTCGCCATGCTTCAAAAGCAATGATTGCCACTGCGTTAGACAGGTTCAGGCTGCGTGCGTCTGGCATCATTGGAATACGAATGCGTTGTTCCATTGGCATGCTTTCGATGAACTCTGCAGGCAGACCGCGTGTTTCTGGGCCAAACATCAACACATCACCTTGTTGGAATTTCGCATCAACGTGGTGGCCTGTCGTTTTAGTGGTGCAAGCAAAGATGCGGAAATCACCCTCGCGTTCATTCTCTAGATACTCAAGGAAGGCTTCTAGGTTCTTGTGACGCTTTACTCGTGCAAGGTCGTGGTAATCCAAGCCAGCACGACGAACCTTCTTCTCTTCAAAATCAAAGCCAAGCGGTTCGATAAGATGCAGGTTTGCGCCGCAGTTAGCACATAGGCGGATGATGTTACCCGTATTGGGTGCAATTTCTGGTTCGTATAGAGCGATATCAAACATGTTGGTTCACAAGAATAATCAAAGATAGCCCGAGTATACGGTGGCAAGCTGAGTGAGTACAGTTCGCCACCGTCACCATTCGCTTAAGCTTGGTTCGCTAGTGCTTGCGCGTAGTTTTCAGATACGGCATTCCAATTCACCACGTTCCACCATGCATTGATGTAGTCAGGGCGACGGTTTTGGTAGCTGATGTAGTAGGCGTGCTCCCAAACGTCGAGCGCAAGAATCGGTTCGCCATCACTGGCTACGGTATCCATCCACGGGTTGTCTTGGTTCGAGGTTGAGACGATTTTCAGTTGTCCTTGCTCTACCACTAGCCAAGCAAAGCCAGAGCCAAAGGTATTGATCGCCGCTTGAGCGAACTGATCTTGGAAGGTCTCGAAATCTCCGAAGGAATTCTTGATAGCCTCACCAAGCTCGCCCGTGGGTTCGCCACCGCCGTCTTGCGACATGCAGTTCCAATACAAGATGTGATTGTAGTAGCCGCCGCCATTGTTACGCACGGCCGGGCTGTGCTGAGAAATGTTAGCGAAGATCTCGGTCAGAGATTGCTGTTCTAGCTCGCTGCCAGAAACCGCCGCAACAAACTTATCGTAGTAGGTTCTATGGTGCTTGCTGTAATGCACTTCCATCGTTTTAGCATCAATGTAAGGTTCTAGGGCATCGTAAGCGTAGGGTAAAGCAGGGAAAGTGTGCGACATGGTAAATCCTCCTTAATTAGAGGATTTACCATAATGATAATAACAATCATTATCAACTGCGATCTTTGTGGGGGTATTACACAGGTAAGATAGGCAGGGTGATTTCGAGTTGTAATCCACCGAGCTGGCTGCGGGTCGCCGTGATGGTTCCGCTGTGTTGGCGAATCGCACTTTCAGTAATGGTTAATCCAAGACCTGTGCCGCCGGTATTACGATCACGGGCAGTGGAAACGCGATAGAAAGGTCTGAAGATAGAATCCAATTCATCATCAGGTACACCATCGCCATTATCGTTCACACAAATCGTCAGCTGATCTTGTACAACATGGAACTGTACATCGACTTGGTCTTTACCGTAGTAGATCGCATTGCGTGTAATGTTGTCTAACGCGCTCATCAACAGCTTAGGGTTGCCCGAAATAGAGCGTTCTGGGATCTCCGAGAACGTCAGTTGTTTGCCCATCTGTTCGGCTTCAAACTCTGCGTCTTTTAAGATCTCTTCCCATAGGCTCGAGATAGGCTGAACCTCACGAGTGATATGGCTGTCGACCTGCATACGAGATAGCGTCAGCAGCTCACTGATCATCTGTTCCAAAC
>NZ_JADDYK010000088.1:63390-79699 GCF_015163615.1 Vibrio sp. OPT18
TTTACGAATCGCCAGTGCATTGGCCATGCGAAGGCGTGTCAGTGGTGAGCGGAGCTCGTGTGAGATATCAGAGAGCAGGCGTTGTTGCCCCGAAATCATCTGGTTCACGGCTTCTACCATCTGGTTAAAGCTTTCACCGGCTTGTCTGAACTCTGAAGTACCTTTTTCGAGTGTTGGATCGACCTCGAATTGACCTTTCGCCACGCGTTGTGCCGCGCGTTCTAGCCTGCGTGCGGGTTGGCTCAGTGCCCAAGCTAGCCAAAGCAATAGCGGGGTACTCGCCAGCATAACCGCCAGCAGTAACTGCAGAGGTCTATCAAACAGGCGTAACAAGAATGGCGGTGGTTGAGTCCACTTTATTCCGGCGTACATCAACAACTCTTCACCCGCGAGTTTGATCGGTACTGGACCTGCCACCATGTAGTGTCCGTACAGCTTCTGTTTCGGCACTTCAGGGTTATCTATCGAGGTAACAAAGTTGCGAATCGCTTTAAGTTTGTAGTCTGAATGCCTTTTCGAGGTAAGGACTGCGCCCTCAAGGTCGGTCAGGTAGATGCGAGCTCGAGAATCCTTGCGGCTGCGTGGCGCCTCAAGTTGGAAGACAATTTTGCCCAGATTTGGTTCTTTGGCGTAGCGTTTCTCTGTGATTTTAGCGATACGCTCGAGTTTATCGAGGTGATCTGCGGGCACATCTCGCGCGACTCGAGGGTCTAAATGGGGAAGTGACAGCACCGACAAAAGCACCAGTAACATGGTGAACCAAAAGATAGCAAAGATACGTCCATATAAGCTGGTGATTTTAGGTATACGCATTAATCTTCCTCTACCAATAAGTAGCCACGGCCTCGTAAGGTTTTGATGCGTGATTTACCGTCAGTGCGCTCAGGAATCTTCTTACGTAGATTAGAGATGTGCATGTCTATCGCGCGGTCAAACGCTGCGAGCCTTTTACCTAACACATCTAGGCTCAATGCTTCTTTGGTGATCACTTGCCCTGGGTTTTGGATAAGGTGACTCAATAGTGCGAACTCGGTGGTTGTGAGGTCGATGAGCTCACCATTGCAGTAGGCTTCTTGTTTGCCAGGGAAAACTTCGATGTCTTGGTATTGAACTCTATCACTGGCCGCTTTAGCTGCGGTGGTGGTTTGAGTTCGACGCAAGATAGCTCGAATACGCGCTAACAACTCTCGGTCACTGAAAGGCTTAGGTAGGTAATCGTCCGCGCCGAGCTCAAGACCAATCACACGGTCGATCTCTTCGCCTTTTGCGGTCAGCATCAGCACTGGTGTTTCCCAATTTTCTCTCAGTTTCTTTAGTGTTTCCATGCCATTAAGACGCGGCATCATCACATCTAAAAGAATCAGGTCAATCTCATCATTGATAGCTTCAAGTCCTGCATAGCCATCATTGGCTTCGGAAACAGTGAAGCCCTCAAAGCTCAGAATGTCTTTGAGTAAGCTGGTTAACTCGGTGTCGTCATCAATAAGAAGAATGTTCGCCATTGGGAAGCCTTAATTGGTTATTTACACTTTAGGGCATGTTGGCCTTTCGCGGTTAAATTTTGTTCGAGATAAAAGCGTTTTAATCGCGGCGAGGGGGAAGTAGCCTAGTCATTCTAAGCAAATTCCCCTCAACAAAGAGTAAAACGCTTTTAGCCGAACCCTTCGGGCAGCATTTGCTGGTCATTTCTACTGCGTTATCGGCTTCTCATGTAGGCTAGCTACACATCAAAGCCTCTGTCTTGTAGAAATACCCAGGCAACTCGCTGCAAAAATCAGCTCGAAAGATCAACATGCCCTCATAATACTGCTAATTATTCGTCAACTTTCACTCTTTACGATTCTTTACGCTTTCTAAACGTCACTTTACGAGGGAAAGACTAATCTATATCTAAGCGCTGAGAAACAGACGCAACACATGACTTATTATACCGAATTGAGGCAACAATTATGAAAATGACTAAGAAACTTGTACTAGCAGCTGCGGCACTTCCACTAATGTTAGGTACAGCAAGCGCGTTCGCATATGGCGGCGGCGATAAAGGCGACCACAAAGGCATGCACGGTAAATGTGGTGGCTTCGATAAGAAAGTGATGCGTCAACTAGACCTGACTGATGCACAAAAAACAGAATTGAAAGAGATGCGCGAAGCGAATCGTGCAGAGATGAAAGAAAAACACGCTGGCAATAAAGCCGATAAAATGGCGAAAATGAAAGCGCACCAAGAGAAAGTTCAAGCATTAGTACTTGCAGACAACTTCGATGAAGCAGCAGCAAACGACCTAGCAAGCCAAATGGTTGAGAAGCAAACTGAGCGTCGCGTAGCAATGCTTAAGAAGCAACACGAAATGATGAGCGTACTAACGGCAGAGCAAAAGACTCAACTGAAAGAAATCCAACAAGAGCGCATGACTAAGTGTGCTGACAAAATGGAAAAACGCATGAACAAAGACAAGTAATTCATTGCTTGAGAAATCAGCGTTGAATGAAAGTGTTTAGAAAGAAGCGGCCGAGTGCCGCTTTTTTTGATCCTTAAAAATGAATGTTTTACATCATGGCTGTCATATTCAATTGGTTGTTTGCAGGTTATACTTTGTGCTATCAGTCACTTTATAGCCAAGTTATGAAACAAGAATACGCACGTTTAGTTACGCTCGCCGCTTGGGCAGCCACCACCATCGCCACTATTTTATTGATAGTGAAAGTCGCAGCGTGGTGGGTGACAGGTTCTGTGAGTCTGTTGGCTTCCGTGGTGGATTCAATGCTGGATATCGCGGCCTCTGTCGTTAACCTTATCGTGGTTCGTTATTCTCTGCAGCCTGCCGACAAAGAGCACACCTTTGGTCATGGTAAGGCTGAATCACTTGCTGCATTAGCGCAGGCGATGTTTATTTCAGGCTCAGCATGTTTCCTTATTCTCAATGGTATTGAGCGCTTCTTCCGACCTCATGAACTGAACTCTCCAGAAATTGGTATCTACGTCAGCTTATTTGCGATGGTGATGACCTTCGGTTTGGTTCGATTCCAAAAGCATGTGGTTAACAAAACGGGCAGCCAAGCTATTGCGGCCGACTCTCTGCACTATCAATCAGACCTTTATATGAACGCTGCGATTATGCTGGCACTGGCATTGAGCTGGTTTGGGATTGGTCAGGCGGACTCAGTATTCGCGGTCGGTATCGGTATCTACATTCTGTACAGCGCTTATCAAATGGCGATGGAAGCGGTTCAGTCTCTGCTTGATCATAAGCTGCCAGATGATGAGCTGAAACAGATTAAAGAGACATCATTGAGCGTGGAAGGCGTGTTGGGTGTGCATCAATTACGAACGCGTCGTTCGGGGCCAATTCGCTTCATTCAACTGCATCTAGAATTGGAAGATAATATCCCACTTATTGAAGCGCATCGCATTTCTGACGAAGTAGAGGCTAAGCTTATCTCCGTGTTCCCTGATGCTGATGTATTAATTCACCAAGACCCGTATTCGGTCGTATTTGGACCAGAGAAGCAGCAGAAATTCCACTCGTGGTAATGCGTGCTAAAAATCAGCGGGCAAATGGTAAGTGGGTGGCTTTTGAACTAAAGTGAGTAAAAATTATTAACTGTTAGGTGATTCAAAAACCACCTTAGTAACAATTAATGTTGATTCTGATGTGAATCAACAAAGTTATTGAGTAAAACTGTAATACTCTTACAGAAGTAGAAATGTTACATAATTTTACGCGATTTGAGTGCTATTCCTGTTGAGGAAATGTAACATAACGCACAAATATAGATTTAAAATCTTGTTGATATACAATCAGCAAGAACAAGAATTGAATAATAGATTCCCAAAAATCGAGGGTGAGCATGATTAAGAAGATCGGTGTTTTGACCAGTGGTGGTGACGCTCCAGGTATGAACGCAGCAGTTCGCGGCGTTGTTCGTACTGCGTTATCAGTTGGCATTGAAGTTTACGGTATTTACGATGGCTACCAAGGCCTTGTTGAAGACCGTATCGAAAAGCTTGACCGTTCAAGCGTATCTGACGTGATCAACCGTGGTGGTACTTTCTTAGGTTCTGCACGTTTCCCTGAATTTAAAGACGTTGCTGTTCGTGAGAAAGGCATTGAGAACCTTAAGAAGCACGGTATCGAAGCACTTGTTGTTATCGGTGGTGACGGTTCTTACATGGGTGCTAAGAAGCTGACTGAAATGGGTTACCCATGTATCGGTCTTCCAGGCACAATCGATAACGATATCGCGGGTACTGACTATACAATCGGTTACCTAACAGCGCTTAACACTGTTATTGATTCAATTGACCGTCTACGTGACACGTCTTCTTCTCACCAACGTATTTCTATTGTTGAAATCATGGGCCGTCACTGTGGTGACCTTACGCTTATGTCAGCAATCGCGGGTGGTTGTGAGTACATCATTACTCCAGAGACTGGCCTAGATAAAGAACAGCTTATCAGCAACATCCAAGATGGTATTGCTAAAGGTAAGAAGCACGCAATCATCGCTCTAACTGAGCTAATGATGGATGCTAACGAACTGGCTAAAGAGATTGAATCTTCAACAGGTCGTGAAACTCGTGCAACGGTTCTTGGTCACATCCAACGTGGTGGTCGTCCTACTGCATTTGACCGTGTATTGGCTTCTCGCATGGGTAACTACGCTGTTCACCTTCTTCAAGAAGGTCACGGTGGTCGTTGTGTTGGTATCGAGAAAGAAGAACTTGTTCACCACGACATCATCGACTGTATCGAGAACATGCAGAACCCAGATCGTTCTGAGCTGTTCCGCGTTGCAGAAGAGTTGTTCTAAGCCACGCTTAGCGTTCGCTTTAAAACATTTAAAAACCGCTGATTGTTCAGCGGTTTTTTTGTGCCTGCCGTTTGAGGTTTTTGGAATGACAGGCAATAAAAAAGGCCAACCTAAGTTGACCTTTCATCTAATCTAAACGGTGAGGTTTAAATTAAGCTTTTGCTTCAGCTGCTGCTTTAGCGATAGCTGCGAAGCTTTTCGCGTCTAGAGCTGCGCCGCCAACTAGAGCACCGTCGATGTCTGGTTGTGCGAAGTAAGCTGCTGCGTTTTCTGGCTTAACAGAACCGCCGTATTGGATAACAACTTTCTTAGCAACTTCTTCAGATTTCTCTGCGATGTGTGCACGGATTTGAGCGTGGATGCGTTGTGCATCTTCAGCTGTAGCTGCTTTGCCAGTACCGATAGCCCAGATTGGTTCGTAAGCGATGATAGCGCCTTCAAGAGCTTCAACACCTTGAGTGTTGATAACAGCGTCAAGTTGACGAGCACATACTGCAACAGTTTCGCCTGCTTCGTTTTGTGCTTCAGATTCACCGATACAAAGAACTGGAGTTAGGCCGTTCTCTTTTAGGAATGCGAATTTCTTAGCTACGAACTCATCTGATTCGTTGTGGTATTCACGACGCTCAGAGTGACCGATGATGATGTGAGATGCGCCGAACTCTTTAAGCATTGCTGGAGACATGTCGCCAGTGAATGCACCGCTGTTGTTTAGGTCAGAGTTTTGAGCACCTAGGATGATCGCGCTGCCCGCTTCAGTAAGCGTACGCTCAGCAAGATCAACGAAAAGTGCTGGTGGCGCAACTGCTACGTCTACGCCTGTTACGCCTTCAAGTTCAGCGTTAAGACCGTTTAGTAGATCAACAACCATTTCTTTGCTGCCGTTTAGTTTCCAGTTACCCATAACTACAGGATGACGCATAGGAATATCTCCAAAGTATTTAAATAAATCGAATGTAAAAAAGTAAACTTTATTACGAAATAATATAACAGATTAATATCAACAGATCATGACTGTGGTCATGACTTTCTTGGATCTTACTCAATGGTCAGAGTAGATTTTGAGCATATATCAGTGATCCGGCAGACAGAATAATAGCTAACTTCTCGGATTTTTCATCGTTAGTTGTTATTAAGGGACAAACGATTGCGTTAACAACAGGAAGTAACAATGCCGAATCTAGTTCTAGAGTACTCCAATTCAGTGGATGAGCGAGTAAATATCCAAGGCTTACTGGAAGATCTCCACCAAGTCGCTCTCACATGTGGCTTGTTTGATGTGCCGTCAGTGAAGTCTCGTTCACTGCGTTGCCATAATTGGTTGGTCGGTGATGAGGAAGATAGTGTAGACTTTATTCATATCAGCTTTGAGTTACTTTCGGGACGAACGGAAGAGCAAAAGCGAGAACTGTCACGATCGTTAATGCAGATCCTGCAAGAACAAGCGAGTCATGTAAGAAGCTTAACGGTGAATATTCGTGATATGGATAAAAGTTGCTTTCAAAAAGTAATAAACTAACCATTGCTGCTGACTTTTAGCGGCGTATAAATTTGAGTATTTAAGATGTCGATGAAAGAATTACTGCTCTCTTTCAAGGGGAGAATTGGTCGTAAGACTTACTGGATTTGGAATATTTTCTACTACATAGCGATTACCGGTTTTGCTTCTGGTATCTCTGTGTTGTTCCCTGCTTACTCTTATATCCTGCTACCAATCTTCCTATTGATGCTTGTGATCCCAGACCTTGCGGTAACCGCTAAGCGCTGGCACGACCGCAATAAGTCTAATTACTGGCTACTATTGAATGTGCCATTAGTCTTGGTTCGTTTGGCTTCGCCAATGGCTGCAACGACGACCGAGCCTGTATCGCCAATTCATATGGCGGCAACCGTCGCGGCATTAGTGTGTGGTTTGTGGATTCTAATTGAGTGTGGCTTGTTGAAAGGCACAGAAGGCCGTAATGACTACGGCGAAGACCCATGTAAATATTGATCGATAAGAAGGGAGCATTACGCTCCCTTTTTTCTTTTTAATGCTTTGCTACTTTCAGTACATTTTAGGTTCGGTATTCGGCTTAAAAGGCACGACATTTTCAGGCAGAGATTCTTCAAAGCCGCAGCGCCCTTCGAGTGCATCTTGGAACTTACAGACCTGACAGCGCAGCTCTTGCATGAGTACGACATTGGCGTGGTGTGGGTTTTTACAACGGCTAACCACTAAGTCGATGTGACTTTGTTGTGCGCGAAGTCGGTCTTGCATTACTTCTGAAGCCGAACAGATCATCTGTTCGCACATCTCGTGTTTGAATTGATTGAATGCTTTCGGATCGCTTTTCGCGAGTTGGACAAGTTCATCAAAGGGTGGCAGTTTTTGAGAGGGTTGTGGATGCGCCATCATTCCTTCCTTAGCATTAAGCGTGTTTCATATGCTCTAAGCTTAAGAAAGAAATCTGTACAAATTTTAATCTATTTGTATTTTCTCAATATTGAGACGCTATTAATCGCTTACCGTTACAATCAAAGTGCGGGTGTTAAGGTGTAAGTACAGCGTCGTTCGCCAGCAATGATGTGTTCTGTACGGCTCACATGGCACTCATCTTTTAGTAACTCAGTAAACACATTGAGCTCAGATTGGCACAAGCTAGGGCAGCGAGTTGCAGCCTTACAGATAGGGCAGTGGTTCTCAATCAAGATGTAGTGATCATCATGCTCTTGAAGCTCAGCCATGTAGCCTTCGTCTTCACGAAGCTGGGTAAGTTTTTTAAGCTTGCTGATGAGTGAATTACAGTCAGACAATGCAGTTTGATACTGCTTGAGTGTGTGTTGTTCACGTTCGGCAGCAACCTTAGCCAGCCCTTCTTTACCAAATAGATTCTCCACAGCATCAATTACTTGAATAGTGAGTTCACCATGTCGGTCTGAAAATTGGCTGTGGCCTTGTTGAGTCAGGGACCAGTGGCGAGTCGGGCGACCCACTTTCACTTTCACATCATGAAACGCAAGAATACCGTCATCTTCCAGGCTTTGCAGATGTTGCCTTGCACCCATTGTCGTCATGCCAAATTCTTCTGACAGTTGTTTCGCGGTTACCGCGCCTTGACGCTTAATGGTCTGTAAGATTTTGTCGCTTGTTTTCATACTATCCCTACCTCATGAACCTTACTATTATGAGGCAAGGTGTTTATAAAGCAAACCATTTACTATATTGATAGTAATTTACTCGATAGATAGCGTTTTACTCTATCGGCAGCCATGGTGAGATTCTGCTGCGCCAATAAAACAAAAGGCTGATACTTGGTATCAGCCTTCGAATATTCTGTTTCACCGAGTTTTGGCTTACAGGATATGACCTACTACTTCTGGATCTTTACGCTCTAGGTAGTGGATAGATTTGATGCGGCGAATCGTACGGCAGCGGCCACGGATAAGCAGAGTTTCTGTGGTTGCGATATTGCCTTGACGAGAAATGCCTTCTAGCAAGTCACCCTTAGTGATGCCTGTTGCTGAGAATACAACGTTGTCGCTGCGTGCCATGTCTTCCATCTTCAACACGATACCCGCCGTTACGCCCATTTCTGCGCAGCGCTCAAGTTCAAGTTCACCGTGCTTACGGTTCTCTTCTGTGTCGCCTTTAACTTCATGGCGAGGTAAAAGACGACCGTGCATGTCGCCGTCGAGTGCGCGAATTACCGCAGCCGAAACCACACCTTCAGGTGCGCCGCCGATGCAGTACATCACGTCGACTTCGCTGTCTGGCATACAGGTTAAGATAGAAGCCGCAACATCACCGTCTGGCACAGCAAATACACGAACGCCCATAGCTTGCATGTCGGCGATGATTTGATCATGACGAGGCTTAGCAAGCGTGGTTACGACTAGAGTATCAAGTGTTTTACCTAGTGCTTTAGCGATGTTTTCTAGGTTTTCTGTTAGTGGCAGTTCTAGGTCAATCACGCCTTTAGCGCCAGGGCCAACAACCAACTTTTCCATGTACATATCAGGCGCTTTAAGGAAGCTGCCTTTTTCGCCTGCCGCCAATACAGCCAATGCATTTGATTGGCCCATTGCTGTCATGCGTGTCCCTTCAATTGGGTCAACTGCGATGTCGACAGCGTCGCCGCCTACACCTACGTTTTCGCCGATGTACAGCATAGGTGCATCATCGATTTCACCTTCGCCGATAACAATCTCACCGCTAATTTCGGTTTTGTTTAATAGGCTACGCATTACTTCTACAGCAGCGCCATCTGCAGCGTTTTTATCGCCACGGCCAAGCCACTTGTAACCAGCTAGTGCTGCACCTTCTGTGACACGAGAGAATGACATTGCTAAATCGCGTTTCATGCGGACTCCAAAATTTTCAAAGGGGGAATAGAAATTTCGCGGCGAATTTTACCATATCCAAAAGGAAACGTTTGCCTTTTTGTTTTTTGGAGATTGCTCTCGATCAATTCGCAGTGGAAAACAGTTATTATTCATCGAAATAATCGGTTTGCGGTTGTGGCGGTAATCGTTCACGTCAATATTCGGTAAAAAGCGCTGTTTTTTTCATCGAATGGCGCAAAATATCGAATATATTGAGTGTTTATCCTTGCTCTGCTGAGTAGAATGGGGAAATAAGTGGAGTGAACCTTCACCATCAAACGGATAACTTAAAGGTAGGCCAGAATGTCTTTTGAAGTACTAGAGCAGCTAGAAGCAAAAATTCAAACAGCAGTAGATACAATTGCACTTCTTCAAATGGAAGTGGAAGAGCTTAAAGAAGAGAAACAAGCACTAGCAACAGAAGCTGGTGAGCTTAAAGCAAGCCGTCACGAGCTAGAGCAAAAAACTCAGCAAATGCAGGAAGAGCATTCAGCATGGCAAGATCGCATCCGTAACCTTCTTGGTAAAATGGATGAAGTAGAGTAATCGACTCTTCAGATTTAAAAAAACGCCCGCTACTCAGTAGCGGGCGTTTTTGTTTGTATTCATAAGCTTTGTTGTCTTATTCAAAGCCGAGTGAGTTACTCGACCTCTTCTTCCTCGACATCTAAATCAAGTTCTACATCTAGAGGTTCGGCAGAAAGAATGATGCCGGTGTTGTCTGCGTAGAGGTAATCTTCTGGTAAAAAGGTCACGCTGCCAAAGTTCACGGGAACGTCTAATTCACCGACACCCTCTTGGCTCGCACCAACAGGAATAGAAGCCAAGGCTTGGATGCCTAGGTTCATATCTTCAAGCTCATCGACTTCACGAACGCAGCCGTAAACCACAATCCCTTCCCACTCATTGTCTTCGGCAAGTAGGGCAATCTCAGCATCGATCAGCGCTTTACGTAGTGAGCCGCCACCATCGATTAACAACACACGTCCCAGACCATCTTGCTCTAGTACAGAGCGAATCAAAGCGTTGTCTTCAAAACACTTTAATGTCGTGATCTGTCCTGCGAAGGATGCACGTCCACCGAAGTTGCTGAACATTGGCTCCACGACATCAACTTGATCCAAATATATGTCGCACAGTGCTGAAGTGTTGTATTCCATTAGTATACCTTTTGAACAATGAGCTTACTTTGAGTATATCGGCGCTTGATCCCTTTGCAATGATTAGTCTCATTTAACTCAATAGAGTTTGAGCTACGACAACCCCTGCAAACAATAGGTTAGTGACCAGTGAGCATTTCACAATCACCGGCATCATTGGTGCAATTTGCGCTGGCTTTTCGGTTTCCCAAACAGCTTTGCCATGTTTGTAAACAATGATAATGCTCAGCAAAAACGGCAGGCTGATCCAGACCGGTTTTTCTTGAATAAGCAGGTAGATAGCGAAAGACGCAAGGGCGAGGCCAAGCAGAGCAAAATGATAATGTTTGGCTTTGCGTTGCCCTAGGCGAACCGCCATGGTGCGCTTACCACATTCGCTGTCGTTTTCGATATCACGCATGTTGTTGATATTGAGCACCGCAACCGCCATCAAGCCACAGCCCAATGCCGGAAGGAATAGGCTTGGTTCTACATGGCCAGTGTGCAAGAAGTAAGTCCCTGAAACGCCTAACAAACCGAAGAAGATAAATACTGACAAGTCGCCAAGGCCAATATAGCCATAAGGTTTATTACCGACGGTGTAAGCGATGGCTGCAACAATGGCTAATACGCCTAACGCAATGAAAGATAAGATACTTTCAATCGAGGTTAAGGCATGAAAAATAAGAATAAGCCCAGCGACCATGGTAAACACGATGTTGAGGATGATCGCTTGCTTCATGGTTTTCGCCGTCACCGCGCCAGATTGCATGGCACGTGTTGGCCCCAGACGATTTTCGTTGTCTGTGCCTTTTACGGCGTCGCCATAGTCATTGGCTAGGTTCGACAGAATCTGTAATAGGGTGGCGGTTAAAAATGCCAGTAGGGCTATCGATAAAGAAAACTGACCACCGGAGAACGCTAAACTACTTCCTGTAAGAATAGAGACAAGTGCGAGAGGCAGAGTTTTTGGTCGTGCGGCATCAAGCCAGATCAGTAGAGATTGTTTCATCGTAGGTCTAATTCTTTGTAAGTCTTCGTTTCATACTGTGATTTGAGTATACGCCCATTTTTCGGGTAATAAAAAGCCCACTCGAAAGTGGGCCTTGAATTCGCTTATTAGCTGCTATTTCTTTGAGATAGAGCAATAAGTTGGAGTTTCGTGTGCTACAGGATGAAGCGGCTTAGGTCTTCGTCTTCAACGAATTCGCCAAGTTTCGATGTTACGTAAGCTTCATCAATCACTAGCTTGCTGCCTGCTTTGTCTGTTGCTTCGAATGAAATCTCATCCATTAGGCGTTCCATTACCGTGTGTAGACGACGCGCACCGATGTTCTCAGTGGTTTCGTTTACGCGCCATGCTGCGTCCGCAATCTGGTTGATGCCATCTTCAGTGAACTCAATGCTGACATCTTCTGTTTTCATCAGGGCAATGTATTGCTCTGTTAGCGATGCTTTTGGTTCAGTCAGGATGCGTTTGAAGTCATGTGCTGATAGTGCTTCAAGTTCTACGCGGATTGGTAGACGACCTTGTAGTTCAGGGATCAGGTCAGATGGCTTAGCCACTTGGAATGCGCCTGATGTGATAAACAAGATGTGGTCAGTTTTCACCATTCCGTGCTTGGTTGATACTGTGCTGCCTTCAATAAGAGGCAGTAGGTCACGCTGAACACCTTCGCGAGATACATCTGGGCCGGAGCTGTCGCCACGCTTACAGATTTTGTCGATCTCATCGATGAATACGATGCCGTTGTTTTCAGCGTTGAAGATCGCATTCTCTTTTAGCTCTTCTTGATTCACAAGCTTTGAAGCTTCTTCTTCCGTCAGTGCTTTGAATGCGTCTTTGATTTTCATCTTACGCTTTTTCTTGGTGTCGCCAGCTAGGTTTTGGAACATGCCTTGCAGCTGGTTCGTCATCTCTTCCATGCCAGGAGGTGACATGATTTCAACGCCCATTTGCGGCGCGGCTACATCAACTTCGATCTCTTTGTCGTCAAGCTTACCTTCACGCAGTTTCTTGCGGAAAATTTGGCGAGTGTTTGAAGATGTGGTGTCTTCAGTTGATTGCTCGTTCTGACCCCAAGCATCACGTGCTGGTGGTAGAAGGGCATCAAGAATGCGTTCTTCAGCTTGTTCTTCAGCGCGGTATTGTACTTTTTCCATCGCTTGTTGGTGTGTCATCTTGATGGCAACGTCCGTTAGATCACGGATGATGGTCTCAACTTCTTTACCAACGTAGCCAACTTCGGTGAACTTAGTCGCTTCTACCTTAATGAAAGGCGCGTTTGCTAGTTTCGCTAGGCGGCGAGCAATTTCAGTTTTACCAACACCTGTTGGGCCAATCATTAGGATGTTCTTTGGTGATACTTCAACACGCAGGCTTTCTTCAAGCTGCATACGACGCCAGCGGTTACGTAGAGCGATAGCCACTGAACGCTTAGCGTTGTCTTGGCCGATAATGTGGCGATTGAGTTCGTGAACAATTTCGCGAGGAGTCATCTCAGACATGGTTTTTCCTTAATTCTTTAATCACTGTTGAATACAACGTTATTGATGGAAGCGGTCGTTACTCTGGCTTTGGCAGCTCAACGGTGCTTTCTAGTTCTTCAATAGTGTGGTGATGGTTGGTGAATACACAGATATCGCCTGCAATGTTCAGCGACTTTTCTGCGATTTCACGCGCATCTAAATCAGTATTTTCTAATAGTGCAGTAGCTGCTGCTTGAGCGAAGTTACCGCCCGAGCCGATCGCAATCAGGTCGTTCTCTGGTTGAACTACGTCACCGTTACCTGTGATGATCAGTGAAGCGGTCTCATCCGCTACTGCTAACAGTGCTTCTAACTTACGTAGAGCACGGTCGCTACGCCAATCCTTCGCTAGCTCAACGGCAGCTTTGGTCAGGTGGCCTTGGTGCATTTGCAGCTTGCTTTCAAATTTTTCGAATAGCGTGAAAGCATCAGCAGTACCGCCAGCAAAACCTGCCAGTACTTTGTTGTTGTATAGGCGACGTACTTTACGGGCATTGCCCTTCATTACAGTATTGCCTAGAGATACTTGTCCATCACCCGCGATGACGACTTTATTATTACGACGTACAGATACAATGGTAGTCACGAGTAGGGCCTCTTAATATTTCTTATCTTTGGGTATAAAAAGTATATGAGGATGGTGCTCGGATAATTCAAGGAAGGGTGAGTGATGTCGTGCAAACTTATCGGCGGAAGTTGTAAGGAAATTTGGTTAAAGGGGAGGGGTATAAAAGAAAACCTCCACAATGGGAGGCTTTCGCTGTTTGGTTTTCGGCTTTTACTAAGATAAAGATTGCCGCTGAATCTAAAACTACTCGGTGTCTTTCCAAATAGCACAAGGTTCGATTTTCGCTCGTTGCAGCTTATGGCGATCTCGTTCTGCGTCACGCTTCAGTTTGTATGGTCCTAGAACCACACGGTACCAGCTACTGCCATCTTTCTTGCGGATCTCACTCGAGATACCTTGGAAGGCAATATCCAACTTACGTGCTTCTGCCTGCGACGAGGTTTTGTAAGCGCCACACTGCATGATGTAAGGGATCTTAGAGATCTGCTGTTCTTTGGCTTTTACTTCAATCTCGCGGCTTGGCAGCGTTTCAACGTAGTCCCACTTCTCTTCGGGAGGCGGCGGAATCACTTTCGCTGGTTTTGGCTTAGGTTTTGGTTTGGTTGCTACAGGCGTTGGTGCTGGCGGCTCAGGATCATTACTCAATAGGTAAAGTCCGTAACCAAAACCACCGGCAAGGAGGATCGCCAAAAGACCACTGCGCCAAGGTTTACGGCGAGGGGCTTGTTTTTTGGTTGGTTTTTTCGTGCCACGACCACGCTTTACATAATCTCTATTAGCCACAAGACAATTCAATAGTTGCTGATTCTGCCCTCATGGTAATCCAGATTGCGCGAGGATAATAGTGCAGAAATGGAAGCGGCACATCAAAATGTGCCGCAGATTTGTAAGGGTATTTCTGAGGGTTACATTCGAGGTGGCGCTGTACTGCCTCGAACTACCAATTTAGCTTCAAGCAGACGCGAACCTGCTTGCACATCGTTGCCCTTCAGTAGATCAAGCATCATCAACATCGCTTGGCGTCCAATCTCATAACGAGGCTGAGAAATGGTGGTTAGCGGTGGATCGCAGTATTGAGCGAATTGGATGTCATCGAAGCCGACAATCGATAGGTCTTGAGGAACGCGCAAGCCCAGCTTCTTCGCTTCTTGAATCGCGCCAATCGCCATCGCATCGTTGTGACAGAAGATAGCCGTTGGTTGTTCAGGCAGTGCCAGTAATTGACGAACTGCTTGAGCGCCCGCTTCAAAGGTGAAGTCACCGACCGTGCTGTAGGCTGGGTTCATTGAGACTCCGGCACGACGCAGTGCTTGTTGGTAGCCTTGTTGACGGAACTTACACAGCGTTGCAGATACTGGGCCTGAGATTTGAGCGATGCGTTTATGACCTAACTGAGCTAGGTAGTTAACCGCTTCAAAGGCAGAGGTCAGGTTATCAATATGTACTGTAGGCAGTTCAAGCTCAGGGGCAAACTCACACGCCATCACCATTGGCGGTAAATTCTTTTGTTCAGGTTTGCTGACATCAAACGGATGGTCAGTGCCCAGCAGCAACATACCGTCAGCTTGTTTGGTGAACACTAAGTTAACAAATGAAGACTCGCGCTTCTTTTGCTGGCCGCTATCACCTAGCAGAACAAGGTAATCATTTTCTACCGCGGCATCTTCGATACCACGAATGATCTCGGCGAAATAAGGGTCACAGATATCAGGAACAATAGTGATGATGGTTTTTGATTCGTTGCGACGTAAGTTTCTAGCTAATGTATTGGGTGAGTATCCAGCTTCAAGTACTGCTGTTTCCACTCGCTTGCGAGTCGAAACTGAGACTTTCTCAGGGTTCATCAATGCACGTGATACCGTGGCTGTTGAGACGCCTGCTAGCTGGGCAACATCCTTCATTGTCGCCATAAATTAAACCCTCTTTTAAGTTCCTTTGTCGCCTAAGTATCTAAGGCGTGAATAATAAATGTAATCGAATAGATATTATGAAAGTGTTGCTAACACTTTTTTTATTGCAATATTTTATTCGTTTAATCCGTGTAAAGTTACGGCTAGATTAACAAAAATCACATGACTAGTGTGAAGTTGCTCACGAGAAATATGAAATATTTGTGAACAAACTTATCATTAGTTTTAACCCAAGTGGGTTTAGCTCAAATCTTGCGGCTCAATATCGAGTGACCAGCGGACTTTTTTCGCAGCAGGTAACATATTGATGGCCGGCTTGGCACTCATTAATAGTTTCTGCATTAACGAGCGCGTCTGAGTTTGTAAGATTAACTGCCAGCGTGATTTGCCCGCTCGTTTTGCTAACGGAGCCGGGGTTGGCCCTAACACCATGCAATATTGGTCAAACAGTGGATGTGATTCCAATGTGTGACGAACCTGACGCAAGAACTCCTCCACCAAGCGTGTGTCATTGGCTTCTGCTCTAAACAGCGTCATAAAGGTATAAGGCGGTAACATTGCCTGCTTACGCTCTGCCAGTGCCGTCTGAGCAAAGTGGTTATAGTCTTTGTGCAGCAAGGCTTGCAGCAACCCATGTTCTGGATGGTGAGTCTGTAAGATCACTTCACCGGGTTTACTTGCTCGTCCTGCGCGTCCCGCTACTTGGATGAATAGCTGGGCAAGACGTTCAGACGCTCGGAAGTCACTGCTATATAAAGAGCCATCCACATCCAATAACGCCACAAGTGTCACGTCAGGGAAATGGTGACCCTTAGCAAGCATCTGCGTGCCGATAAGAATTTGGTATTCACCTTTACGAATCGACTCTAGTGCGCTTTCTAAGCTGCCTTTACGGCGGGTGCTGTCGCGGTCAATACGAATGGTTTTGTATTCAGGGAATAGTTGGCCAAGCTGAGCTTCTAACTGCTCGGTACCGACACCCACTG
>NZ_JADDYK010000088.1:79746-107760 GCF_015163615.1 Vibrio sp. OPT18
TCACTAAGTTCGCAGACCCACAACCTTGGCAATTGTGCACGATACGCTGCTGAGAACCGCAGTGGTGGCAGCGCATCTCATTACTGTATTGGTGATAAGTATAGTAAGCATCACAACGTTTACATTCGGCAGTCCAACCACAATCGTGACACATCAATGCGGGAGAAAACCCTCGGCGATTGAGGAACAGCATCACTTGGTTGCCAGCTTTGAGGTGTCTTTGCATCTCTGCAATTAATGACGCAGACAAACCACTTTCTAGATATTCACCTTTAACATCCAACACCTTATTGGTGGTCGGCAGTGCGACACCCGCACGTGAAGTGAGGGTGAGATAACTGTATTTACCGATCTGAGCGTTGTGCAGTGTTTCAAAGGCCGGAGTCGCCGAGCCTAACACTACTGGAATCTGCGCTTTATGAGCACGCATGATCGCCACATCACGAGCGTGGTAGCGCAGGCTATCTTGTTGTTTATAAGACGCGTCGTGCTCTTCATCGACAATGATAATGCCTAGGTCAGCAAATGGCGTGAACAGAGCCGAACGGGTACCAATCACGATGCCCGCTATTTTATCGCGCGCCGATAACCAAGCATTCAGCCGCTCAGAATCGTTTAAACCTGAGTGGATAACCTCAACAGGCACATTAAAGCGTCGCTTAAAGCGGTTAATCGTTTGAGGGGTGAGGCCAATCTCGGGCACAAGCACTAACGCTTGTTTACCTTGGTCGAGAATCGGCTTAATCATATTCAGGTAAACCTCGGTCTTACCTGAGCCAGTGACCCCCTCTAACAGGAAACAACCAAAGTCGGTTTGGCTATTTACGGTCGCAATCGCGATGGCTTGTTCTGCATTGAGCTTAGGTTTGTCTTGGTCGTTCTCAAGTTCAACCGGCCACGGTTGGCGTTTCGGCTTTTTCTCTACCGATTCAATCCAGCCTTTCTCTTCAAGCGTCTTGAGTACGGCACTGCCTACCTCTTCATCAATGAACTCTTGATGAGGAACCGGGCCGTGCTCAAGCATGTGCATCACTTTTGCTTGCTTGACCGCACGACCAAAACCTTGCATCAGTTGGTCTTTGCCTGATGGTGTTAACTGCCACTCAACCAGCGTCGCGAAGTCGGCGGCTTTGCCTTTTCTTAGAGCGCTCGGAAGGGCGTTAGCAAAGGTTTCGCCAAGAGGGTACTGATAAAACTGACTGCACCACATTAACAGTGAATAGACAGATTCCGGCCAAACAGGTTGATTATCTAACAAGGCTTTAATGGGTTTGAGCCTGTCTAGCTCGAATTCAGATTCGTTAACCAGAGCCGTGACAATACCGGTTAAGGTTTGTCGTCCAAAAGGCACAGAGACTCGTCCACCAATAATCGGAAATAGGTGGCTTGGAATCTTGTAAT
Source organism: Vibrio sp. OPT18 (assembly GCF_015163615.1). NCBI lineage: Bacteria > Pseudomonadati > Pseudomonadota > Gammaproteobacteria > Vibrionales > Vibrionaceae > Vibrio > Vibrio sp. OPT18. The sequence goes on from NZ_JADDYK010000088.1 coordinate 81,148, forward strand.
CGAACTGCTTGTCGAGTGGAACAGGCAGTGCCACGCGGGCAATCATTGGACGCATAAAGGGACGGCTTTATCTGAGTTGACGAGAGCGAACAGTCTAAAGGATAAGGCGGTTAAATTCGAGAAGCAGTTTGGATGAAGGCGACGAGTTAGCGTATACCGACAACGACAGCCCGAAATCTCAAGCCGATAAAGGAAATAAAGAGAGAATTGGTGAAAAATGTATCAAATCGGTTGATCCTGCCTTATAGATTCATTACTATACTGCGCCTTAAAGGTATGGCTTCATCACTCTTTTGTGTCGATGCGGTGTCTTTATTTCTTTTTTAAACTACGTGTGGTGTGCGGCTTAGAATCGTATAGCGACACGGCCTACTTGAGGTTATCCCATGAAAGCTGGAATCCACCCAGAATACAAAGCAGTTACTGCAACTTGTTCTTGCGGCAACACATTTGAGTTCAACTCAACGCTAGCAAAAGAATCAATCCACCTAGACGTATGTGACAAATGTCACCCGTTCTACACTGGTAAGCAACGTATCGTAGATACTGGCGGCCGTGTTGATCGCTTCAACAAGCGTTTCGGTGCTCTTTCTAGCAAGAAGTAATTCTCGCTATTTAGACATGAAAAAGGACACTTCGGTGTCCTTTTTTGTTGCCTGCAATTTGAGAAAGCACTGACTTTCATTCAAGCTTCAATCCCGTCTAACGATAAGTTGTCTACCTTTCTATTGCAGGGCAATTCCTTGCGTATCTCTCTGCACCAAAATTCCGCACGAAAGTTCAACAAGCGATAGTAATTTCAACTGCTCACTGGTCTTATTAGTAGTGAAATCTCGTTTTTTAATGAGACAGAGGCTTCAACCACCTAGGAACTTTGAAGTACATCCATTAACATGAACAAGATCCCCCAAATAATAATATCCTAGGAACCTACACCTATGTCTGAAGACAGCAGCCAAGCTCAATCCTCTCAAGAATTATCACCTCAAGAACAATTCCGTCAGCAAGCTCTTGATTACCATGAGTTCCCAATTCCAGGCAAAATTGCCGTAGAACTGACGAAGCCTGCAAACTCTGCAGAAGACCTAGCACTTGCATACAGCCCAGGCGTGGCTGAGCCTGTTCGCGAGATCGCACAGAACGTTGATAACGTTTATAAGTACACAGGTAAAGGCAACATGGTTGCAGTTATCTCTAACGGTACAGCGATTCTTGGCCTAGGTAACCTTGGCCCTATTGCCTCTAAACCAGTTATGGAAGGTAAAGCGCTTCTGTTTAAGCGTTTTGCTGGTTTAGATTCTATCGATATTGAAGTAAAACACCGCACAATCGATGAGTTCGTTGATACGGTTGCGAATATCGCAGATACATTCGGCGGTATTAACCTAGAAGACATCAAAGCACCAGACTGTTTTGAGATTGAACGTCGCCTGATTGAACGTTGTGATGTTCCGGTATTCCACGATGACCAACACGGTACTGCGATTGTAACGGCAGCAGGTATGCTAAACGCGATCGAGCTTCAAGGTAAGAAACTTGAAGAGTGTAAGATCGTTTGTTTAGGGGCTGGCGCAGCAGCGGTTGCTTGTATGGAACTGCTGATTAAGTGTGGCGCTCAGCGTGAAAAAATCTACATGCTTGACCGTAAAGGTGTGATCCACACTCGTCGTGATGACCTAAACGAATACAAAGAGCTGTTCGCAAATAACACGGATAAGCGCACGCTTGAAGATGTTATCGAAGGCGCTGACCTGTTCTTGGGTGTATCGGGTCCTAACCTACTGCCTGCTGAAGCATTAACGCTGATGGCAGATAAGCCAGTTGTGTTTGCGTGTTCAAACCCAGATCCAGAGATCAAGCCTGAGCTTGCACACGAAGTTCGTTCTGACCTAATCATGGGTACAGGCCGCAGTGATTACCCTAACCAGGTAAACAACGTACTTTGTTTCCCATTCATTTTCCGTGGTGCACTAGACGTGCGTGCGAGCGAAATCAATGATGAAATGAAGCTAGCAGCGGTTAAAGCGATTCGTGAACTAGCGAAAGAAGAAGTTCCAGCTGAAGTACTAGCAGCTGCGGGCGAGACTGCACTGGAGTTCGGTAAGGGTTACATCATTCCTAAGCCAATGGACCCACGTCTACTTCCTCGCGTAGCACGAGCAGTTGCGGAAGCGGCTGTTGAATCTGGTGTAGCTCGTATCGAGATGCCTGCTAACTATATGGCTTAATAGCTGTTGCTCTATTGAGCGAAAAAGAATAATAAAAAACCGACTCATCTGGAGTCGGTTTTTTTATGTCTATCATTCACAGCGCAGTCATAAAAACGCAATGCGTGATGTGATAAATAAGGGTCAGCTAGAGCGAATCAATAATGAAGGCAGTGACTGAGTTGTTTTTATTCTTCGTCAAACGCTTCGAACTCGATACCCATTTCTGTCATCAGTTTTTTCACTTCAGCAGGGATATCGTCAGGACGATCTTTACGAAGGTCTTCATCCGTTGGTAGTGGTTGGCCTGTGTACGCATGTAGAAAGGCTTCGCACAGTAGCTCACTGTTTGTTGCATGGCGTAGGTTATTAATCTGGCGGCGAGTACGCTCGTCAGTAAGAACCTTTAACACTTTTAGAGGGATAGAAACTGTAATTTTCTTTACTTGTTCGCTTTTCTTTCCATGCTCAGCATATGGGCTTATGTATTCACCATTCCAGTCGGCCATTGCGTACCTTCATCACTTTAGTTGTTAGAATAAATTAATAGTGGTGATTTTAGCGGGATTTACTGCCATAAGCAAAGACATATAGACGTCTAGAAGTGTTGACGTCTCACGTTTATGAAAGTAAAGTGAATAACATATATCTAACACAGCCGCAAAATGCCGACAAGCAGCTGTGATTCTCAGACGCAAAACTTGTAAGGAAGCACCTATGAGCAGCCGGAAGCCAGCAACAATCGCAGTACGTACTGGTATCGAGTCAGACACGCAACACCATGCCGTTGTCCCACCCATTTATCTTTCGACTAACTATGGGTTTCCCGCTTTTGGTGAAGTGCCAAAGTACGATTACACCCGTTCTGGTAACCCAAACCGCGGTTTACTAGAAACGGCACTGTTTGAGCTTGAATCAGGCAAAGGCGCGGTTGTGACTAACTGCGGTACTTCGGCGCTTAACTTATGGGTTTCGGCTTTCTTAGGCGGCGATGATCTTATTATTGCGCCGCACGACTGCTACGGCGGTACTTACCGTCTGTTTAACACTCGCTCGCTAAAAGGTGACTTTAAAGTTCTGTTCGTTGATCAATCGGATCAAGCTGCGCTGGATGCGGCGATCGCGCTTAAGCCAAAGTTGATCTTAATTGAAACCCCATCGAATCCACTGGTTCGTGTGGTTGATATTGCAGAAACTTGCCGCAAAGCGAAAGAGGTTGGTGCACTGGTTGCTGTCGACAACACGTTTTTGACACCTGTGTTCCAAAAGCCTTTAGAGCTGGGTGCTGATTTTGTTATCCACTCAACCACTAAGTACATCAATGGACACTCAGATGTTATTGGTGGTGTTGTGGTTACTAAGACAGAAGAGCACGCTGAAGAGCTAGCATGGTGGGGTAACTGTATTGGTGCGACCGGCACACCATTTGATAGCTACATGACTTTACGTGGTATTCGTACGCTAGGTGCGCGTATGCGAGTTCACGAAGAAAGCTCACGTGAGATTCTGGCGTCTCTGCAACAACAAGATCTCGTCGGCACTATTTACCACCCAAGCCTTCCTGAACATCCGGGTCATGATATCGCGAAGAAACAGCAATCGGGCTTTGGCTCAATGCTCAGCTTTGAGTTTGCGGGCTCATTCGAGGCGCTTAAATACTTTGTTGATAAGTTAGAGCTGTTTTCTTTGGCAGAATCACTGGGCGGTGTTGAAAGCCTGATTTGTCACCCTGCGTCGATGACTCACCGCGCGATGGGTGAAGAAGCATTAGCAGAAGCCGGTGTTTCTCAGCAACTACTGCGTCTATCTGTTGGCCTGGAAGATGCAGAAGACCTAATCGACGATCTCAAGCAAGCGTTTGAAAAAACACAGCGCTTTATCGCTGAAGGGGAGGGTTAATAATGGCAACCTTTCGCCAGCTACATAAATTTGGTGGCAGCAGTTTAGCGAATCCTGAATGTTACCAACGCGTGGTCAACATTCTTAGAGAATACTCATCAGCATCTGATTTGGTGGTGGTATCGGCAGCAGGCAAAACAACCAACCGTTTAATTGAATTTGTTGAAGCGCTCGACAAAGATGGTCGTATTGCCCATGAATGCCTACAAGCACTTCGTCAGTTCCAACTCGATCTGATTGAAGCACTGCTTGAGGGTGAATCAGCCGCACAACTTACTGCAACCATTCAACAAGAATTTACCGCTTTGGGTGAGCTAACGGCTCCCTTGAGCGAAGCACAAAAAGCAAAAGTGCTTGGACACGGTGAGGTTTGGTCTTCACGTCTACTCGCTGCTTTGTTGTGCCAGCATGACTTACAAGCGGTTGCTCAAGATGCGCGTGCCTTTTTACGTGCAGAAGTGGGCGCTCAACCTGAAGTTGACCGCGCACGTTCTTACCCTCTGATTAAAGAAGCTCTGGCGCAGCATGCACATTGCCGTGTCGTGATTACGGGCTTTATGGCTCAGAACTGCGAGGGTGAAACGGTACTGCTTGGTCGCAATGGTTCGGATTACTCAGCGACCGTGATTGGTGCTTTGGCTGAAGTTGAACGCGTGACGATTTGGAGTGATGTGGCGGGCGTTTACAGCGCTGACCCTCGTCTGGTTTCAGATGCGTGTCTATTGCCTCTACTTCGCCTTGATGAAGCGAGTGAACTCGCTCGTCTGGCGGCTCCAGTGCTCCATAGCCGAACGCTACAGCCTGTGGCTCAAAGTGCTATGGATCTCAGCTTGCGCTGCAGCTACCAGCCGGAGGCGGGCTCTACACAGATAGAGCGAGTACTGGCATCGGGTCGTGGCGCAAAAATCATTACCTCTTTGGATGAAGTTCTTATCGTGCAACTGACTTTTGGTCACGGCCATGATTTCGACCGTCTGGAGAGTGAAGTCCTTGAAGGGCTTAAGCGTGCTCAACTTGAGCCGTTGGCTTATGAGCTTGAACCGGATCAACACTGTTTGCGTCTTGCCTACACGGAAGAGATCGCTGGTGGTGCATTAGAATATCTACAAGACCATGCGATTGAAGCTGAGATTAAGCTCAAAGAAGGCTTCTCTCTGATTGCTGCAGTGGGTGCGGGTGTCACTAAGAACCCGAACCATTGCTACGGCTTCTACCAGCAGCTTAAGAGCTCGCCGGTTGAGTTCATCTCAGAAGCGAACTCAGGCTTAAGCTTGGTGGCTGTGATTCGTAAGAGCGAAACATCAAGCCTAGTGAAAGGCATTCACTCTCAACTGTTCCAAGCGCAGAAGCGTGTTGCGATTGCCTTGTGTGGTAAGGGCAACATTGGTTCAAGTTGGTTAAGTCTGTTTGCTGAACAAAAAGCGGAACTTGAAAAGCGTCGTGGAATGAACTTTGAATTGGTTGCAGTGGTTGATAGCCAAACCTATTGGTTCGACGATCAAGGCATTGATGCGACCTCAGTGAGCAAGCGCTTTGACGATGAAGCGATTGCCAACAATGGTAACGACTGGTTAGAGCGTTTGGGTTCTATTCAGGGTTACGATGAAGCTGTGGTACTCGATGTCACCGCAAGCCCTGTGCTTGCAGCAAAGTACCTGCAAATCGCACAACAAGGTATCCACCTGATTTCGGCGAACAAGGTGGCTGGTTCTGCATCGAGCGAGTATTACCATCAAGTACAAGATGCTTTCGCGAAGATCAGTCGTCATTGGTTGTACAACGCGACAGTGGGTGCAGGCTTACCGATCAACCACACAGTACGAGACCTTCGAGAAAGCGGCGATGACATTATTGCGTTGTCAGGCATCTTCTCTGGCACGCTGTCTTGGTTGTTCCAACAGTTTGATGGCACGGTGCCATTCAGTGAGTTGGTCGATTTAGCGTGGCAGCAAGGGCTGACTGAACCAGACCCACGAGCTGACCTTGATGGTTCAGACGTGATGCGTAAGCTGGTGATTCTAGCGCGTGAATCGGGTTTGGATATCGAACCTGAAAACGTAAAAGTGGAATCGCTAGTACCAGCAGAGCTGCAAGAGCTATCTGTGGATGACTTCTTCGACAAAGCTTCTGTTCTAAGCGAAGAGCTGGCTGAGCGTTTAGAGAAAGCGCACTCTCAACAGAAGGTTCTGCGTTACGTAGCGCGTTTGGAGAAGAACGGTAAGGCAACCGTAGGCGTTGAAGCACTGTCCAAAGAACATGCTCTGGCGAACTTGTTGCCTTGCGATAATATCTTTGCGATTGAGAGCAAATGGTACAAAGATAATCCATTGGTGATCCGTGGCCCAGGTGCAGGACGTGAAGTCACAGCTGGTGCAATTCAATCTGACCTAAACAGAATGTCTAGCCTGTTCTGATACTCAGATCGGTTGGTTTAGTGTCTAAATGGCATACTATTCACTAAGATAAATAAGGCTGAAAGCACGATGTGTTTTTCAGCCTTTTTTCTACATTATTTCTGCTTTGCGACCCATCTAACGACTTGAGTTTTACTCACGATCTACTTGAGAAAAATTCATAATGGATCTGTTGACATTAAATCGTATTCAATACATTCTACAGACATATAGACGTCTAAACGTCGTTTAAGGATTTGAGTTTTTAGTGGTTGCTTTTGCCACAGGGAGAGTAAGATGGGATACACACACGCTAGTCATATCGACGCTTTAAATCAGAATATCGCTGAGCTTTCTGACAACATCAATGTGTCATTTGAGTTTTTTCCACCAAGCAGTGAGAAGATGGAAGAGACCCTGTGGAACTCTGTTCACCGTCTTAAAACACTTCAACCAAAATTTGTATCGGTAACTTACGGTGCAAACTCGGGTGAACGTGACCGTACCCACTCAATCATTAAAGAAATTAAGAACCAAACTGGCCTAGTGGCGGCACCGCACCTAACGTGTATTGATGCGAGTCGTGAAGAGCTGATTCAAATCGCTGATGATTACTGGGCAAATGGTATCGAGAGTATTGTTGCGCTGCGTGGTGATATTCCAGCAGGTGGCGGCGCGCCAGAGATGTACGCATCTGACCTAGTCGAGCTACTTAAATCTCGCCACGATTTTGATATCTCAGTAGCGGCATTCCCTGAGGTTCACCCTGAAGCAAAAAGTGCTCAATCTGACCTTATTAACCTAAAGCGTAAAGTAGATGCCGGTGCTAACCGTGCAATCACTCAGTTCTTCTTTGATGTAGAAAGTTACCTACGTTTCCGTGACCGTTGTGTAGCAGCGGGTGTGGATGTTGAGATTGTACCGGGCATCTTACCGGTTTCTAACTTCAAGCAAGCGTCGCGCTTTGCAGCGATGAACAACGTAAAAGTACCTGGCTGGATGGCGAAGCAGTTCGAAGGTTTGGATGATGATCCAACCACTCGTCAGTTAGTAGGTGCTAGCCAAGCGATTGATATGGTTCGTACGCTGAGCCGTGAAGGTGTGAAAGATTTCCACTTCTACACGCTAAACCGTGCAGAAATGACTTATGCACTTTGCCATACGCTAGGTGTTCGTCCGCAAGTCGCTGCGCTGTAAGCAAAGTCTAAGAAGTAAAGCCTAAGCACTTGTAAAAAGCTTCTGGCAGTAACATTTCAAATCCTATAGATACAAAAAAGGCTTGGACTCATAGAGTTCAAGCCTTTTGCTTTTCTAGCTTCTAGCTTCTAGCTTCTAGCTTCTAGCTTAACTTAAGCTAGAGCGCCAAGTTCAAGCAGTACTTCTTCTGCCCATACAATCCATGCTTCACGGATAAGTAGGTTACGACGAAGAGTAAGACGCTCAAGGCGTGCTTGCTTGTCTAGTGTTGATGGCGTTGCGTAGTAAGCCGCTTCGATTTCACGGTAGTGAGAAACCAGTTTGCGAGACTCTTCTACTAGCTCAGCAAGTTGTACACGGTAAGCGTCAGAAGGTTGTACAGCGCAAGCCATTAGCTTAGCTGAGAACTCGTCACGAACGGTTGGGTGTGCAGTTGGTTGTTCAAACCATTCACCTAGCGCGCCACGGCCAGCATCAGTGATAGAGTAAACTTTACGATCAGGTTTGCCTTCTTGAGGCTCAAGCACGCAAGTTACCTGGTCGTTCTGAGCCATTTTATTTAGCTCGCGGTAAACTTGTTGATGGCTAGCTTTCCAGAAGTAACCAATGCTTGCGGAGAATTCTTTTGTGATATCGTAACCAGTAGCATCGCGTGTACTTAAAACGGTTAGAATTACGTGTGGTAATGACATGTCTGAAATCCAAATGGTAAACAGTAAACAAATACTTAAACAACAAGTGTGCTTCTAATGGCACGTTATATTGGTTATGTCTAAGTAGCACCAACTCATCGGTTGGTTATGTCACCTTACAAAGCCGTTTATCACCTAGGTTGACCAGTTTATTGGTCAAGTTGCTGCAGATTATTTTTTTGGAGTGTTTCCGCAGCGGAGCAGTAGTATATCTAAATAATAAGCATAAAGTAGAATACATGGACAAAATAACCCAAAAAACTGACAAAATACTCACTAGTGGTTACTTTGCAAAATAAAAAGGTCGCACGTGGCGACCTTTTGTTCTTTTTATAGTAGGAATCACTAATTAACCAGTGTTTCGCATACCTGCTGCAATACCTGCAATCGTCACCATTAGCGCTTCTTCTAGCTCTGCTGGTGGTGTTTCACACTTACGAGTACGGTAAAGCAGTTCTGCTTGAAGCATGTTTAGTGGCTCAACGTAGATGTTACGTAGGCGAATTGACTCAAGCCCCCAAGGGTCGCTCTGCATCAAGTTCTCGTTATTTTCTACATTCAGTACCGCTTTGATGTCTTTTTGTAGCTGTTCACGCAGTAACTCACCCAGAGGTAATAGCTCTTCATCAACAAGACGCTGGTCGTAGTACTTCGCAATTTCCATGTTGCACTTCGAGTACACCATTTCCAACATACCCAGACGAGTTGAGAAGAATGGCCATTCACGACACATCTCTTCAAGTAGCGCTTGATGGCCTTGGTCAACTGAGTATTGAATCGCTTCACCAGCACCTAACCATGCAGGAAGTACCAAACGGTTTTGGCTCCAAGAGAAGATCCATGGAATTGCACGTAGGCTTTCTACGCCGCCATTCGGGTTACGTTTCGCAGGGCGAGAACCAAGAGGTAGTTTACCTAGCTCCAGTTCAGGCGTTGCTTGACGGAAGTAAGGTACGAATTTCTCTTCACCACGAACCACGTTACGGTAAGCCTCACAAGAGACTTGAGACAGCACTTCCATTAGGTCGCGCCACTCTTGTTTAGGCTCAGGTGGCGGTAGAAGGTTCGCTTCTAAAATCGCACTTGCGTATAGGTTGAAGCTGTTTACCGCAACATCTGGCAAGCCAAGCTTAAAGCGGATCATTTCACCTTGCTCAGTTACACGTAAGCCGCCTTTCAAGCTCTTAGGTGGCTGAGAAAGAAGAGCAGCGTGCGCCGGAGCACCACCACGACCAACCGTACCGCCACGACCGTGGAATAGAGTCAGTTCAATGCCTTCTTCGTCGCAAACCTTAACCAGCTTGTCCATCGCATCGTACTGAGCCCAACCTGCAGACATTACGCCCGCATCTTTCGCTGAGTCAGAGTATCCAATCATCACCATTTGATGGTTTTGGATAAAGCCACGGTACAAGTCGATGCTCATTAGCTGCTTCATTACCGCTTCTGAGTTGTTCAAGTCGTCTAGCGTTTCGAACAGTGGGCACACGTCCATGCGATACGGGCAACCACACTCTTGCAACAGCAAGTGAACAGCCAGTACATCCGATGCAGTACGAGCCATAGAAATCACGTAAGCACCAAACGCTTCACGCGGTTGAGCAGCAATGACCTTACAGGTGTCTAAAACCTCTTTAACCTGTTCAGATGGCTCCCAATCACGAGGAAGTAGTGGGCGTTTTGAGCTTAATTCATTGGTTAAGAAAGCAATCTTGTCTTGCTCGCTCCACTGGTCGTAGTCGCCAATGCCTAGGTAGCGAGTCAGTTCAGACAGCACATCTGAGTGACGTGTACTTTCTTGACGAACATCGAGACGCACTAGGTGTACGCCGAATGCTTTTAGGCGGCGCAAGGTATCAAGTAGAGAACCGTCTGCGATTACGCCCATGCCACATTCGTGCAGCGATTGGTAACACGCGTACAGCGGTGTCCAAAGTTGGTCGATGTTCTGCAGTGTTTCTTTCTTCGGTACTTCAGCATCATGCAGTTTCGCATCAAGCACTTCTAACGTGTTGTTTAGTAGAGTACGTAGGCTCTTTAGGATTGCACGGTAAGCTTCATGCTCATCACCCGCTAGTTCACGAACGGCATCATTACACTTAGTCATCGACAGTTCGGTAATCAGCTCGTTTACGTCACCTAGGTAAAGGTCAGCGGCTTTCCAGCGAGATAGGCGCAGTACTTCTTTGGTGATGGTGTGCGTTACGAATGGGTTACCATCGCGGTCGCCGCCCATCCAAGATGAGAAGTGTACCGGGCGCGCATCAATTGGCAGGCCTTCACCAAGGTAGCCTTTTAGTCGGCCGTCCATTTCACGTAGGAAATCTGGCACAGCTTCCCACAGTGAGTTTTCAACAACTGCAAAGCCCCATTTTGCTTCATCAAGTGGCGTAGGGCGTTGCTGACGAATCACATCTGAGTGCCAACCTTGAGCGATAAGTTGCTCTAGGCGACGTTCTGTTTTCACGCGCTCTTTGTGTGATAGGTCGCTTAATTCTAATTTAGACAGACACTCGTTGATCTTAACCAGCTTGTTGATCATGGTGCGACGAGTGATTTCTGTTGGGTGTGCTGTCAGAACGAGTTCAATGTTCAGGTCGCGAACGGCTTGAGCCGCATCTAGCTTGCTGATGTCATTCTGGTTTAATTTGGAAAATAGAGATTGCAGCACGTCTGGTTCACAAACATGCTCCTCACAGTGGCGAGAGATGGTGTGGTACTGCTCTGCCATGTTGGTGAGGTTGAGAAATTGGTTAAATGCACGAGCAACAGGAGTGAGTTGTTCGTTCGGCAGGTTTTTGATTTCTTCAACTAGGCTGTCACGGTCAGCTTTGTTGCCTGCGCGGGCGGATTTGGAAAGTTTACGGATAGTCTCCACTTTCTCTAAGATAACGTCACCATGTGCATCTTGGATTGTGTTACCTAGCAAGCGTCCCAGCATGCTTACGTTACTCTTGAGAGCGGCGTATTTCTCGTTCATTGTCATCCTGCCTCGTAAAAAAATTACATCCATTGTTCCTTGTTAAGTACACAATCTAGCGAAAAGTGCTGTATCTAGTCAAATAAAGCATTCTAAGTTTGCAATTATTAGTTTTCGAAATGCGGGAGAAGTAAATTTTCCAATAGTTCGGAATTAAAGTGAAATTTAATTACAAGATCAGGCTGTGTCAGGGATGGCAGAATAAAAGCCACCTTTTCGGGTGGCTTTTATACGAAAATATTGAAAGAAAAGTAATAACTAGAAACAATATTTACGGATCGATTTACTCAGAACATCAATCGTTGGATCGATAAAATCGAAGCTTAGGAACTCATCTGGTTGGTGAGCTTGGTCGATTGAGCCCGGACCCAGAACTAAGGTTGGGCAAAGTTCTTGAAGGAAAGGCGCCTCAGTACAGTAGTTCACGGTTTGTGATTCAATCTCACAAACGGATTCCATGCCACCGATAAATGGATGGTCGTGTTGGCACTCGTAACCCGGGATAGGTTCATGCAGAGGTGTAATCTCAATTCTGCCCGGCCATTTTGCTTCTACTTCTTTGAGTGCGCTGCGCAGCATGTTATCCAAGCCATCTAGGCTGATACCTGGCAAAGGACGAACGTCATAGTGCAGCTCACAGCAACCACATATACGGTTGGCACTGTCGCCACCGTGAATATGACCAAGATTTAGCGTTGGGCTTGGAATTGCGAAACCCGGGTGATGATACTCTTTAACTAGCTTGTCACGCAGCTGCATCAAAGCGAACAACACTTCATGCATGATCTCGATGGCGTTGACACCTAATGCAGGATCAGAAGAGTGACCTGATTTACCCGTTACTCGCACTGCATTGGCAACATGGCCTTTATGACCACGAATCGGCACAAGGCTGGTTGGCTCGCCAATAATGCAGTAATCCGGTTTAAACGGTGCATTCTCAGTGAAATGACGCGCACCCAGCATGGTGGTCTCTTCGTCACAGGTTGCCAATACATAAAGAGGCTTGGTCTGTTTGCTCCAATCCATCTTCTTTGCCGCTTCATAGACGAAAGCGAAAAAGCCTTTCATATCGGCTGTGCCTAATCCATAGAAGCGATTGTTGTGTTCTGTTAGTGCGTGAGGGTCGAAGTTCCAACGTCCTTCATCGAATGGCACGGTGTCGCTGTGTCCCGCTAATAACAAGCCACCTTCACCTGAGCCCATCTTTGCGACCATATTATGCTTGCCGGGCTCGACCTCCACGACCTCAACGCTAAAGCCTAAGTCTTTAAACCATTGAGCCATTTTTTCGATCACTTTTTCGTTGCCATGATCCCAGCTTGGATCGGTAGAACTAATAGAGTCGGTGGAAATTAGGCCTTTGTAGACCTCAAGAAAACTCGGTAATTGCATAATATCTTCACTTCTACTATTGACAGGAAAACTATAAGTCGGTAAAACACATATTAAATCATATTTAATGCATAAGAAATCAAATTAAGCCAAAAATTAAGTATGAATAGTCAAATTTTGAAATGTAACTTACCTCAGGAATGGATGTGTTGAGATGTTGAAAACCACGATCATTGGCGCAAGCGGCTACACAGGAGCAGAACTGGCTCTAATGATAAACAGACACCCTGAGCTCACGCTATCAGGTTTATATGTCTCAGCCAATAGTGTAGACGCAGGTAAACCTATTGCGGCACTGCACGGTAAGTTAGCTGGCTTGATTGATATGCCAGTACAGCCATTAACGAATCCAGAAGAAGTAGCAAAGCAGTCTGATGTGATTTTCTTAGCTACCGCACACGAAGTAAGTCACGACCTAGCGCCAATTTTTCTAGAAAACGATTGCCAAGTCTTCGACCTATCGGGTGCATTCAGAGTTAAAGGCGAGAACTTCTACCAAGAGTTCTACGGTTTTGAACACCAACACGAACAGTGGTTAGACAAAGCAGCTTACGGTTTAGCTGAGTGGAATGAACAAGAAATTAAAGAAGCTCAGCTTATTGCCGTCGCGGGTTGTTACCCAACCGCGTCACAACTGGCGATTAAGCCTTTGGTTGAAGCCAAGTTACTTGATGAGAACCAATGGCCAGTGATTAACGCAACTAGTGGTGTGACTGGTGCAGGTCGCAAGGCGACTATGGTTAACAGCTTCTGCGAAGTGAGCCTGCAAGCTTATGGCGTCTTCAATCACCGTCATCAACCTGAAATGGCCGCACATTTAGGGTGTGATGTGATTTTCACTCCGCACCTCGGCAACTTTAAGCGCGGTATTTTAGCGACCATCACCATGAAACTGGCTGAAGGCGTGACAGAGCAACAGATACAAGATGCCTTTGAGCAAGCTTACCAAGGTAAACCTGCAGTGAGACTACTCGAAGAGACACTGCCAAGAATTCAAGATGTAGAACAGACGCCTTTCTGCGACTTAGGTTGGAAGGTTCAAGGTCAGCACATCATCGTTGTTTCAGCGATTGATAACTTATTAAAGGGTGCATCTAGCCAAGCGATGCAGTGTTTAAATTTACGTTATGGTTTTGCGCCATTAACTGCGTTAGTGTAAGGGAATCTAAATATGAGCCTTAATAATCAACCATTAATCATAAAGTTAGGTGGCGCTGCGCTATCTTGTGGTGAAACACTTAGCAAGTTATTTGGTGCGATCTCTGCTTACCAACAACAGGCACAGCGACCAATCGTGATTGTTCACGGCGGCGGTTACCTTGTTGATGATTTGATGAATAAGTTGAACCTCGAAACCGTTAAGAAAGAAGGGCTACGTGTTACTCCTTATGACCAGATCCCTGTGATCGCTGGTGCATTAGCGGGCACAGCCAACAAACTACTTCAAGGTCAGGCAATTAAAGACGGTATCAATGCCGTTGGTTTGAGCCTTGCAGACGGTGGTTTATGCAAAGTGAGTGAACTGAACCCTGAGTTGGGCGCAGTAGGAAAAGCGGAGCCGGGCGACTCAACCGTTCTGCAAGCGATTCTTAATGCGGGCGCACTGCCAATCATCAGCTCAATTGGTCTAACTGAACAAGGCCAACTGATGAACGTCAATGCCGACCAAGCTGCGGTTGCCGTTGCTGGTGCACTTGATGCTGAACTGGTTCTTCTTTCTGATGTAAGTGGTGTGTTGGATGGCAAAGGCCACCTGATTCCAAGCCTTAATCAACAGCAAGCTGATGACCTTATTACAGGCAAAGTGATTACCGACGGCATGATCGTTAAGGTTCAAGCCGCACTAGAAGCCGCTAACGACCTTGGACGACCAATCGAAGTTGCTACTTGGCGATACCCAGAAAAGCTAACACAACTGTTTTCAGGTAAAAGCATAGGAACACAGTTTTTACCTCAGTAGGTCTCACAACGAGTCACTACTTAAAGAATTTAGACAAATTAAATAAACATATAATTATGAAGTCATTTCCAACGCTGACCGCCATGTGCAGTATGGAAACTAGGAGAAAGAAAATGAGCAAAGTTAACGTAAAGAAAGTTGTAGTAGCCTACTCTGGCGGTCTAGACACATCAGTAATCATTCCATGGTTGAAAGAGAACTATGACTGTGAAGTGGTTGCGTTTGTTGCGGATGTTGGTCAAGGCGACGAAGAGTTGATTGGTATCGAAGAGAAAGCAAAAGCTTCTGGTGCATCTGAGTGTTACATCGCAGACCTTAAAGAAGAGATGGTTGCTGACTACATCTACCCAACGCTGAAAACGGGCGCTTACTACGAAGGTAAATACCTACTAGGTACGTCGATGGCGCGTCCAATCATTGCGAAAGCACAGGTTGAAGTCGCACGTAAAGTAGGTGCAGACGCACTGTGTCACGGCTGTACAGGTAAAGGTAACGACCAAGTTCGTTTTGAAGGCGCATTTGCTGCACTAGCACCAGACCTACACGTAATTGCACCATGGCGTGAATGGGATCTAGTGAGTCGTGAAGAGTGTCTAGATTACCTAGCAGAGCGTAACATCCCTTGTACGGCTTCTCTTACTAAGATTTACTCGCGTGATGCAAACGCATGGCACATCTCAACAGAAGGCGGCGTTCTAGAAAACACATGGAATGCACCTAACGAAGATTGCTGGGCTTGGACTGTAGACCCTGAGCAAGCGCCAAACGAATCTGAAACAGTGACACTTAAAGTTGAAAAAGGCGAAGTGGTTGCGGTTGATGGCGAAACAATGACGCCATACAACGCACTGGTTTACCTAAACGAGAAAGGTGCTAAGCACGGTGTTGGTCGTATCGATATCGTAGAAAACCGTCTTGTTGGCATGAAGTCTCGTGGTTGTTACGAAACTCCGGGTGGCACAATCATGATGGAAGCACTGCGTGCAGTAGAGCAACTGGTTCTTGATAAAGCGGCATTCGAATTCCGTGAAGAGCTAGGTGTTAAGGCTTCTCACCTTGTATACGACGGTCGTTGGTTCACTCCACTATGTAAGTCAATCCTTGCTGCGACAGAAGAGCTAGCACAAGACGTGAATGGTGAAGTGGTTATCAAACTTTACAAAGGCCATGCAACGGTGACTCAGAAGCGTTCTGACAACAGCCTGTACTCAGAAGAGTTTGCAACCTTTGGCGAAGATGAAGTTTACGACCAAAGCCACGCTGAAGGCTTCATTCGTCTTTACTCGCTATCAAGCCGTATCCGTGCTCTGAATAGCCAAAAGTAATCCTAACAATGAGTTAGCGAGCTAGCCTTTGATGAAAGATTGAAGGTTAGTAAACAGACATTATTATGCAAAGCCCATTCACTATTGATTAGTGAGTGGGCTTTTTACTTTCTATTTGCCTAATAAATCAGCTTCGGTTTTTCCTATCGGATGGCATATAATTCGCGCTCCACACTAAAAATAATCAATGGATTGAATTGGTGGTGAATAAATATGTGAAAATAATGAATTAATACTTTATTTTCATTTTGAATTGCCGTAAGTTTAAACCATCAGAAAAATACTGAATCTTAATCAGAATTATCATTTGCAAAAACAGTGAGCACTGTGCAATTAGGAGATACACAATGGCATTATGGGGCGGTAGATTTACCCAAGCAGCAGACACCCGGTTCAAAGATTTTAACGATTCTCTTCGTTTTGATTACCGATTGGCTGAGCAAGACATTGTGGGCTCAATTGCCTGGTCTAAAGCTCTACTGTCGGTCAACGTATTAACAGAAGAAGAGCAACAGAAGCTTGAGTTAGCACTGAATGAGCTGAAACTTGAGGTGATGGAAGATCCTGAACAGATTCTACGTTCTGATGCAGAAGATATTCACAGCTGGGTTGAGCAGCAACTTATCGGCAAAGTCGGTGACTTGGGCAAAAAACTTCACACTGGCCGTTCTCGTAACGACCAAGTGGCGACCGACCTGAAACTATGGTGTCGTCAGCAAGGTAACCAACTGCTACTGGCATTGGATCGCCTACAAAGCCAAATGGTGAACGTTGCTTCTCAGCATCAAGAAACCGTGCTTCCTGGCTACACTCACTTACAACGTGCTCAGCCGGTAACTTTTGCTCACTGGTGCTTGGCTTACGTTGAAATGCTTGAGCGTGACTATTCACGTTTGAATGATGCGATTAAGCGTCTAGACACATGTCCTCTGGGTTCTGGTGCCCTTGCAGGAACCGCTTACCCGATGGACCGTGAAGAGTTAGCTCACAACTTAGGTTTCCGTCGTGCAACGCGCAACTCTCTAGATTCAGTATCTGACCGTGACCATGTGATGGAGCTAATGTCGATTGCTTCTATCTCTATGCTTCACCTTTCGCGTCTTGCAGAAGATATGATTTTCTACAACTCAGGTGAATCAAACTTCATCGAGTTAGCGGATACCGTGACCTCAGGTTCATCTCTGATGCCACAAAAGAAAAACCCAGATGCGCTAGAACTTATCCGTGGTAAAACTGGTCGTGTTTACGGTTCATTAGCGGCAATGATGATGACAGTAAAAGCTCTGCCTTTGGCGTACAACAAAGACATGCAAGAAGATAAAGAAGGTCTATTCGACGCTTTAGATACTTGGAATGATTGTATGGAAATGGCAGCACTCTGTTTTGACGGCATTAAAGTGAACGGCGAACGTACACTTGAAGCCGCGAAACAAGGCTACGCGAACTCAACTGAACTGGCTGATTACCTAGTAGCGAAAGGCATTCCTTTCCGTGAAGCTCACCATATTGTTGGTGTGACGGTAGTGGCAGCGATTGCTAAAGGCTGCGCATTAGAAGAATTAACCATCGCAGAGATGAAAGAGTTCTCTGAGGTGATTGAAGAGGATGTGTATGACATCCTGACCATTGAGTCGTGTCTTGAAAAACGTAGCGCGCTAGGCGGTGTATCTCCACAGCAAGTGGCTTACGCGGTTGACCAAGCTGAGAAACGTTTATCACAGCGTGACACTTCCATCGTCAAGGTTCGTCCTGCTCGTCTGACCGATATTGAAGCGTTGGAAGGAATGGTCGCTTACTGGGCGAACATGGGTGAAAACTTACCTCGTTCTCGTAATGAACTGGTGCGTGATATTGGCTCGTTTGCGGTCGCAGAGCATCATGGTGAGGTGACAGGTTGTGCATCACTCTATGTGTATGACTCGGGCTTAGCAGAAATACGTTCACTGGGCGTTGAAGCTGGCTGGCAAGGTCAAGGGCAGGGTACCGCAATTGTGCAGCACTTGGTTGAGAAAGCGCGACAAATGGCCATTAAGAAGGTGTTTGTGCTGACTCGTACTCCAGAGTTCTTCATGAAGCATGATTTCTTACCAACATCTAAATCTCTGCTGCCTGAGAAGGTACTGAAAGATTGTGACCAGTGTCCTCGTCAACATGCATGTGATGAAGTGGCGTTGGAAGTGAACTTGGTAGAGCAGATTATTGCTAAGGTTAATGTTGCATAAGGTATTGATTTTATAGTCCCTAAAAAAAAGATCAAAAATATGATCTTTTTTGGGAACAAATTAAGAAAAGCCCGGTCTATTAAAGTACCACTGCTTTTTCTTAGAATTTTCTAAGAAAGCCCCAGAACCGATTGGTTTTGGGGCTTTTTTCTTTTTTGTTCTTCTATAAATAATTATGGTAGACTTGAAAAATCACCGAATATCTCAAATGTAATGCCTCCATCAGGCTCCCCTGATGTTCCATCTTGAGAGCTAAAATATAACCTTTTCCCATCAGGTGAAAATGCAGGACCGGTTATTTCACTGCTGTCATGGCCTACTAACTGAATCAAAGGGTAGAGTTCTCCTGCTTTTGATAACATTACAAGTTGAAGATTACCGCCATCTTCCGCTATGACTAGGCTTCCATTGGGAGCTAGCGTAATATTGTCGACTCCGGTAAGTACTGGATTAGAGTACATGCTAGCGTCGTATAAAATCTCAATTTTTTGAGTATCAATATTATATGCCCATACCTTATTGTCTCCTTTAGTCACAAAGTATACGACTCGATTTTCATAGGTAATGCCTTCTCCCCCATTAAAGGTTGCACTAGAGTTGACTTGGTAACGAGTTTCATTAAATGTGGCTGTTGGATCGGGTACTTCTTGCCAAGATAATTGGTTGTCATCTTTTATTGCAATGTATAGAGTTCCATTTTGTAAATCAGGCTTGTTACTAGTTTTATCATTAGATATATATTTGTATAAGCCTCCATCGGGTTTGTCTTCTGTTAGATATAAATCATTATTGATATCAACAGCTACAGCTTCATGATTGAAAGTACCAAGGGCAGGTAATACAGTAGGTACTTCGACGCCTAAGGGGTCACACTCCCAAACGTTCCCTTGATCAATCTCTTCACAAGATAACCATGTTCCCCAAGGGGTACTTCCCCCTGCACAGTTTCGGTTTGTGTTGGATAGAATTTGGTAGGCATCAACTAACTCACCCTGTGTATTAAACTTTAAAGCACCAACTCCCCCAAGGTTGTTAGACTCTTCACTATTTGATACGTAAACCCACCCACCCTCAGTCGAAAACACGGCTCCACCATCTGGAGAGTTATGCCACAAATAGCTAGAATTCTTACTCGGCATTTCACTTGACTTAGCGATGATTTTAGATGAAAAGCCTGAAATCAGCATCGCTCCGTTTTCATCCGGATCTAAAAGCTTTATAGACTGAATTACATCACTCTCATCGGTTTCATTACTATCATCATTACAGCCAATAGTCGTTAGTAAAAGGGCTGCACTTGGAGTAGACAACAATGAGTATGCAATTAAGCGTCTTCTAGAAACCATAACTAACCCTAAATTGATAACTTATAAATTGAGTATAGACGTAAAGAAAGTAAGGAGAGCTTTGAGGTTCTATATTTTCACCTATATAAAGTGATGAACTTAACGTAAAGACGATTAATCGAAAATTCATTAAAGGCAACGTCTTCTATAAGTAATACTATCGGCTAGATATTGAATGGTTTACTTTAGAAGGTGAGTTATTACCCCTCGATGAACATTGCTGGTAAAGTTGTAAGTTAAAAACTAGCGTTACTTATGGCGTGTTTTTCATGCCATAAGGCCGCTTATTGGTTAGTATTGTTCTTTATTGAGTATCCTTATGACATGAGAAAGTGAGTGAAATGATTGAGCGCCAAGAAACCAAACAACGCATGAGCCGTATTGTGAAACACAACGGCACTATCTACCTATGTGGCCAAGTGTGTGCTGATGCAACCAAAGACATCACTGAGCAAACACAGACGATGCTGGATAAAGTGGAAGCTCTACTTGAGCAAGCAGGCAGCGACAAAGAGCACATGCTGTCAGCAACGATTTACTTGAAAGACATGAAAGACTTCCAAGAAATGAACGCAGTTTGGGATGCATGGGTTCCAGAAGGTCACGCTCCAGCTCGCGCATGTGTGACTGGCGACATGGCTCGTGAAGCGCTACTTGTTGAAATCTCTGTAATTGCTGCTGAGAAGTAATCGCTAAGTATTTAGCGATTGGTAATTGCTTCAAGAGATTCCAGATACCTCGTCCCTCAGTTCTGGAATGACGAGTTAAAGCTTGGTTTAGTTGATGCGTTGTTCTTATTGGGCTTCGGTTTTGCTCTGTATTCAAAGTAGCGTCATTCCCCAAAGAGACGAAGGAGCGTAATCGGGAATCTCTGTTTGTGTGGTAAGAGATTCCAGATACCTTGTCCCTCGATTCTGGAATGACGAGTTAAAGCTTGGATTAGTTTATGCGTTGTTCTTATTGGGCTTCGGATTTGCTCAGTATTAAAAGCGGCGTCATTCCCGAAAGCGACGAAGGAGCGTAATCGGGAATCTGTTATTTACTCGTTGCCAAAAACAAAAAGGAAAGCCAATGGCTTTCCTTTTTTAGTATCTAGCGTTTGCTAACTGCTAACTCTTAATTGACTGGCGGTAGTCTGAGATTAACACCCCGGGCCACAATCCAGACAGTGTTTCACCATCTCTGGACCTAGGTGCAGTTTCGCATTCAGGTCACGTAGTGCAGTTCGTACACCCTCTTCAATTACTGGATGGTAGAACGGCATGTCTAGCATTTCAGAAACCGTCATCTTGTTCTGGTGTGCCCATGCTAACAAGTGAGCCAAGTGCTCTGCGTTTGGTCCCATCATTTCAGCACCAAGGAAGCGGCCTGTACCTTGCTCGCCGTAAACGTGCAGAATACCTTTGTTGCGTAGCATCACTCGTGAACGACCTTGGTTTTCGAAAGACACTTCACCCGTTGCGAAACAGCCACATGTGCCTAAGCGTGTGGTGATCTCTTTGTAGGTTTCACCAACCATCGCGATTTGCGGGTCAGAGAATACTGCCGAGATTTTAGAGCGGCGTAGGCCTGCTCGAATCTCTGGGAAGCGACCTGCATTGTCACCCGCAATACGCGCTTGGTCTGCTGCTTCATGCAGTAGAGGCAGTTGGTTACTCGCATCACCAGCGATAAATACTGATGGTAGCGATGTTTGTAGAGTGTAGTGGTCTGCGATTGGCACACCACGTTCATCAAGTTTTAGAGAGGTATTCTCTAAGCCAAGCTTGTCAGTGTTTGGGCGACGGCCTGTTGCTGCCAGTACGTATTCAACGATGTTAGTTTCTAGCTCACCTTGTTTATTGATGAACTGGATTTCGACGCGAGCCTCACCCGATTCAGTGGTAATGCGCTTCATGCTTTCGATTTTCACGTCGGCATCTAGATAGAACTCTTCATTGAAGGCTTTATCTGCGTAAGCCATGATCTCTGGGTCGGTAACTGGGCCAACTTGACCACCCAAACCGAACAGTTTGGTTTTCACACCTAAGCGGTGCAGTGACTGACCAAGCTCAAGACCAATAACACCAGGGCCAAATACGGCAACCGATTCTGGTAAATCATCCCAGCTGAACACGTCGTCGTTAATGATCAGACGATCACCAAGCTCATTCCAAACGGCAGGGTATGCAGGGCGCGAACCGGTCGCGATAACAATACGTTTAGCGGTGACAACCGTGTGGTCATCAATTTGTAGTGTGTTGTCGTCTAAAAATTTTGCGTAGCCAGAGATCTTGTCTTGCTCTGGAATTTCATCAACACCTTCTAAAACAAAACCAACAAAACGGTCACGCTCAAACTTCACTCGGTCCATCACTTCACGGCCGTTAATCACGATATCACCTTGTGGGTGAACGCCAAAAGCCGGAGCTTTCTCGATTTGGTGTACGCTTTCCGCAGCTGCAATAAGCAGTTTAGATGGCATACAACCAACACGAGCACAGGTTGTACCGTAAGGTCCGCCTTCAATCATCACGACACTGTCAGTGTGTGCTTTTGCAGCGCGGTAAGAACCTAAACCTGCCGTACCGCCCCCGATAACTGCTACATCTACATTGACTTGTTTCATAATAATTTTCTCGTAATGGCTAAATTTGGTTTGAACGAACCCCTCCAACTCTGGTGATTTCTTGAGAGTCAGGATAGTGGGTCAGTTTTGTGATTCTGTTTTATTAGGTTTAGCTTGTGACTCTGCTTTTATTACTAACTATAGGTTAGTTAAAGACGGGCGAGTCACCAGCTATATTCTTTTTCCAAAACTCAGATAAGAGCGTTTGGAATGGCTAACCCACAAGAGGGTGGGTTAGCTGATACTTCTAAGCCTATATCGGCGATGAAGCGATTAGCCTAGGAAAGTTTCTAGTTCTTCGCTACCACCGATGTGTTTGCCACCGATGAATACTTGAGGAACGGTAGTGCGACCAGAGATTGCACGTAGGCTTACTGTTGTTGCGTCTTTGCCCAGTACCACTTCTTCGTAGTTCAGACCTTTGTCGATTAGGTTCTGTTTTGCTTTCATACAGAAAGGACAGCCTGGCTTAGTGAATACTGTGATTGACTCTTGCTCTTTGTGCTCAGGAGCAAGGTAGTTAAGCATAGTATCAGCATCAGAAACCTTGAACGGGTCGCCTGGTACGTCTTCTTCGATGAACATTTTTTCTACCACGCCGTTTTTAACCAGCATGCTGTAGCGCCATGAACGTTTGCCGAAGCCGATGTCGTTTTTCTCAACTAGCATGCCCATGCCGTCTGTGAAATCACCGTTACCATCTGGGATGAATGTGATGTTTTCCGCTTCTTGGTCTGCTTTCCAAGCGTTCATTACGAATGTGTCGTTTACTGAAACACACAGAATGTCATCAACACCGTTTTCTTTGAATACAGAGTGTAGCTCGTTGTAACGAGGTAGGTGGCTTGACGAACATGTTGGCGTAAACGCACCTGGTAGGCTGAATACGATAACTGTCTTGTCTTTGAATAGCTCTTCAGTCGTTACATTGACCCATGCATCACCTTGGCGAGTTGGGAATGTTACTTGAGGGATTGATTGACCTTCTTTAGATGCAAACATATTGATTTCCTTAAATAGTATTTTTAATTTTGTTCTATCAGAGCTTAACGTTTTTCTTCGCTCTGTTTCGTTTCGTTGAGCCCATTATTAGATAAATCCTTTGATAGCTCTAATCGTTTGATGTTATGGTTTTGATAGGTAAATTCTATCAAGAGCATTTTTTCTTTTAAATGTTTCTATTAGAACCCTTGTTCTTATTAAAACCTGAGGTAAGAGACTGATCATGAACATTCGTGACTTTGAATACTTGGTGGCGCTCGCAGAGCATAAACACTTCCGAAAAGCGGCAGAAGCGTGCTTTGTCAGTCAGCCGACACTAAGCGGTCAAATACGCAAACTCGAAGATGAAATTGGACTTCAGTTAACCGAGCGTAGTCCAAGGAAGGTAATATTTACAGAATCAGGGTTACAACTTGTTGAACAAGCCAAGCGTATTCTCAATGAAGTGAAAACTTTTAAAGATATGGCGAGTGGGCACGGTGAAGCGATGACGGGGCCAATGCACATTGGTTTTATTCCAACCGTGGGTCCTTACATCTTACCTAAGATTGTTCCTCATCTTAAAGAGAGCTTCCCAGATCTTGAGCTTTACCTGCATGAAGCCCAGACCCATCAGTTAGTGAGCCAACTTGAAGATGGCAAGCTTGATTGCTTGGTACTGGCTGCGGTTGATGAAACGGCGGTGTTTAAAGAGATTGATGTATATGACGAGCCGTTAAGTGTTGCCGTTCCATGTGACCACGAGTGGGCTCAACAAGACACTGTCGATATGCTGCAGCTAAATGGACAAACCGTACTGGCGCTAGGTGACGGTCACTGTTTAAGAGACCAAGCCTTGGGCTTCTGTTTTGCTGCGGGTGCCAAAGATGACGAACGTTTTAAGGCAACCAGCTTAGAAACGCTGCGTAACATGGTGGCGGCGGGAGCGGGCATTACCTTGCTACCTCAGCTATCGGTGCCAAAGGAAAAGCAGAAAGATGGTGTGTGTTACGTGCCAGCGGTGAATCCAACACCTTCACGTAGAATTGTCGTGGCTTACCGTCCGGGCTCTCCATTGAAGGGACGTTTCGAGCAATTGGCTGAGACGATTCGAACTCAACTGGAGAAGACGGCTTAGTGCTTGATTTTAGAGCCTAGTCTGGTCAGATATAGATAAAAAAAGGGTTGATATGAATGCATATCAACCCTTTTTATTGGTTCATGTTACTAGGTTCAACAAACCTTAGTTAGAACAGTTCTTCTACTGCTTCACCTGATGAGGTTGAGTAGATGTCATCATTGAAACGTTCAGTGATGTACTCGGTTGGCTCTGTGCCTTTCTCGAAGTACTCGAACATCGATGAGCTATCGAACTTGTTAGTCAGTAAGCCAGTTTCACGGTCGATACGAACACGAACGATGTTCTCTGGAATCTCTTTACGCTCAGCAGGAACACCCGCTAACGCCGTACCCATGAAATCAACCCATGCAGGTTCTGCTGTTTTCGCGCCAGCTTCTGCACCGGTAATCTGATTTTTACCAAGGTTTGAGTTCGCTTTAGTTCTGCCTAGGTTGCGGTTGTGGTTATCAAAACCAACCCATACCGTTGCAACCATGCCAGGGCCGTAACCGCTGTACCAAGTATCTTTTGAATCGTTGGTGGTACCCGTTTTGCCGCCAATGTCACGACGCTTCAACGGCTGTGCACGCCAACCTGTACCGTTCCAACCCGTACCTGCGCTCCAATCACCGCCACCCCAGATGTTGCTGTACATCATTTCACGAACAAGGAATGCGTTCTGTTCAGAGATAACTTGAGGTGCGTATTGTACTTTGGCATCCACATCTTGCTCGGCAAACTCATCAGCCATTGGATCTGCGGTCATTTGCTGTTGGCAATCGTCTTTACAAACCACTTTCGGTGTCGCTTCAAATTCAGTCTCACCAAATGGTGTTTCAATGCGGCTGATGTAGAAAGGTTCAACGTAGTAGCCGCCATTAGCGAATACTGAGTAACCTTGAGCTACCTTCATTGGCGTTAAGCTGCCAGCACCCAGAGCAATGGTTTCAGAGCGCGGTACTTCGTCAATATCAAAACCAAATCGAGTTAGGTAGTTACGAGTATCATCTAGGCCTACTTCACGCAGTACACGTACCGCCATTACGTTTTTAGACTGAGCTAAGCCAATACGTAAACGAGTTGGACCCACGTAAGTCGGTGGCGAGTTCTTTGGTCGCCATGCTGTGCCTTGGCTCTTATCCCATTGGTTAATCGGTGCATCGTTGATCAGTGAGGCTAGCGTTAAGCCTTTCTCAATCGCTGCTGAGTAGATAAATGGTTTGATACCAGAACCCACCTGACGAATAGATTGCGTTGCACGGTTGAACTTGTTGTGTACAAAGTTAAAGCCACCCACCATCGACAATACTGCGCCGTTGTTCGGGTTCATTGCAACAAATGCGGTGTTCGCATTCGGTACTTGGCTTAGTCGCCATACAATCGGTGTTTCTGATTCTGCCGTCGCTGACTCTTCTGTCGGCTCTTCAGAGACTTCATCGCCGGTAACGGCTTCATGGCGAACCCAGATTTGCTCACCAACAGCCAGAATCTCTTTCGCTTGAGAAGGCGCTGGTCCTTGGCGGTTATCTGTTAGGAATTTACGCGCCCAGTTCATGCCTTGCCATTCGATAGTGCCTTCACCTTGGTTCTTAACCCAAATTTGCGCACTTTTCGAATCAAC
Organism: Vibrio sp. OPT18; assembly: GCF_015163615.1. NCBI lineage: Bacteria > Pseudomonadati > Pseudomonadota > Gammaproteobacteria > Vibrionales > Vibrionaceae > Vibrio > Vibrio sp. OPT18. The sequence continues at coordinate 107,094 of NZ_JADDYK010000088.1, forward strand.
CGCGGTAACAACAGCAGGGACTAAGTCACCATAGGTTGGTTGAGACTTAAGGTGTTTAACGATTTGTTTTTGATCCCACGCTGATTGCGCAGTCTGCCACAATACTTTTTCAGCACCACGGTAGCCGTGACGCTCATCGTAGCCAAGTAGGTTCTTGATCGCGGCTTGGTTCGCTGCTTTTTGCAGTTTCGAATCCACGGTCGTGTAGACCTTCATGCCTGATGTATAAGCTTCTTCACCGTAGCGTTCCACCATCCAAGCACGTGCAACTTCAGCAACATATGGCGCGCTCAGTTCGATCTCTGCACCGTGGTATTTCGAGATGATTTCTTCGCTACGAGCGTCATCGAACTCTGCTTGAGTGATGTATTTCTCGTCTAACATACGACGCAATACAACGTTACGACGGTTAGTCGCGCGCTCAACAGAGTAAATAGGGTTCATTGTCGAAGGTGCTTTTGGCATACCCGCAAGCGTCGCAATTTCACTTAGTGTTAGATCAGGAAGATCTTTACCGAAGTAAACACGTGCTGCAGCGCCAAAACCATACGAACGGTGACCAAGGAAGATCTTGTTGACGTAAAGCTCCATGATCTCTTCTTTACTAAGAAGCTGCTCAATGTGGATCGCAATGAAGATCTCTTTGATCTTACGCATGATCTTTTTC
>NZ_JADDYK010000088.1:107812-135572 GCF_015163615.1 Vibrio sp. OPT18
TCATTAGATAAGAAGAAGTTACGCGCAAGCTGCTGAGTAATAGTACTCGCACCTTGTTTGGCTGAACCCGACATGGCAACCACGAGTGCTGCACGTGTGATACCGATTGGGTCAATACCTGGGTGTTCATAGAAACGGCTATCTTCGGTGGCAATCAGAGCCTCAACTAAGTGGCGAGGAATCTCGTCATAAGTGACTGGATTACGACGCTTTTCACCGAATTGAGAGATCAGCTTACCGTCTTGACTGAAGACTTGCATCGGCGTTTGGAGTTCTACGTCACGCAAAGTGGCAACATCAGGCAACTCTGGTTTTACGTAATAATAAAACCCGAAAATTGTACTGACTCCAAGAATCATGCAAATCAATGTAAATATGAATAATCGCTTTATGAACTTCACCGGATAATCCCTGATTAGTTAAGGCTGATAAGCAGCAAACCCTTGTACTCTAGGCTAAAAACTTAGCTTTCGTTTATTAACGCTTATTTAACTAATAATCACAACCCCTAGATAATCAACGAAATGCTTGGCACTTCAGGAGCTAGGTCACATGGGTTCATCATTAATTACAGGTATAGATATAAATCATCACAGCATCAAAGCCGTGGTACTAAAACCCGTGGGGGAGTTGTATGCCCTAGTGGGATACAAAGAGCTGCCGATTTCGGACGACATTTTTACAGCTAACCATACTTTGGAGTATCAGAAAACTGTTAAGAAACTTAAAGAACTTAGGAAAGGACTGCCTTTTGGCTGTCGCAACGTCGCCATTTCGGTACCGGATAACACAGTGATCAGCAAAGTACTGCAAATAGAGAGTGAGTTAGAAGACAGAGAAAAAGAGTTTTCTATCTATCAAACCTTCGCCCATCAATCTCCCTTTCCTATTGAGGAGCTGAGTTTAGATTTTGTAAAGCTGGAAGACAAACGATTTGGTAAAGGTTCGACAAGCAGTTATCAGGTATACGCCACTCGTAAGGAAGTGGTGGATAGCCGAGCGGATGCATTAACTAAGGCTGGTTTTAAACCTGTTGTGGTGGATACACAGGCGCATGGACTGCTCAATATCTGGCAATTGGCCTCGCGTCTGTATCCCGCTAAGAAAAACTGGCTGCTGGTGGATGTTGGAATCGACCAAACCTCGCTAGGGGTTATCCCGCAGAATTCGGCGCCTTTCTATAAAGACATCGCCTTTGGCACTCAAGATCTTCGCAGCTCAGATGACCCGAGTGATATCGAGAGCGTGTTCGGTACTATGGAAGAGACACATCAATTCATCGTTAACCTGATTGAGAAGCTCAAGCGTCAATTGCAGCTTTATTCATCGGGAAATGCGCAGCAACCTATCTCAGGGATCTGGCTGATGGGCGAGGGCGCCAGCATTCCTATGGTAACCGAAGAGCTAGAACGTCATTTTCAGCTGAGCTGTGAGTCATTGAATCCTTTGTCTCTGTTTGAGAATAAGGTCGCTAAGAGACGCCGACTGCCGATGGACTGGCAACATTTTGGTATCGCGGCGGGTATGGCGATGAGTGGACTCAAGTGGCAGGGAGAGAAGCATGTTGCATCAAATTAACCTGCTGCCGTGGCGTGATGAGATTCGTGCTCAGCACAAGAAGCGTTTTATCCATCTGGTCATTCTTGGCGTCATCATTGCGTTTATAGGGCAATGGGCGGTTGGTCACTATTTTCACGACCAACAAGCCAAGCAGCAAGCTCGCCTCAATTACCTCAATCAATACATTACTGAGCTCGACCGACAAATTCAGTCGTTAAAAGTCGCAGAGCAAGAACACAAAGCCATTCTGACTCGTCTTGATGTAGTGGAGTCTCTGCAGCTTGGCCGCAATAAGACCACCGACTTTATGAATTTGATGCCGGAGCTGATTCCGGAGGGTGTGTATGTCGACAAGATAAAGATGAATGGTCAGGAGATTGAAATGTCGGGCATCAGCGACAGTACTGCTCGTCTCGCTACCATGTTGGATAACCTCGAGCGTTCAGATTCCCTGAAAGGGGTCGAGATGCACTCTATCGTTCATAATCGCAAGCGCTTCAATAAAGAGTTCCAGACCTTCAAGGTCTCTTTTGTGTTTAGCCCAGTGCCTTTAGACAACACAACCGCGAGCAGGAAAGAGAAGGGGGGGCATCATGGCTAGTTTTCAAAATAGGATTAGTTGGCAAAACAGGATGAGCTTGCAAGATCTCGATGTTGATGAGATCACCGAATGGCCATTGTTGCCTCAGCTTCTCGTGATTTTGGTGTTGATAGTGTTAATCCAAGGTGTTGGCACTTGGCTTTATGTGCTGCCGCTCGACGAGGAACTGCAACAGATGAAGCAACAGGAGCAGACCTTAAAAACGACCTTGAGAATAAAGGCTAATAAGGTTGCAGCCTTGCCTAAGTTGCAGAGCCAGTTGGATGAGTTAACCAGCCGTTACGATTACTTGTTAGAGCAACTGCCCGTTCAAAAGGAGTTGGCGAGCATGTTGGCCTCAGTGAATGAGCTCGGCTTGGATAACTCGCTGACCTTCACGCGAATTGATTGGGGGCAAAAGCAGAACAAGGAGTTCCTCTATCGATTACCTCTCAATATTGAGCTGACAGGTGACTATCACGAGATTGGTGACTTCTCTGCTGCCATCGCCAAGCTGCCGCGCATTATTAGCTTTGATGATGTGAATTGGCAGCGAGTCAGCCAAGAAAGCAGCACGCTGCACTTTAGGGTTCGAGCTTATACCTACCAGTTTAAATCGGGGGTCAATGATGAAACCCAATAGCGCGTTTTACTCAATCGTGTTGCTGCTTGCGTTGTCAGGCTGCAAAGCTAATCAAGACTCACTGCAAGACTTTGTGGCGAAGGTTGAAGCCAAGGCGAGAAAAGACGTCGAGCAACTTGTCCCAGCAACTGAATTCACGGCGGCGACTTATCAGCGCCGATCTTTGCGTCCTCCCTTTGAACTGCCTAAAGAAGCCATTGTGCAAAACCAGCCCTTGGTTAAGAAAGACTGTTGGCAACCCAGCGCCCGTTCTCGTAATGGCAAGTTAGAGAAGTACCCGCTGAGTAAGCTTCGTTTAAGAGGCGTGATGGGCAGTGGCTCAAGCGTGTTTGGCTTAGTGCAAACACCCAAAGGCAACGTGGTAAACGTCAAGAAAGGCCAGTTTATCGGCTTAAACAATGGCCGAGTTACCAAGGTGACGAGCCAATACGTTCAGATTAATGAAACTCTTCCAGATGGCTTAGGTTGTTGGCATAAGCGCAACGTTAGGCTGGCTCTGAAGTAAACCAATGTCACATGATGTGGATATGAGATGTAAATATGATTAAAGGAATAAGTGGATTAGTGAGCAAGGCTCTACAAGGCTTTGTTGTGTCTGTGATGTTGGTTGTTAGCGTGCTCAGCCATGCTGAGAGCTTACCGAACAAATTAGAGAATATTGATTTTAGGGTGAACAAAGATAAAGACGCCGTCATCATTATTGAGCTGGCGACCAGCACCGCTGTGGTGGATGTTCAACGTGCTCAGGAAGGGTTAAGTATCGAATTAATCAATACTCAGGTTGATGATGACAAACTCTACCTATTGGATGTGAAAGATTTTGCTACCTTGGTTGAAGGCATTGAAGTCTATAAAGAGACACCAAGCACTCGGCTTCTAGCGACGATTAGCAATGACTATCAGTACGAATACAACCTAAAGGGGCGCTTTATTGAGGTGGTGATCAGCAAACCGGTTATCGATGACGCGACCAAAGAAAAAAGCGTTCTAGAGAAAGAGGGCAAGCTGATATCGATTAACTTCCAAGATATCCCAGTACGAAATGTCCTGCAGTTGATTGCCGATTACAACGACTTCAATCTCGTGGTGTCTGATTCGGTAGCCGGAAACCTGACGTTACGCTTAGATGGCGTACCTTGGCAGCAAGTTCTCGACATTATCTTGCAAGTTAAAGGCTTGGATAAGCGTGTTGATGGCAATGTTATCTTGGTTGCGCCGAAAGCGGAGCTCGACCTTCGAGAGCAACAAGCATTAGAAAAATCTCGCTTAGAAGAGGAGTTAGGGGAGCTTAAATCGGAAATCATCAAGATTAACTTTGCTAAGGCCACCGACATTGCTGACATGATTGGCGGTGAAGGTGCGGTCAGCATGTTGTCCGATCGTGGTTCAATTACCATTGATGAGCGCACCAACTCACTGCTCATTCGTGAATTGGAAGAAAACATTGCCGTGATACGAGGCATTATTGAATCGTTAGACATTCCCGTGAAGCAGGTACAGATAGAGGCACGTATTGTCACTGTTACCGAGGGTAACCTAGATGAGCTTGGCGTGCGCTGGGGCGTTTCCTCAACCAACGGAAGCTTCACTGTTGGCGGCTCAATCGAAGGCAACCACCCATCAGCGATTACGCCGTATGACGACGATAGCGGCAGCAGCGTGATTGATGACTATCTCAACGTCAATTTAGGGGCAACATCGCCGAACGCCTCGAGTATTGCGTTTCAGGTGGCCAAACTGGGCTCAGATACCTTACTCGATCTTGAACTGTCGGCACTACAACAAGAGTCGAAAGCTGAAATCATTTCCAGCCCACGCTTAATCACCACCAATAAAAAGCCCGCTTATATTGAGCAAGGTACTGAAATTCCTTACTTAGAGTCATCTTCAAGTGGCGCTACATCGGTCGCGTTTAAGAAAGCCGTGTTGAGTCTTAAGGTGACACCGCAGATCACACCCGACAATCGTTTGGTATTGGATTTGAGCGTGACTCAAGATAGACCAGGGCAAGTGGTAAAAACCGGAACCGGTGAAGCAGTCGCAATTGATACGCAAAGAATAGGTACGCAAGTGCTTGTTAATAATGGTGAAACTGTTGTGCTTGGCGGGATATTTCAGCACAGCGTGAGCAGTACGGTGGATAAAGTTCCTCTGTTGGGAGACCTGCCAGTTTTGGGTGCATTATTCCGTCGCAGCTATGAAAATGTGGGTAAAAGTGAGCTACTTATTTTTGTCACACCCAAAGTTGTGATTCAGTAATGAACAATTAGATTAAAAATAAAGTTGCATTAGTGGCACCTAACCTTGATAATTTCGGGTCTTATCACGAATTATCTGTGAGGAATCGGTGCCACGGGCCTTTTAATTTCAGTACTTGTACTGACCTACCTTGTGGCGATGTCATTGAATTAACGTTGTAAATTACTGCTAAAAACATGGCTGAGAAACGCAATATTTTTCTTGTTGGCCCAATGGGCGCCGGCAAAAGTACAATTGGTAGACACCTAGCTTCCCAACTTCATATGGAGTTTCTAGACTCTGACACTGTGATCGAAGAGCGCACTGGCGCAGACATCGCATGGGTTTTTGATGTTGAGGGCGAAGAAGGTTTCCGTAAGCGCGAAGAATCTGTAATCAATGATCTGACAGAAGAACAAGGTATTGTTCTTGCGACAGGTGGTGGTTCAGTGTTGAGCAAAGAAAACCGTAACCGTCTATCTGCACGAGGCATTGTTGTATACCTAGAGACAACAATTGAAAAGCAACTTGCTCGCACTAACCGCGACAAGAAACGCCCTCTACTTCAAACAGACAACCCGCGTGATGTGCTAGAAGATCTAGCTGTATCTCGCAACGCACTATACGAAGAAGTGGCGGACTACACAGTTCGTACTGACGACCAAAGTGCAAAAGTGGTAGCCAACCAGATCGTAAAAATGCTAGAAGAACGTTAAGTTCATTTTTTCGGAGAGCAAACCCATGGAACGGATTACGGTCAATCTAGCTGAGCGTAGCTACCCTATCTCTATTGGCGCCGGGTTATTTGAAGACCCGGCGTACCTTTCTTTTTTATCAGGTAAGCAGAAAGTTGTTGTTATCAGTAATGTGACAGTAGCGCCTCTTTATGCTGATAAAATTTTATCGCTATTGGATCAAGTCGGCTGTCAGACATCTCTTCTCGAGTTGCCAGACGGTGAACAGTACAAAACCCTAGAAACGTTCAATTCAGTGATGAGCTACATGCTTGAAGGAAATTACAGCCGCGATGTGGTGGTGATTGCTTTAGGTGGTGGTGTTATCGGTGACTTGGTCGGTTTTGCTGCCTCTTGTTACCAGCGCGGTATTGATTTCATTCAAATCCCGACGACCCTTCTTTCTCAAGTGGACTCTTCTGTTGGTGGTAAAACCGCAGTAAACCATCCTCTTGGTAAGAATATGATCGGCGCTTTTTACCAACCGAAATCTGTGATCATCGATACCAACTGTTTATCAACGCTTCCAGAGCGTGAGTTTGCAGCGGGCATTGCTGAGGTGATCAAATACGGCATCATTTACGATGAAGCCTTCTTTGATTGGTTGGAGCAGAATCTAGAGAAACTTTATCAACTTGATGAAGAGGCACTGATTACCGCGATTGCTCGTTGTTGTGCAATTAAGGCTGAAGTGGTGGCTCTAGATGAAAAAGAGTCAGGAATCAGAGCGTTATTGAACCTAGGTCATACATTTGGTCATGCGATTGAAGCAGAACTAGGCTATGGTAATTGGCTACATGGTGAAGCTGTGTCGTCAGGCACTGTAATGGCAGCTAAAACAGCTCAATTACAGGGACTGATCTCTCAGCAGCAACTTGAGCGAATTATTTCTATACTCAAGAATGCGAAACTACCAATCCATACGCCAGAAAGCATGTCTTTTGAAGACTTTATGAAGCACATGATGCGCGATAAAAAAGTGCTGTCTGGTCAGTTGCGTTTGGTATTACCAACAAGTATTGGTACTGCTGAAGTGGTTGCTGATGTGCCTCAAGACATCATTAAACAAGCGATCGATTTCTGCCGTACTCTTTAAATTTGGTTGTGAGGTTGCCTAGCTAAACTCTAGGCAACTGAAGCGTTTTACTGATCGATCTTATCAGTAGGGATCCCCAATGAGTTTGGCTCATGAATTAAGAGTATTAGAGTTAGAATCTCAAGTTGAGCTGCTAGAGCGCTTACAGCTTTTGACTAACTTTGGTTCAAACCTTGTGACGGTGGCTGGCAAAGCTGGCTCTGGCCGATCTTGGTTAGCTCAGCGTTATCTTGAAGCATGGTCGACAGAAAAAAATCAGTGTTTACTGCTTTGTCATCCAAGCCAAGACGATCAACAACGCCGCGCGCTTATTCTTAGCCAAATTGTTTCTGATCCCCTGTTTAATCAACATGATTCTTTATCTGATAGCCTGACAAGGTTACTGGATGGAGAGCCGTGTAATGTGGTTATCGTCGTTGATGATGCCCAACGACTTTCTGAGCTATTGGTATCCGAATTATGGATGTTGGTACTGGAAGCTCAATCAAACCCTCAATGGACGATCAATATCGTTCTCTTCTCGGAACCTGGCCACTTAGATACGTTATTAACGCGTTTGAGTTACGGTCAACAACACAAGCCTATCGATCTTGAGATCGATGACCTTTCGCAACCAGAAGCTGAACATTTCTTTGAATCACTGGTGATTCGATATGTTGATGATGAGTCTGAAACTCGCGTGCGACGTGCGTTTAATAAAGCGCAACCTCTGCCCGGTGAGTTAATGGCTTTAGGAGAATTGAAAGTGGAAAAAAGGATTATTATTCGCTCAATTATTGGCTCACCCATCAATATCGCGATTGTGGTGGCCTTGTTGTTGATTTTAATTGGTGGTGGTTATTGGTGGATGTTCAGTCAACCAACACCAGACGATAAAGCGCAGTCGCTTATCGCACCGATTGAACAGACGGCTATTCCAACCTTTGAAGTGGAAAGCGGCACTGAACAAACTGGTGTTGATGGAGCTGTTGATTCTGAAGCTGAAACCGACATGAGTTACCAAGGTGCCGATGATGATAGTTCGTCTCTGCCACCGACTGTCGTTGAAGATACCGCGAGTGTTGGAGAAGTCGAACAAGATCAGCAGCGTGTCGTAATCACCTCTGATGTGGTTGATGCCTTGCTTGATGATAAACCTGAAAGTGCTGATACCAGTGCGATTGATGCTGCTGTTGAAGAAAACACGGGTGCCGCGGTGAGTTCGCAGTCAGATGCAGACAAAGTGGAGTCACAGCCTTCAGCCGATGAAGCAGCAGACCTAACCCAGTCCACACCACCGACTAAGAAAATCACCTTCTCATTTTCTCGCGAAGAGTTACAAGCTATCTCGCCGCGAGCTTATACTTTGCAGTTGAGTGCGATGACCTCATTGGACGACGTACAGTCTTTCATTGAAGAGTATGACCTTGAGAACAAGGTTCGTATTTACCCAACACTTCGCAACGACACCAAGTGGTTTATTATCACTTATCAAGATTACCCAACGATTCAAGTGGCGAGAGACGCGGTAAGTGCGTTATCAAAACCCCTTCAACAGTTGGAACCTTGGGCAAAATCGATGAATCAAGTGCATCGAGAGATAGAACGTGCGAAATAACCCTGAGCTTAGCCTCAAAATATGTTACATTCCGCAGCCTTATTTTTGAGTTGATAGATAGAGCAGTAAATGAAAAAGCAGCGTGCCTTTCTAAAATGGGCTGGTGGTAAATATGGCCTAGTTGAAGACATCCAACGTCACCTGCCACCTGCTCGTAAATTGGTAGAACCGTTTGTCGGTGCTGGCTCAGTATTTCTGAATACTGACTTTGAACAGTACCTGCTTGCAGATATCAACCCAGATCTTATCAACCTGTACAACCTACTTAAAACCGATCCTGAAACTTACATCACGGAAGCGAAGCGCTGGTTCTGTCCTGAGAACAACCGCAAAGAAGCCTTCTTAGATATTCGCGCTGAGTTCAATGGCACAGATAACGTCATGTATCGTTCGTTGGCTTTCTTGTATATGAACCGATTTGGCTTCAATGGCCTATGTCGTTACAACAAGAAGGGCGGTTTTAACGTTCCATTTGGTTCTTATAAAAAACCTTACTTCCCAGAAGCTGAGCTGGAGTTTTTTGCCGAGAAAGCGAAAAAAGCCACCTTCGTCTGTGAGGGATACCATGAAACCTTTAGCCGCGCGCGCAAAGGCTGTGTGGTTTACTGCGATCCTCCATACGCACCACTGTCGAACACGGCTAACTTTACCTCTTACGCAGGTAATGGCTTTAGCTTAGATGACCAAGCTGCACTGGCGGATGTTGCTGAAAAAGCAGCGATGGAACGCGGTATTCCTGTTTTGATTTCAAACCACGATACGACATTAACTCGTCGTTTATATCATGGGGCGGAGTTGAACGTGGTTAAGGTGAAACGCACCATCAGCCGTAATGGCGCTGGTCGTAATAAAGTTGATGAGCTATTGGCGCTTTTCCATAAAGAGAAAAACCAGCAGCACGCATCAGCGGAACAGTAATGGTCAGAATATCCGCCAAACTCATTAAATTGAGTGACCAACGGATACTTTCTTAAACTAATCTTTTGAACTGCTAGGATCTGCTTAGGTGCTTAGGTAGAATTGCACACCAAATAGTCTTGGGATTGAGTCTTGTATTTGTGTATGAGATGTCACCAAGGCGGTGATATTCGCAATTTACTCACTCTTAAGAGGTTTGGTATGAAAGATTTTCTAATCGCTCCATCGATTTTGTCTGCAGATTTTGCTCGTCTTGGTGAAGACGTAGAAAAAGTACTCGCAGCTGGTGCTGATGTTGTGCACTTCGATGTGATGGACAACCACTACGTACCTAACCTGACTTTTGGCGCGCCTATCTGCAAAGCGCTGCGCGACTACGGTATTACGGCTCCTATCGATGTTCACCTTATGGTTAAGCCAGTAGACAGCATCGTGCCTGAGTTTGCTAAAGCCGGCGCATCAATGATTACCTTCCACGTTGAAGCATCAGAGCACATCGATCGCACTCTACAGCTAATCAAAGAGCACGGTTGTAAAGCGGGTGTGGTTCTTAACCCTGCAACACCGCTTTCTTGCCTAGATTACATCCTAGACAAAGTCGACATGATTCTACTGATGTCTGTGAACCCAGGCTTCGGTGGTCAATCTTTCATTCCTCACACGCTAGATAAACTACGTGCTGTTCGTAAGCTAATTGACGAATCAGGTCGTGACATTCGCCTTGAGATTGATGGCGGCGTGAAGGTGGATAACATCCGTGAAATCGCAGAAGCGGGCGCAGATATGTTCGTTGCGGGTTCTGCTATCTTCAACCAACCGGATTACAAAGAAGTGATTGATGAGATGCGTGCAGAGCTTGCAAAAGTAAACGCATAATCGTAAAACTACAGATAGATTGAATATTAAGGGGCTAATTTGCCCCTTTTTTACGTCTTATAGCTCAACTCATAAGACGAACATAATAAATAGGAAAGTAAGATGTCATTAAGCTCAATAAAACTGATCGCCTTTGATTTAGATGGAACCTTGTTAGATAGCGTGCCTGACTTGGCCGTTGCCGCTGACCAAGCTTGTCAGGAGTTGGGCTTCCCTTCAGTGACCGAAGAACAAGTTCGCGACTACGTAGGTAATGGTGCTGATGTTCTTATCGGACGTTCACTCAGCCGTAACCTGACGGTTGACCCAAGCCTTGAGCCAGAGCTATTGAAAAAAGCGCGCATCCTGTTTGATGATTTCTACGAGCAGGGCGGTCACAAGCTAAGTCACCTTTACCCATCGGTTAAAGAGACGTTGGCTGAGCTGGATAAAGCCGGCTTCACTATGGCGCTGGTTACCAACAAGCCTTCGAAGTTTGTACCAGACGTTCTGGCGCAACACGGTATTGATAAGTACTTTGTTGATGTGTTGGGTGGCGATTCTTTCCCAGAGAAAAAACCGAACCCAGTCGCGCTGAACTGGTTGCTAGAAAAGCACAATGTTAAAGCGGAAGAGATGCTGATGGTTGGTGATTCAAGCAACGACATTAAAGCGGCTAAGAATGCAGGCTGTCACTCGTTTGGTTTGACTTACGGTTATAACCACGGCGAGCCGATTTCAGCATCAAACCCTGACTATGTCGCGGATAACGTCGCGCAATTACTAGATGTCGTTCTAGTTTCAGCATAAAGCGGACAAAAGTTAGCTAACCTACTAGCAAAATACTTATCAATGAGTACACTGGATGAGCCGTACAGAAGAGCTGTGCGGCTTTTCTATATTTAAGTTAAGAAGCTAAGCGTTCAATAAACTTAGCGAATAAGCAAAGGAATTAAAACCATGAGCAAGCCCATCGTATTGAGTGGTGTTCAACCATCTGGTGAACTAAGTATCGGTAACTACTTGGGTGCTCTACGTCAATGGCAACAGATGCAAGATGATTACGATTGCCAATACTGTGTTGTAGACCTTCACGCGATTACGGTTCGCCAAGATCCGAAAGCACTGCATGAAGCGACTCTAGACGCACTAGCAATCTGTCTTGCTGTCGGTGTTGATCCAAAGAAGAGCACGCTATTTGTTCAGTCTCACGTACCAGAGCATGCTCAACTTGGTTGGCTTCTTAACTGTTACACGCAAATGGGTGAACTGAGCCGTATGACTCAGTTTAAAGATAAGTCTGCACGTCACTCAAACGACGTAAACGTAGGCCTATACGACTACCCAGTGTTGATGGCCGCAGACATCCTGCTTTACGGCGCTCACCAAGTGCCTGTAGGTAGCGACCAGAAACAACACTTAGAGCTAGCGCGTGATATCGCAACTCGCTTTAACAACATCTACGGTCCTGAAACGCCAATCTTCCAAGTACCAGAACCTTACATTCCAACAGTGAATGCACGTGTAATGAGCCTGCAAGACGCGACGAAGAAGATGTCTAAGTCGGATGACAACCGTAAGAACGTGATTACTCTGCTAGAAGAGCCTAAGTCGATCATCAAGAAGATCAACAAAGCGCAAACCGATGCAGAAACACCACCACGCATTGCTCACGATTGGGAAAACAAAGCGGGTATCTCTAACCTAATGGGTCTGTACTCTGCAGCGACGGGTAAAACGTTCGAAGAGATCGAAGCGCAGTACCAAGGCGTTGAAATGTACGGTCCGTTTAAGAAAGACGTAGGCGCAGCACTGGTTGAGATGCTTGAGCCGATTCAAGCTGAATATCACCGTATCCGTGCTGACCGTGCTTACATGGACGCAGTAATGAAAGCAGGTGCTGAAAAAGCCTCTGAGCGTGCTGCAGTGACACTGAAAAAAGCATACGAAGCAGTAGGTTTTGTTACTCGCCCATAGCTTAAACGCTCAAGTTAACCACCAAAGCCCTTGCCTAGTGCAGGGGCTTTTTTGTTTCTATTGATTTTATTTTACAAAGAGATGTATTCATCATTTCAATGGATAACGGTAGTAATTAATATATATATTTGTAAGCGTGCGAAATCAAATACACCTTAATTGTTATGTTATACCAATTTATACACTCCAAATTGGATGTTATTAATAATTTTATTAACACCCAGTTAATTAATTTTCTGAGATCTATAGCAATATTTTTATAATTTAGATGCAATGCTCTATTACACTTCACTCATTCTGTTGAATTTATAACCACTCTCATAATATTCACGACATAAATGTGAAATAAATCTCATTTATTGTGGCTATTGCTTTATCTAGTTACATAAAAGTAAGAGATTACACAGGTTTAATATAAATAAGTAAGTTTGGCTACATTCAGAATCACCTTGGTGAATCTGTTCTTTTTGTGCGTAAATTTCAGCTGAAATCATATTTATAAAATTAACGGGTGAAATTATTACACGCTAACTGGATTTGGAACGATATTCCATTACTAGTGTTGAATTTAAGGAAATAAGTGATGTTAAAAAGAAATGCAGTGGCGCTAGCAATTTCTTCTTTATTCATGGCATCGGCAGTAAATGCTGTAACCATCTATGAAGATGAAAATGGTGACTTCGTAAAACTCTATGGTGAGGTCGGTGTTGGTGGTCATATCGGTGCTAACTATGAATATGGTGAGTTTTATGCAGATCAAACTTTCATTGATGACTCATTCGCAACAATGGGTGTGAAAGGAAAAAATGACAAGATGCACTATCGCTTAGAGTTGGACTATGAGCGTGAGAACTGGAAAGGCGGTTCAGGAGACATGGTTCTGGCGATCGATAAAGTCTTTATTGGATACGATCTGTACAAGACCAAGAACCAAGAGCACTACGTAGAGGTAGGTCTAACCGATACTGCATTTGATGACTACGACAAGTGGGGTGATTTCACTTTCGATACCACGGTTGAAACCGGTGAAGCGGGTGACCAAGACATGACGGCTAAGTATGAAGGCAAATACTTTGGAGCGATCAAAGTTGGCGCTTCGTACACCAACCGTGCTGAGTCTTCTTCTGGCTCTGAGCTTGGTGAAGTGGTTAGTGGTTACATTGGCTACTTTGGCGATCACTTTTCTTTGGTTGCAGGTGCAGAAGGTCGCGGTGGTTCTGATGGTAAATCAAAGTACGGTGAGCAGCGCCTACTAGGTGCAGGTGCACGCCTTGCTGTGACAGAAACATTCCACCTTGGTGTAAATACATTCTACGAAGAAGAAGATATTGGCGAATGTACTTTATGGCAAGAGGATGATTTTACTGGAGAAAGACAGTGTATTGGTGTGTTTAATGAGTATGAAACTCAAGAGAATAAAGGTTACCTTGCGTCTGCTAAATATCAGCTGACAGACAACTGGGAGTTCACTGCATCATACAACTTCGAAGAGTATGAGAAGTGGGCGATTGATAACCGTAACGAGCAAACGGCCAGTGGAAATGATAAGTACAGCTGGGGCGATGAGCGTGTATGGAGCACGTTCGGTGTTAACTACCGTCCTACACCTTCTAGCGTGATTGCGCTTGAGTGGAACACTGGTGAAGCAGCACAAGATGCTTACGCTTACGCGCGTGTTTACTTCTAATTAAATCATAGAGATATCGATAATGAACAAAAAAATGACTCTACTTGCTGGTGCGATTAGTAGTGTGCTTAGCGGTGCTGCGCTAGCGGATATCAATAATATTCTGATTACAGAATATGTAGAATCGAGCGTTGATAGCTATGCAATTAACAGTGCCATTGAAATTAGCAATACCGGTACAACGCCATTCACGTTTACTGATCACGCTCTGTATTATAGCGGTTACAAGAATAAAGTTTTAAAGCCGGATGATGCAACTCCAGTATTAAAAGATGTCACCATTGCGGCAGGTGAGAGTATTGTTGTTGTGGGCGATAACGCGACTTCTGATTTGAAAGATGCGGTTGCAGCTAATGGTGCGACGATAGTGTATTCAGGCAGTTACGGCGGCATTGGGCATGACGCACTGAACTTTAACGGTGATGATCCTGTATGGATTGGTGCAGATGATAACCCAAACACCATTCACGACATTATTGGTGTTAGCGGTTCAACTTGGGGTAAAGAGGTTACTTTGCGTCGTACAAACGATGCAACAACGCCAGACAGTTCGTATGTAGAACTGCATTGGGCTAACGTAGGTACCGATGTTTACGAAGACCTCGGTAAGCTGACTCTTGAAGAGCCACCAACGCCGCCACCGCCGCCAATAGAAGTCACAATCGCTGAAGTGCAGGGCGTTGGTAAGTTCTCTCCTCTGGTTGAAGCAGAGTTTGGAACGCCATTAAAAGAAGACAAATTTTATGAGACAGAAGCGTCATACAAACTAACAGCGTATGTTGGTTACGTATTGCCAAGTGCTGGAAGTGGTCTTTCTAAAGGTTTCTTCCTTTACGATCACGATGGCAACCCGTTGACCTCAGATGGTCTGTTTGTATTCTCAAGCACTCAACCCGCCGTCGGTACAGAAGTGACTGTGGTTGGTACTGTTCGTGAATATTTTGGTCAAACACAGTTTAATATGTCAGGAAACTGGGTAGAAACTGGCAATAGCGTTAATCCTCCTAGCCCTGTTGAGTTAAAACGTCTTCCAGAAGATGGTGCTTCTTTTGCAAATACGTTAGAGCGTCATGAGGGTATGCTCGTCAAACTTGTTGATGACATGGATGACAACAAAGACGGCAACCAAGATATGCGTGTAACTCGTGCATTTGCTTTCGACTTCGAGCTTTACCATAAAGGCCAGTTCCGTAATAATTTGGCTCTAGCGTATGAAACACCGAACTTCCACCCGAACCAAGAGTATGTTGCAGGCAGTTTTGAATCGATCGCTAAGATTGAACAAAACCGCGATGCCACTCTGTTCCTAGATAGTGAAAAAACACCAAGTAACGGTAAGATCCCTTACTACGCAAACTTCAGCTACGATAATCCAATTCGTATTAATGATGGTATTAAAAACGTAGAAGGTGTGATTGCCTATACCTACGATGAATACCGCTTAGTAGTGAAAGATCCTACGGTTGGTGGTTATCAGATGACAAGTGCTGATATTACTCCTAACACACCACGTCCAGTTTCAAGCTCTGGTGAGTATGACATTGTTAATGAAGAGTACGATGCAGGCTTTACGGTGAAAGTGGCGACACAAAACGTGTTGAACCTGTTCAACTCACCATACGGTGGCAGTGCGAACCAGCATGGTGACAACCGTGGCGCTGAGTCGGAAGAAGAGTACGAGCTACAGAAAGCTAAAATCGTTGAAGCTATCTACGGTCTAGACGCAGATATTCTTGGCTTGATGGAAATCGAGAACAATGGCTTTGGCGACTTTGGTGCAATCAAGACGCTACTTGCTTCTGTTAACGCAAAATACAATGAAGAAGATTACGCGAAGCGCGGTGACCAAGATTCTATCCACAATCGTTATGTATTCGTTGGTTTCGATAAGAATGGCGATACCATTTTGGATCACAACGACACCATTGGTACCGATGCAATCACGTCGGGTGTGATTTACCGTCCGTCTAAAGTTTCGATTGTGTCAGGTAAAATTATTCAAATGCCTGAGCAGCACGCTCCGCTAGTGGAATACCCTGATGGTGGTGCGATTATTGATGGTGACGGTGCAGTTCGTGAAAGTGGTGACAACTATCAACGTAATACAGTGGCGGCGACCTTCCATGTTCTAAATACAGGCAAACGTCTAACTGTTGCGATTAACCACTTGAAATCAAAAGGTTCGACTTGTCATGAAGACTGGGTTGGTTGGGAAACTTGGGCTGATTTCGATCCGGTAAATGATGATGTTCGCAACGATGACTACCAAGGTTCGTGTGAAAACTTCCGTGTATCGGCTGCATACCAGTTAGGTACAGAGATGGCAAAAATTGGTGGTGACCAGGTGGTGTTGGGTGACATGAACTCATACACCTACGAAGATCCAATGCTTGTACTTACTGAGAACCCAACTGGCAAAGACATTTACGCATCAAGCTACACCTTTGTTGGTGATGAAGTATTTGAAAAGAATGGTCAAAAGATCACGACAACATTTGGCTACCTAAATGCGGTTGACTTGAAAACCCCAGCTGGCAAAACCGCTTGGAGTTACTCATACAACAACGAGATTGGTTCTCTGGACCACCTTTTAATCACGCCTTCATTGAAAGAACGTTTGGTGGATGCGGCTGACTGGCATATCAATGCGGCTGAATCTTCATTGAATGACTACAGCAACTACAAGAAAGCATCTGATGAGGTTTCTAACCCATTCGCTAGAGAAACACCAATTCGTTCTTCAGACCACGATCCAGCAATGGTATCGCTAGGTTACAAGTATGGCGAAGCAGGTGAGTCGAATGTGAATATTGCTGTGAAGAGCGGTCGTGCTGATATCGCATTCCCAGTTTCGGCTGACGCGAAATCTGGTGATGTTGCTGAAATATCTATCTCTCCACGTCCACAAAATATTTCTCTACCGAAAGTGACATTGAGTCAAGACGGTGCACAAACAGTAATGTTTGACGTGGTTGGTCTTGATACGGGTACTTACACGATTTCCATGAAGCTAATGGGAGACCGTGTGGCTGCACAAAATGCTGGTGCATCTTCGTCTCAAGTTATTGAGTCAATGATAATGACTACCAACATTAGCAAGCAAGACTCAACCAATGTGTCGCCTGTGACTCCTGAATACGATGGTTCAGGTGGTAGCTTCGGCTTCGGTGCTCTGTTGTCACTGATTGGTCTTGGTTTCCTACGCCGTCGTCGTCAGTAATTGATAAAAGGGTTAGTAATTTTTACTAACCCTTTCTTTTGAGTAAGGCTAAGGAAACGCAGCGTTCACTTGGCTGATATGGATATAAATCTGTTTACCTTTGAGGTTCAAACATGAAAAAAAGTTTAATAGCGATTGCTGTTGGTGCGGTTATCGCGCCTATAGCAAATGCGAATGTCATCATCTCTGAGATCACTGAAGGGTCAGGGAGCAATAAAGCAATTGAAATTGCCAATGTCGGTTCTTCCTCCGTAACTTTAGATGGATATACCGTAGACCTTGCCCCAAATGGAGGAGACTGGAATAACAGCCAACCTTTGGATGGCGTAACACTGGCTTCAGGTCAAACTTATGTCATCGTTAACGCGAGTGCGGTTGATGAACTAAAAAGTAAAGGAGATGTTGAATCTACCGTTACTTACTTCAATGGTAATGATGCTGTAGCCGTGCGAAACAATGGCAGTGTCGTTGATATCGTCGGTGCTGGTGACGGCCAAGACTTTAATAAAGACGTTACATTACGCAGAACAGATCTGTCTCCAAGCACAACTTATGATGCAAGTAAGTTTGAAGCTGTAGATATGAATGATTGGAGTGATTTTGGCAAGGTTGAGCTCGGTAGCGGTGCTGGTGAAGTAGTCATTACTGAATACGTAGAAGGCAGTTCGAACAATAAGGCGATTGAACTCTACAACAATGGCTCTGAAGATATTGATTTAACAGGCTACAAACTTGTTCGTTATAAAGATGGCGATGTAAGCCCATTGGATATGGTGAGCCTTGATGGACAAACATTACCAGCGAACTCTGTATTGGTTGTACTGCATGATTCTGCAGATATCACACTAGATGACGGCGTAAGCTCTATTACGGGTGGTTTGTATCACAATGGTGGTGATGCCGTTGGTCTGTTCAATGGTGATAGCCTAGTTGATGTTGTTGGCGCGGTTCCGACGGCGAGTGGTTGGGGTAAAGATGTCACTTTGCAAAGAAATGGCACATCACCGTCAGCGACTTACAATGAATCGAACTGGACAGAGCTAGCGAAAGACACATTTGATGGCCTAGGCAAAGTCAACGGTTCGGTCGACCCTGCTCCAGATCCGGACCCAGATCCATCACCAGATACACTGATCAGTCAGCTTCAAGGTGACTCTTGGGCTTCTCCATACACAGACCCAGCCAATGGTAAATTCATCTCTGATGAAAGCTTTACCGTTGAAGGGGTTATCACTGCGATTCAAAGTGAAGCGCTTGATGGTGATGTTGTTGTCGGTTTCTACATGCAAGATGAAACGCCAGATAGCGATCCGAAAACCTCTGACGGCATCTTTGTAGTCGGTGATGTAACAGGCTTAAGTGTGGGTGATAAGGTTCAGGTAACTGGTCCTGTCGAGGAAAACTTTGGTTGGACTCAAATTCCTGCGACAGCGATTAAAGCAGTAGGCACTGGCTCGGTATCGGCTGTGAACATTGAGCAAATTGCCTCAGACTCGGAGTTCGATTTCACGTTAGAGCGTCATGAAGGCATGCTGGTTAACCTAACTTCTGCGGTTGATATGCGCGTTTCACGTAGCTACAGCTTGGATGAAGGACCTCAGCGTTACAACCTCGTTCTTAGCCAAGGCAAAGCTAGTGTTCACCCGAACCAAGCGAATTTCCCGGGTACTGACGAAGCTGCAAAAGCAGCGGACTGTAACGATGATGCTCGCCTCGTGGTTGAGTCATTTAAGAAAGATACGGTTGGTGCTCCGGCATGGTACCCAGACTTTGCTAAAACCGACATTGACCAAAATGGGTCGACAGAAGATTTTATTCGCGTTGGCGACCGAGCAAGTAACCTTCAAGGTGTGCTTGGATACTCTTACTCAGACTACCGCTTCTACGTAACAAAAGAGGCGAACAATGATACTTTTATTGCACGTGGTAATAACCGTGACTTAGCACCTAAAGTTGATGCGGGTGACGTTCGTATTGCAACGTTTAACGCCCAAGAGTTTTTCAATAGCTTGCAGGGTGGCGGTGAGAGCAATGACTTCTTAGCATTTGATGCTACACCTGGAGCGCAAGATTTAACTCAGTTTGATCACCAAACAGCGAAGCTTGTTGCTGCGTTAACTGCATTGGATGCTGACATCGTTGGTTTGATGGAAATTGAAAACAACGGCTTTGAAGAAAGCTCAGCGATTTCTTACCTAGTAACTCAGCTTAATGCTGATCTTCCTGAGGCTAAGCAGTACAACATTGCTAGCCGTGAAGGACTAACAACGGTAGGTGAGCTAGCGACAGCGAACTTTGTTATTTTCCGTCCGAGTACAGTTGGTTTAGATTCGCTACAAGTGATTCCTATGCCGAAGCAAGAAGCGGAAAACGGTGAGTTTACGACTCAGCATGCAGCGGTTGTACCGGTATTCTCATTCAAAGATCGTGAAGAGAAACTTGTGGTTGCAGTAAACCACTTTGCTGATAAAGACCAAATTTGTCTAGAAGATACATCGGATGACGATCGCCAAGGCGGTTGTGAGAATCTACGTGTATCTGCTGCGGATTACCTAGGACAGAAGTTGGCTGAGATGGAAGGCGAAAAAGTCATTCTTGGTAGTCTAAATGCCTTTAATAACGAGGATGCTATCACAGTACTGACAGATCGTTCTGGCGCACCTGAAAATTACGAGATCAAGACGGCTGAGAAGACCTTTTTAGGGGAAGAGTCTCTGCATGAAGAAGGCGTGGTTGTTGCCGATAGCTATGGCTTTGAAAACGTAATGGAGATTGTAGATCCAAATAGCTACAACGTAGTTCAAGGGGATGAGAATGGCAGTCTCGATTACATTCTGACCTCTGCGGGACTTAAGTCAAAAGTTATTGGTGCAACCCATTGGAATATCAATGCGGGTGAATCTCAAACACTGGATGCTAAGCATGAACTTGGTCAAGCGTACTCTGACTCGTTCCGCGCAGCAGGGCATGATCCAGTTGTACTATCTATCGCCTTTGCGGGTAAACCAATTGATCCTGTTGACCCAGTATTCCCTGATCCAGACCAACCTGTGCAGCCGGGTACACCAGTCGAGCTTCCTGATGAGCCAATTAACGAACCCCGCCCACAGGCTCCTATCGGTGGTGGTACCTTTAACCACTTTGTGGATCTGACTCAGTATTCAAACTCCGCTTATCTGAAAGTTGGAGATGAAGTGTCGGTGAGCTTCAACAATGCAACACAGGCGTTTGTCGCGACCTCTTCAAATGTTCAAAAAGACGTGCTTGACCAATTTGAGATTGCACTTGGCTGGACGGAGGTACCTATCTCAGGTCTAGAAGTAGGTGAATACACCGTGACTACGGCTGTTGAGGGGCAGGTGATTGAAACGCAACAAGTGTCGATTACTCAAATGAGTGATTCTGGCAGCGATGGTGGTTCATTTGGCTTAGGTGGTCTATTGAGCCTACTAGGGCTTGGCTTCCTACGTCGTCGTTTTAACAAATAACTTCATTGCATTAAGGAGTAGGGGCCTCGTCGCCCCTAATGAAAAGTATGAAAAAGACACTACTGACTTTACTTATCCCGTGTGCATTCAGTGTTAATGCGGCATATGAACAAGCACATGATCCCCATGTTGTTGGCACGCTACCTAAGGTAACTTGTCAAACAACGATAGTGGAGCCACCAGTTCCACCGGGTGAAGTACACAACCCTGATGGCTACTACGATAGCGCATTGAACAAAACGGGCGATGAGCTGAAAGAAGCACTGAACAACATTATCTCAACGGGGATTACACAGCTCTCTTATGGTGACGTATGGGATGCTCTCGCTACGACTGATGAAGATCCAAACAACAGTAGTAACGTAATTCTGATGTATACCGGTCGCTCACAGCTGAAAACATTTACCAGCAGCGGCAACAACGATGGTGATGCTTGGAACCGTGAGCACAGTTACCCTAAATCGAATGGTGAGTTCAATGATAGTCGTGCTGCAGCATATACGGACATTCATCACCTTCGACCAACGGACGCGTCTATCAACTCTGAGCGCGGTAACCTAGAGTTTGATAATGGTGGTTCGCCAACTTCAGAATCTCCAGAAGTAGGTAACTTAAAAGACGGCGATTCATTTGAGCCTCGTGAGGAAGTGAAGGGTGATGTTGCTCGTATGATGTTCTACATGGCAACTCGCTATGAAGGCAAAGATACCAGCGATGTCTCTAACCCAGATCTTGAACTTGTGCCGAGCGTAACTAATAACGGCACTGCTTTAGGTAATGTTTGTGTACTTCTAGAATGGAATGAGCAAGACCCAGTTGATCACTTTGAATTCAACCGCAACAGCAAAATTCAAAAGATTCAGGGCAACCGTAACCCATTCGTAGATAATCCTCATTGGGGGGATACTATCTTCGAGAAAGATTGTAAGTAATCTTAGCAAAACGATATGAGGCGCCTAGTGCGCCTCTTCTTTATTGATCTCGTTTAAATAGTAAATAAGTAGAAAGACTTGCCTTTCTAATCTCTTACTGCACAATACACCCTGTTATTTTCTTCAGTACTACTACGATTTCGACCCATGTTACTTATCATCGATAACTACGACTCTTTTACCTATAACTTGTATCAGTATTTCTGTGAGTTAGGGGTAACTGTAAAAGTTGTTCGCAACGATGAGATTGATATTGCGGGCATCGAAGCGCTAAATCCTAGCCATCTTGTTATCTCGCCGGGCCCATGTACGCCCGATGATGCGGGAATTTCGCTGCAGGTGATTGAACACTTCGTTGGTAAGCTGCCGATCTTAGGTGTGTGTCTTGGTCATCAAGCCATTGCTCAAGTCTTTGGTGGTGAAGTGGTGAGAGCCAGACAAGTGATGCACGGTAAAACCTCGCCGATCCGCCATAACGGTAAGAGCGTTTTTCAAGGTCTCAATAACCCTCTGACTGTGACTCGTTACCACTCTTTAGTGGTGAAAAACGGCACATTACCAGACTGTTTTGAGCTGACCTCTTGGACAGAATTTGAAGATGGCAGCATGGATGAGATCATGGGTTATCAACATAAAACCTTGCCGATTGATGCCGTCCAATTTCACCCTGAATCGATTAAAACAGAGCAAGGACACCAGCTTCTCGCTAACTTCCTAGCACGCTGAGTGTTTAAACTTGCCCCTTTCTTCGTCTAAATAAGCCAGTTAAACGTATTCCATTACCCTTTAAGCGTTTAAATTCGGGCGTTACGCGTCTTCATCCCTCTGACGGCGATCACTTTTTATAACATTTCTCCCTCTTCAGGCTAAGTTTTTAGCCTATGCAAAATTATTCGCGTTATTTCGTCTCGAACCCAATATACCGCAATGCCAGTAAGGCTTTGCTGTTGCTGGTTATACGTTTAGGTAAAAAAAGCTTCATAAAACAGATTAATTGATGCATAAATAGTCATAGGTAGTGACGTTTAGCTGGTTGTAAGGGATGGCTAAAGAATAATCTACTATTGAAAAGGTTAATTAAATGTAAATATAATGCTGCAGCGGGATTATGGCGAGACAAAATATCTTTGTCTCACTTATGAACCATTACGCTTATTTGCGAAGCTTGCGGTATCGAGAAGGAATGTACGATGACAGTGGAAAATAAAGTAGAACGTAGTCTGTTTAATGAGGTGATGGTGCCTTGTTATAACCCAATGGAAATGATCCCAGTAAAAGGGGAAGGCGCACGCGTTTGGGACCAACAAGGCCGAGAGTATATCGACTTTGCTGGTGGTATCGCCGTGAGCTGTTTGGGTCACTGTCACCCAGCAATGGTTAATGCTGTTACCGAGCAAGCAAACAAGATTTGGCATCTAAGTAACGTGATGACCAACGAACCTGCACTGCGTCTAGCGAAGAAGCTAACCGACGTATGTTTTGCAGAAAAAGTATTCTTTGCCAACTCTGGCGCAGAAGCGAATGAAGCAGCTTTGAAGCTAGCTCGTCGTTGGGCGGCGGATGTTCACGGTCCTGAGAAATCTGAAATCATTGCATTCAAACAAGGTTTCCACGGTCGTACTTTCTTTACCGTAACGGTAGGTGGTCAAGAAGCTTACTCTGATGGTTTCGGTCCTAAACCGGGCGACGTTACTCACCTGCCTTACAACGATATTGCAGCACTAGAAGCGCACATCTCTGATCGCACTTGTGCAATCATGATGGAACCTCTGCAAGGCGAGGGCGGTATCATCTCGCCAACCTCTGAATTCGTGAACACAGTTCGTGAGCTGTGTGACAAACACAATGCACTGCTTATCTTTGATGAAGTGCAAACGGGTAATGGCCGTACTGGTAACTTTTACGCTTACCAAGGTCTAGGTGTAACACCAGATATTTTGAGCACTGCAAAATCACTTGGTGGTGGTTTCCCTATCGGTGCAATGCTGACGACTTCTGAACTGGCGACACATCTAAAAGTTGGTACTCACGGCTCTACTTACGGTGGTAACCCACTGGCGTGTGCTGTTGCAGAAGCGGTTGTTGATGTGGTTAGCCAACCTGAAACATTAGCTGGCGTGAAAGAGCGTGAAGCATTGTTCCGTGATGGTCTTACTAAGATTAACGATAAGTACCAAATCTTCAGTGAAGTTCGTGGTAAAGGCCTACTACTAGGTGCTGCGCTTAACGAAGAGTGGCAAGGCCGTGCACGTGACGTATTAGTAGCAGCAGGCGAACAAGGCTTGATGGTACTGGTTGCGGGTGCAAACGTGGTTCGTTTCACGCCATCACTGGTTATTACTACACAAGAAATTGAAGAAGGCTTATCAAAACTAGACAAAGCAATCGCTACGCTAGTTTAGCCTGAGCGGCGTCATAGGAATGATCGCCAATAGAGCGATCCCATGACGTTCTGCTAAAGGCCCAAGCTTCTGGTTTTGGGCCTATTTTGCATCTGGAGGGAATATTGATGCTAGTTGTTCGCCCAATAAAATTATCTGATTACGATGCGCTGCATACCTGCGCGGTTGAGTCAGGACATGGATTCACATCTCTTCCGGTTAACGAAGAACTGTTAACTAACCGTATTACTCACTCTGAATACAGCTTTACCAAACAAGACGTGACTGAACCCGGTGATGAAGGCTACCTAATGGTTGGCTTTGATACCGAAACTGGTGAGGTTGCAGGTACGACAGGTATCGAAGCTTCAATCGGCTGGGATGTCCCGTTCTACTCTTACCACATCAGCAAGGTGGTTCACTCGTCGCAGAAGCTTGGCGTAAATAACGTCGTGAAGCTGCTGACTTTCGGTAATAACTACACCGGATGCAGTGAGATCTGCACACTGTTCTTGCGCCCGGCATTCCGTGGTGGATTGAATGGTCGTCTGATGTCTAAGTGTCGTTTCTTGATTATGTCTGAGCACCCAGAGCGTTTCTCGAAAACGATTTTTGCTGAGATGCGTGGCGTATCAGATGCAGAAGGTAACTCTCCTTTCTGGCAATGGTTGCAAGAGCACTTCTTCTCGATTGATTTTACGCTTGCCGATTACCTAACCGGTATTGGTAAGAAAGGCTTTATTGCAGACCTAATGCCTAAGCTACCTATCTACGTGAATCTACTGAGCAAAGAAGCTCAGGCGGTGATCGGAGAGGTACATGACAATACGCGTCCTGCACTTAAGTTGCTGGAACGTGAAGGTTTCACCAACCGTGGTTATGTCGACATCTTTGATGCAGGCCCAACGGTTGAGTGTGATCTAAGAAACATCGAATCTGTGCGTTATTCAATTCGAGCACAGGTTCAAATTGCAGAGCACTCTAGCTCTAAAGACTTCCTAATTGGTAATACCTCGTTTGAGAACTTCCGCGCAGTAGCCGCGAAAGGTGCGTATGACCAAGCAAGCGACACAGTGATTTTATCATCTGAAGTAGCAAGCGCTCTTGAAGTAAAAGAAGGCGAATTCGTTCGCATGTTGGCTCAGTAAGAGCGGCGATTATCTGTCGAAGATTTTAAGGATAGAAGTATGACTCAGTGGATAGCAGGACAGTGGGTGGCAGGTCAAGGTGACGCCATGACATCAGTAAGCCCATACAACAATGAAGTAGTGTGGCAGGGTGATAGCGCAACACCAGCACAGGTTGAATCTGCAGTAGCAGCAGCTCGTGAAGCCTTCTTGGTTTGGAAAAAACTGAGCTTTGCAGAGCGTGAAGCGATTGTGTTGAACTTTGCTGAGAAAGTTAAAGAGAACAGCGAAGAGATCGCGCAAATTATCGCAAAAGAGACGGGTAAACCGATTTGGGAAACTCGCACTGAAGCGGGCGCAATGGCGGGCAAGATTGCTATTTCTATCCGTGCTTACCACGAGCGTACTGGTGAAGCTTCACGTGAAGCGGCGGGCAACCAAGTTGTACTGCGTCATCGCCCATTAGGCGTGATGGCGGTATTTGGTCCTTATAACTTCCCAGGTCACCTACCAAACGGTCATATTGTTCCTGCACTGCTATCGGGTAATACCGTGGTATTTAAGCCTTCAGAGCAGACACCTTGGACGGGTGAGTTTGCGATGAAGCTATGGCAAGAAGCGGGTCTTCCTGCTGGTGTAATCAACCTAGTGCAAGGCGCTAAAGAGACAGGTATCGCTTTGGCGGATGCTAAAGGTCTTGATGGCGTGCTATTCACAGGTAGTGCGAATACTGGTCATATCCTTCACCGTCAATTCGCGGGTCAACCGGGTAAGATGCTGGCACTAGAGATGGGCGGTAACAACCCTATGGTGATCAGTAACCAATTTGGTGATGCTGACGCGACGGTTTATACCATTATCCAATCGGCTTTCATCAGTGCGGGTCAACGTTGTACATGTGCACGTCGCCTGTATGTGCCTGTTGGAGAGAAGGGCGATCAACTGCTGGATAAGCTCGTTGCGGCTACCTTGAAGATTCGTGTCGATCAGCCGTTCGCTGAGCCAGCACCTTTCATGGGCCCACAGATCTCTGAAGCTGCGGCTAAGTTCATTCTGGACGCGCAAGCGAATCTTCAATCGTTAGGCGGTGTCAGCCTAGTAGAAGCAAAAGCGGGTCAAGCTGCGTTTGTTTCTCCGGGTATTATAGATGCAACCAACATTGCTGAACTGCCTGATGAAGAGTACTTCGGTCCACTGCTACAAGTGGTTCGTTACCAATCGCTAGAGCAAGCGGTTGAGCTAGCTAACGACACTCGTTTTGGTTTGTCTGCCGGCTTAGTATCAACAGATGATTCTGAATGGGAATACTTCGTTGACCATATCCGTGCGGGTATTGTTAACCGTAACCGTCAGCTAACAGGCGCAAGTGGTGATGCACCATTTGGTGGCCCGGGTGCTTCGGGCAACCTACGCCCAAGTGCTTACTATGCAGCGGACTACTGTGCTTACCCTATGGCTTCAATGGAAGGTGGCGAAACTCAACTTCCAGCAACGTTTAGCCCGGGTATTGAGCTTTAATTTAGGCTAATGAGTCTTAGGCTCATGCGTTAAGCTTGAAATAGGGAAGTGGTGTTATCGCTTCCCTTTTCCATCACGTCCGACACCTAGATTGGACGGTAGATAATAATAGAAAAAGTATGTCACAGGCTGATGGCTGCTGACTCTGTGTCTCAGCCTCTCCCTTTCTAATCCAAATTACTAGCTTGCTAGAACCTCTGACAAGGAGTCACCATGACGCCCGATCTACTCTTTAAATCACTTTGGGACGATTACATTCACAGGCTTTGTCCATCGGCTGAGAAAGTGCATCATTTGCTGAAAGAAGATGAAGCGCTTATCAACGACCATATTGCACTGCGTACTTTTAATGTTGCCCCTCTCGGTATTGAAACACTAGCTAAACCTTTCCTTGATCTGGGTTACAAGGCGTGTGGCGACTACCTGTTTGAGAGTAAGAAGCTAGTGGCTAAACACTACGAGCACCCAGACCCGAAGCAGCCAAAAGTGTTCATTAGTGAATTGAAGGTCGAAGAGTGTTCTAGTGATTTGCAACAGATCGTTGCTAAGTTAGTTGAGCAAGTAGATGCAAGCAAGCTTCAAGGTCATGAGTTCTTGTTTGGCGGTCGTCTTTGGGATTTGAGCTTCGCTGATTTTCAAGTACTAGCGAAAGAGAGCGAATACGCGTCTTGGCTAGCGGCTCATGGATATGGTGCAAACCACTTTACGGTGAGTGTGAATCAGCTAAATAACTTCGATGAAGTGCAGACGGTGAATGACTACCTGAGCGAGTCGGACTTCACGATCAATGCATCTGGCGGTCAGGTTAAAGGCTCTCCAGAGGTCTTATTAGAGCAATCATCAACAATGGCAGACAAAGTCCCAGTTTCATTTGTTGAAGGCAATGAGATGATTCCTGGCGGCTTCTATGAGTTCGCTAAGCGTTATGCGATGGCCAACGGTGAGCTTTACACCGGTTTTGTTGCAGCATCGGCGGACAAAATCTTTGAGAGCACCAACGGTTAAAGAAAGATACAAGAACGGGCTTCACCCTTGAGATATGGTGAGGCTTCGTTTCGAGACAGTTTGCGCTTGGAAGCTGTAGGTGTTCTATTCGCATCTGATGTGACCCCTGATGTGACCCCATAAAAGTAGACACTTAATACAGAGCATTGAGTGTCATGAAAGTAAAATCACAAAGACAATATACAGACGAATTTAAACGAGAAG
>NZ_JADDYK010000089.1:0-255 GCF_015163615.1 Vibrio sp. OPT18
CTATCGGTCAGTCAGTAGTATTTAGCCTTGGAGGATGGTCCCCCCATATTCAGACAGGATATCACGTGTCCCGCCCTACTCGTTTTCACTGATTATGATGTGTCGGTTACGGGGCTATCACCCTTTACTGCGAGACTTTCCAGACTCTTCACCTGCATCATTAAAAGCTTAAGGGCTAATCCAATTTCGCTCGCCGCTACTTTCGGAATCTCGGTTGATTTCTCTTCCTCGGGGTACTTAGATGTTTCAGTTCCC
>NZ_JADDYK010000090.1:0-392 GCF_015163615.1 Vibrio sp. OPT18
TTGATAGTCAGCGTGTCTTTGCTCGCATCGAAGTCATCCGGCAGGCTGATCGTCGCCGTCACGGTGCCATCTGAGCCAAGCTCTTCTTTGTTGTAGATCGCATCATCACCTGTGCTTTCTAGCGTGATGACTGGTGCTTTCACTTCGGTGTTTAACGTAAACGTCAGCGTTAAGCTGCCTGAAGTGTTACCTGCTGCGTCGGTTTGACGAACAGTAATGGTGTTATCGCCTTCAGCGGGTACTGGCGCGGTTGTCGTCCAGTTGCCATCAACAAAGTACTCAACTGTCGCGCCGTCTTCTGTGCCGCCGACTGTGAAGCTGCCGTCGTTGGTTAAGAAGTCATCCGCCGCTGAGCCAGAGTCCGTATCAAGTGTCAGTGTTGGCGCATCTGG
>NZ_JADDYK010000091.1:0-217 GCF_015163615.1 Vibrio sp. OPT18
AGTTAAGAGTAACCTATGTCCCGTTCGTCTAGAGGCCTAGGACACCGCCCTTTCACGGCGGTAACAGGGGTTCGACTCCCCTACGGGATACCATCTTTAAGCACATTTATTTAAGTGTTTTTAAAAATGGTTCATTTTATTGAATCAAGCTCTTTAACAATTTGGAAAGCTGACTGATTGATTACTTACGAGTAATTCAATCAAATTTAAAAGTTCT
>NZ_JADDYK010000011.1:0-37397 GCF_015163615.1 Vibrio sp. OPT18
AAGAGCTAGCGCAAGCTGAGCCTGATATCGATGCGCTCTTACCCTGGAACTTCAAACATTAGCAAGTTCGCCCTGTGGGTTCATGGGGCGGATACGATCCAACACGCCAATGAGCACCTCCTCTTTAGAGCTGACCAGAGGGTGTAGAATCCACATCATCGCAACAACGGGTATATCTTGGATGCTCTTGTTGAAAAACGTACAGCAAGATAGGCCAGTAATAGTGCTCTTGTTCAGATACATTCTCAGGCATTCTTTTTGGAAAGCTTTGTATCGGGCGATAGTAATCTTTCTGTAAATGTAATTAACGCACCACTGACAAATCGACTTCGCCGCTCTTGCTATGGCTGTCGCTGGTGAGGCAGTACCCAAAGAAACGATATTGACCACTAACGTTGCGGAATTAAAAGAAAACTCCAACAACCCGTCTTCTAAGGCTGTCGCTTTAATTTTTCTTCTCACCACTCGTAGCGTCATCTGCCCTTGGCTATCCGCTACTGATATCACCTTGGTCGCTTTCTTATAGAGTGAAACGCCCTTCACTCCTTTATATGCGCCTTGAACTATCCCTTTGGTGTCTTTAATGAAAGGAGCAAATTCTTCCCAAACATCGCTGACTAAGTCAAAGATCAAAGGTTTCATCTCGGTGAATACGTTTGAAGGTAATAACTCCAATCCAGGAACGCCTTGAACCGTCCTGTTTACCTGAGCGAAGATCTCATTTGATGTGTCACCTACCGCTTGCCCATTATCGCTATCATTCGACTTTGATAGGTCCTTCACCTCATTCGTTATTTTTCTGACTTTGTTCAGCACCTTTCTATTTTTTCTGATTTGCTCAGGTGTTTTTACTGTGTCATCGATACTTACTTCACTAAAAAACCTAAGAAAGAAAAGTTGTTTGTCGTCTATCGGGTCACCTGTTATTTCCAAAGAATTGTTCAAAATATCTGGCATGATTCACTGTCCTTGTTCATCCATTTAAGATCGTTTAGCAAGTTGAATATTTACACACAAAGGAGGCTTATATGAAGAATTGTAAAACGCGAAAAGAGCCTCGAAACGTATTGGCGGACTCTTTATCTTTACCTCTCGGGGTGATCAGTAATCGCCCACCATATTGTTCGATATCCGTCTTTTCTGTGACTAAAAAGTTTGAGCTATAAAATCAAATGTAGCTTCTGTTTGAGCATAGAGCCAACTGACTCAGCTAGGAAAAGCTAGGAAGGTGTGGTGAGTCGAATCTCACCTAAAGGTTTGTTGTGCTTTAATTTATCAATCTGTGATTGAAGACAGCGCGGAAACAGATTTGGCGTTACACTCATTAAGATCAAACAAATAACGAGGGTCTATGACGTTTTCTCCTGCCATTTTGCGTAAAGTCTGGTACTCCCCTTCTATTAACCTTGGGCTTCGCGCCACCAGTGCCATTGTGCTGTTTCTCGGTTTAGGGGTGCTGTCGAATCAAACCACTATCGCCATGACCGCGCTGATGACCATGCCAGCCGCCCTGATTAGTGGACTCGACGCAGCTGGGCCAAGGAGATGGACACGTTTTGCGATCACCGCAACCGCTTGGGGCATGACTCTGGCCGTTAGTTACGCTCTGCTGAAAAGCGGACTGCCTTTATGGGTGACTTATGGTGCTATGGGTGCATTGCTTGCCAGTGCGGCGGTAAACGGTCCATTCTGGGCGAGGCTCGGCATGTCTAGCCTCCTGATTGCTGTGGTCAGTCTGTCGCTTCATAACTCCAACACAGCGTTAAGCTTGTACCCGATGTTGGTACTTGGCCCCCTTACTTTTTCGCTGTTTAGCTGGCTTTGGTTTGCGCTATGGAAGCACTATGCATTGCGCGTGTGTCTGTCCGCGATTTACGAAACCTTGGCAGACTACATCCAATATCGACAAGCATTCTTGTTAGGTAGCGAAAGTGATGCACCGAAAAGACGCATCAAATACCAACTCATCGAGTTGTTCCAACAGGCTCTTCAATCTGAATCTTTTCGATCTAAACAAGAAGATGCTAACTCGCTCCGACAAGCCTT
Organism: Vibrio sp. OPT18; assembly: GCF_015163615.1. NCBI lineage: Bacteria > Pseudomonadati > Pseudomonadota > Gammaproteobacteria > Vibrionales > Vibrionaceae > Vibrio > Vibrio sp. OPT18. The sequence goes on from NZ_JADDYK010000011.1 coordinate 2,047, forward strand.
GTTCCTCGCGCTTGATATGTTTGAAGTGATAATCAGCAGCCACACAACAAATCCCGATCTATTAAGCCAATTTCAATCCAATAAACACAAACGAGACTTGCTATTGGTATGGAGCCAACATTGCCAGCAAAGGTTAAGACACAAAGCCAAACAGCTTCTGCTTAACACAAACGAAGAGATGAAGCATTTAAGTTCATTACAACAAGAAGCCGACGACTTGATTGAAGCGGTCAAGCTCGAAGACCAACCCCGCTTTCGTTATTGGGCATTCGCCGTTAAGCACATCTCTCGCCGTATTGAGCTTAATGAACCCGCTTATGAACGTTCTTTTGAAGTACAGCCGTTCGAGCTATCTTTTCGCCTGCCAAGCCGAGGCAATCCAATATGGCGTCATGTTACCCGTATCGGTTTAATGTTCGCACTTGGCGCTGGAATTGCGGAATACTTTGAATTGATTCGCCCTGATTGGGTTCTGATTTCGATGCTAATGGTTATTCAACCAAGCTTCTTAGCGACACGCAGTAAAACGTGGCAACGCTGTTTAGGTACGGCGCTTGGTGTGCTGTTCGCGACCTCTTTGATTCACATTGGTGTACCGACGACCGCGATGTATTCGCTTATCGTCATCCTCTTGCCTGTCGCGATGCTTAATATTATGCGCCATTACTCGCTAGCCATTGGCTGTATTACGGCGCTATTGATTTTGGTGTATCAAACCATGGCGCACCAAGGGCTCGACTTTGCCGCGCCACGCGTTATCGACACCGTAGTCGGTGGTGCGATTGTTCTGCTCGGATATAGCTTGTTATGGCCGCAATGGCGAGGCAAAGAGATCCACACTCAAGCGTTAAAAGCGCTTAATAGTTCAAAAATCTTATTTGTGTATTGCTACGAACAGCTCCAAATTGGCACCGAACACCATGACCATACTGCGCTAACCAAGCAACGTGCCGCTATGCTAACCGCCGAAAGCGACCTAGAGCTGATTTACAACGAGATGCAGCAAGAGCCAAAACACACTCGCGCCGACCCTCATTATTATGAAGATATGCTGAGCCACTATCGATTGTTAAGCCATTACCTCTGCTTGCTGATTCCGCTGGTCAGAAAAGGCACGCAATACCAAGGCTCGCAACAAGTAGAGAGTTTGATTCATGATGCTATGGACGCCTTGATCAATACCATTCGTGATAACCGCGTCCATGAGCTGCCCGCGCTCACCAATCAAACTGACACCGACCACCCAATGTCTGCAGCTGGGCAACGTTCAGTAGAAGAAATCATCTGGTTAGCACTGATGACTGTAAAACAAATGCACGATTTAGTTCGGCGCAATCTCGAAAACGAAGAGCTTGAAAACGAAAAGCTTGAAAGCTGAATACGTAGGATTATCGCCCCACTCTCACAAGTGACCAGAGCCTTGCAAACGTTGTTACCCTATGGTTTGCTAGCAAGGTCTTTGTGATTGATAATAAAAGCAATATAGGCGCACGTAAGCGCTTTTTTATCACCTAGGTTTATATTGAGGCTATATGGAAATCAAAGTACTAAAAAGCTTTGTGGCTGTCGCGACACATTGCAGTTTTTCAAAAGCTGCAAAAGAGTTGAATACCGTTCAACCTGCCATTAGCCGCCATATCACAAGCCTTGAACATGAGCTTGGAGTCAGCTTATTTTTCCGTACATCTCGAGAAGTCGTCATTAGCGCCGCAGGGCAGCACTTACTTAAAGATGCGATTAGACTCATCGAACAAACGGAACAAGCCAAACAGTCCGCGATTCGAGCTTCTTCTGGTTGTATTGGTACTTTAACTATTGGTTATCTTGGAGGCGCAACTCTGAGCTTTTTGCCTCGTTTAATTCGACAGTATATTGCTGAAAACCCCAATATTGATGTTGATCTTGTTGAGATGACGGCTTCTGAACAGATCGAAGCTCTGGACAAACGAGAGATCGATATTAGCTTCTCTCGTCCACTGCCGAACCTGCTTGTTGATGATTACACCTCGGTGACGATTTATACGGATAAGCTTGTTGCCGTTTTGCCCGTCACCCACGAACTGGCTCAATACTCCACAATTCAAATAAAACAACTGCAGCAAGACCCTTTCATCTTATTTGAACGTGAACAAGCGGTAGGGTTATTTGACTCCATAATTACTCAATGTGACCTATCTGGCTTCTCTCCAAATATAAAAAAACAACCCAACAACATGCAAACCGTGTTGACTCAAGTATCTTCTGGCTTAGGTGTCTCTATCGCTCCGCATGCAATTCGTGATTTACGCAGTGAGGGATGTGTATTTGTTAATCTTGAATCTGTGGACGTACAAATGCCATTAGTGATGACACACCATTCGCATACTCTATCCCCCACGGCCAGTATATTTGTTGCTGTCGTACAGAGTGAGATTGAGGCGATTCAACAAAACATGGCTTAGAAAGTTATCTATACCAGATTCGTATAGAATTTAAATCAAATGGTTATTTTTGTTATTCAATCGCTAACCTTAGACTTAGCTCATCGAAATCATTCATTAAAACGATGAACCAAAGTTAAGGTGTCACCATGTCAAAAGCGACTAAAGAAGTGTTGAGCACAGGACGTTTGTTACTGATGTCGAGCGCAGTCTCGGCAACTGCTGCGAACCTTTATTATAACCAACCTATCTTACCTAAGATCGGCGCAGAGCTAGGGTTAACAAGCGAACAGCTAGGCGCAGTGCCAGCTGCAGGTCAGATTGGTTATGCAGTGGCATTGTTATTCTTATCGCCATTAGGAGACACGTTACCCCGAAGACGCCTAATAGCGATCTTGTCTGTCATGTTGGTGTTGTCATCTTTTGTCGCGTTTACTGCATCTAGCTTAGTGGCTCTGGTTGTTGCGTGTTTTGCGATTGGTTTGAGCGCCAACATCACTCAGCAACTGATTCCATTTGCAGCGTCATTAAGTACTCCTGAAACGAAAGGGAAAGTCATTGGAACGTTAATGACTGGCCTAACTGTGGGCATCTTGCTTTCTCGCACACTCAGTGGGTTCATCGGTGAGCAGTTTGGGTGGCGAGCGGTATTTATGATGTCTGCAAGTATTGCGATGGTCTTTGGTGTGTTGCTGTATGCCTTTTTAACGACGAACACGCCGACAACTAAAATACCTTACCTTAAACTGGTTGCGAGCATGGCCACGTTAATCAAGCAGCATGCGACATTGCGTACTTCCGCTTTAACTGGCGCGCTTTGGTTTGCTTCGTTCAATGCGCTGTGGGCAACGTTAGCTCTGCACGTCAGTGAATCTCCGTTTAATTACAATGCACAACAGGCAGGAATGTTTGGTGTTATTGCACTTGCTGGGGTAATTGGTGCCAAAGTTTCAGGGTCACTGGTAAGCAAGTTTGGCTCTCGAAACATGATCAGCATGGCGTTAGTTATTATTACTGCTGGTTTTGTTATATCGGGTCTTTTCGCTGACACATTGGCTGGATTGATCGTCGGTATCATCCTCATCGACCTTGGGGTATTCAGCGCTCAAGTATCGAACCAAGTACGCGTATTCTCAATTGACCCCCAAGCTCAAAGTCGTATCAACGGAATCTATATGCTTGCTTACTATCTCGGTGGTGCGTTTGGTTCATTTGTGGGAATTCAGGCATTTGAACGTGCGGGTTGGATGGGTGTTGTGGGCTTTAGTATTGCGGTCGTGATATTGAGTTTTATCGCTAACCGTTCAAATAGGAAATAAGGCGTCCAGTCTTAGCCTTTAAGCTTTCCAATATACACAACGGATATTCACTCTGTGTTTGATAGCAAATTACCGACCAGTGATTTGCTATCGTTCTAGATCTAATAAGGCAGTAGTAACTCTACTCTCTCAAGTTTTGAATATCATGATTCTCAAACTAGCTTTCCTGCCTAGAGCGCTGTTATGCCTTTGCGAGATGATCTTGGTCTATTCTTATCTTTTAGACGACTGAGTTCCGAGGCTTTGAGCATGAATAAACTGTTTATAATCTTATTGGTTTTTATTTTGTCCGGATGCGGTACAAGTGATAGTGCGTTGATTGAGAGTGGTCACAACACCTCTTACATACAGGGCTTTCACGATGGTAGACATAGCGGCATGCAAGAAAGCGGCAATAGCTTCGAAAACTACATAAAAGATGGAAAGCGTTTTGAATCAGACGGTGACTACAAGCAAGGCTGGATCGCGGGTGAATCTGAGGGGAAAAAGCTACAAGCGGAAGCAACAGCGATCGGTAAAGGTGCCGCTGCTAGTTATCCTCAAAAATCGACAACGACCGATTTAGATGACGTAGCAAAAGACACCTTAAAAGGCGTCGATACATCGGGTTTAGAGAATTTAAAATAAAGGTATAACAAAGCCAAGGTTGGGCTCTGGAATAACTCGTACCTTGCCCGACGCTTGCCAATGCACCTGAGCATAAATTGATCTGCATCAGCATATGGTTTAATAATGATTAACTACTAAACATTCATAATACAAATTGCGCAATACTGAATTGAGAGAGTTCATTTTTACGTTGTTGGTGATTTCATGGATGTACACACCTTAGCTATATATACCTCTTTGTTAGCAGCCACGGTTGCGAGTGCTATGTTGTTAACTCATAAATATATACTCGCAGGCACCACGTTAGGGGTGAATTACATTGCTTATGCTGCTTTGCTGTTAGGAGCCAGTGTTACCCCACTTTCGTTCGGCGTTACTCAATCTTCAGAATCCATCGTTTTTCTTTCCAATGGTGCATACGCAACGGCTTTTGGTTTGTTACTCGTCGGCATAACCGTGTTACGAGGAGCAAGTCGATCTTTTCTCGTAATATCAATCATCATTAGCTCCCTTGGCATTAGCTTCTTCCTTTATAGCGCCATAATTGCGCCTTCTGTTGCTTCTAGGATCGAGGCACGAAGTATTCTCGTTGTGACGATATGTATCTTAGCCCTCTGTGCAAACTATTCCGGGGAAAAGCACGATAACAGAGAAGCAAAGTGCCTGTTGAACCTAACCCTGTTTATCAACATTATCTATATGGCAATTAGGGGCATACTTGCTCATACCAAAGGAACGAATTCAAACTATTACCTGATATCAGATATTCATAAATTGTCTTTCGTTATCATGACAATCACAATTATTAGCCTCGCATTTTCAGTGTTTTGGATCTTAACTGATCGTTTATTAAAGCAAACCTATCGTTCATCGATCACTGATGAACAAACAGGCCTTTATAACCGTAGAGGCTTAGCAGAGCTGATACCCAAGCTTGTTCAACCAGGCCGAGAGAGTGACATTTCTGTACTGATGGCCGACCTAGATCACTTCAAAAAAATTAATGATACCTATGGTCATGACAAGGGAGATGATGTGATTAAGCACTTTGGTCAAATTCTTGAAGATACATGCCGCACAAGCGATTTTTGCTTTCGCTATGGTGGAGAGGAGTTTGTGGTCATGTTACCTAGAGCGAATAAAATTCAAGCAATGCAAATAGCTGAAAGAATAAGAAACCACGCAAAACACAACTCCAATCAAGAGCTCTCTTCTGGCACGTATACTGTCAGCATTGGCGTGACTCAAGCTCTCATAAACGATGACTGGAATTCATTAATTAAAAGAGCAGATAACGCCCTCTACGACGCAAAATCTCAAGGGCGCGATTGCATTGTTGAGCGTTAAGCCGAGTTGTAAAACAGTGTAAATATTCTTCCATCGCAAAACATGTTGGCTAAGATTTAACAAGTTAAACACACACAACAAGTAAGGTTAGCAAGGATGCGCATTTTTCGTTTTGTTTTAGCGATAGCATTATTAGCGTAACCCCCTTAAAGCGACTCTAGAACTTTCCGCCATTTACCCATTCTGCTTTTGGTGGCACGGGCTCTTGGTTTACCCATATCTCTTTAATTTGACCTTCCTCAACTCGGAATAGATCAAAACGCGCAACCTCGAGACCATTATCAATAACTCGGCTGTAAGCTGCTACGAAGTTACCTTGACCGACAATCTTGAACACTTGGTCATAGCCACCAATATAGCTATCCAAAGGGCTCACATCTGAGGCTTGATAAACGGCTAGCTCTTCGTGCTGGAGGTACTTTGATAGCTTGTCTTTCTGCCCTAGTACCATGACATCACATAAAAAATCACGGATAAGGTTTTTATTCTCTTCTGTTTTATCTAAGTCAGTATGATTGATTGGCCCTTGCAGTCGACCTTCCCCTTTCGTCGGTTGAGCTTCGAAGGCAGAGATTACATCCCAATGTTCAATAATTTTATCGTCATAATCGGTATCGAATAAATCCGTGGTCACCCACTTATACTCACCATTATTAATATCTTGGAATGCTTGAACAAACACGAATTGGCCATCGACGATTGAGCGTATGATCTTTATGTCTCTAACAGGACAGCGTTTTAAGAAGGGTTCGAAGAACTCAACAAAACCATCAATACCATTGCGTACCCCAGTGCTATGTTGAGTATAACGTTGACCGGTGTACTTCGTTACCGCCTCTAATGCATGACCATCGCGGATACCTTCCATATATAGATTAGTCGCATTCGCTAGCTTATTGCTCATAAATAGTTTCTCCAAACTTAATAGTGCCAAAGTACGTTATTTGGCTCGTACGCTGAAACCCTGATGAAGATAGTTTCAGGTGCCCTTTTAACTGCCGGATTGTTAAATCGGCTCTACCATCGCGTCGCTATTCAAAACCAAGCTAAGCTCGATATACGTCTACAGCATACCGAGCCTTTACTACCTAATTGGTCACTGTGGCTACTGTTTGGCGTGATAAGCTTTAGATACTGCGTAACTATCCTCAAGCCAGTTCCAACTCTTCACTTTGCCATCTTCAACCTGAACTCGAACTGCCCAGCTGAATTTACCTGTGTCTACACCAGATTCATTAGCAATAGCACTCATGCTGCCCATAAATACTGCTTGGTCGCCGTTTACAAAACTATAGTCTGTTGACCAGCTTGTGACTTTCAAACCTGCGCCAAATAGAGGCAAGAAAGTGTTGAGCACTTTTTCTTTTGACTCCCAATTACCGATCCAAGGGATGTCGGCGTCACCTTCGTTGTGCCAGACAAAATCATCGGCCATTAATGACTCGAGTTTTTCCATATCACCAGAGCCTGCCGCCCATAAGAATGCTTGAGCCGTTTCTAGTGTCTTCGCTGAATCGACTGCTTTTGTTTCATCTGCAAGGGCTGGAGTGAGTTGAAAGAAAGCCAGAAGACTCGCTAGACCGATAAGTAGATTTTTCTTTAACATTTTCTTTCTCCTGATTGTCAATTTTGAAGCTCAATGCGTGGGAGATTAGAAGTGCCATCTGTGCATGCTTTGAACTTCAGTTCTGTTTGTTGCCTTGTTGAGATAACTATAGCTGTGCTAAATTTTTGGTAAACTCACTAATTGAACACTTTGGATATGCGCAAATGCACAACATAAGATGGGATGACCTGCAATATGTTCTAACAGTGGCGAATGAAGGGTCCCTATCGGCCGCGGCAAGAGCACTTGGTGTAAACCACAGCACCGTTTTACGTCGTATTGACACCTTTGAGTATCGTCACAAACTACGAATTTTCCATAAACTTCCTACCGGATACAAACTAACGGTTGAAGGACAAAAGCTTCTGGAGTCAGCTCTCGCTATCGAATCCACAGTAAGAGAATTGGAACACAAGATTTTTGGACAGGAATTGAAGCTAGAAGGAACGCTAAGAATAACGACGACCGATGCGTTATCTCGCCTCATTCTGGGTACTCATTTGGCTGCTTTTCATCGGCTTTATCCAAAAATTCAGTTAGAACTCAGCCTCACATCTCGTCAATTGGATATTTCACACCTAGATGCAGATATCGCGATTCGCCCGGCAAATGAGTTACCAGCCCATTTGGTTGGGACCAAGTTAAGTAAAATTGCCTTTGGTGTTTACGGATCGCCAGAATATATAAATGGCCTTAAGAGTAAGCACCCCTTAAAGTCTGCCTCTTGGTTAATGATGCATAGAGGCAGTGCTTCGCTACAGGTTTCTGAACTGATTTCGGAAGACAAAATTGTCATGAAAGCCGACTCTTTTGAGCCCCTGATCATCGCGGCTGAAAATCAGATGGGGCTGGCCTACTTACCCTGCTTTTTAGGTAATAGTAAGAGAGCTCTGCAAAGAGTGGATATGGAAGTGATGCACCAAAATACAGACCTATGGATGATGACTCATAAAGATTTAGAAGATTCAGCCAGAGTTAGAGCATTTTTTAATTTTATGAAAGGCGCAATCAAATCAGACCATAATCGGTTGGCCTGATTTGATTATTAGCGAACGAGTGCCGGCTCTTCACCAGTAGGCTTACGAACAAAATGACACAAAGCCCACAGCACAAACAAAGTCACAGTCAGCTCCCAAGCGCGTAGGAAGGTACTTTCCAACCCTAAATTGCTACTGGTCATATACAACTGAATCGGCAGCATGGTCGCCAATAACGCATCGGCATGAACGTCTCTCGCTAGACCTTTCGCTTTGGCCATTGATGCGGTGATCATAAAGGCAAATAAACCCAACACTATGGTGTAGTAACCGAATGTTGACTGATGCCCTGCCATCAACAAGGTGAACACCACGGCTACTGCACAGCCGCCTACTTGAGTTTGAAAACGGCGGTCAACCACGTCGATAAAGCTTTTGTGTGTGGTTTGGGTTGCAGCAGCAATCACTGGCACCATGCAGAACGTTGCAGAGATGATGTCGACAATCATCAAGAATGCCAAACCAAGACCGATCAACGCGAGTGAAATTGCTCTGCTCTCAAATGTGACAGGCTGTTCTTTAAATACAGGAGGCTTGTTTCCTTGCTCAACAGGGAACAGAGCTACCATGATTTTTGCTACTACCATGGTAATCAACATGGATACCAAAATTTCATGAATACGCATCGGCATATCCATGGTGGTGTGCTGAGCAAACACCACAATCAAGATCCAGTTGAAGGTTGGCATCAACATTTTACCTTTCTTCGCTGGCGTAGTGGCTCGACGACGCATAAAGTCTAAGAAGAACAGGCTAATGGTCCACACCACAAACGGATGCTGTGAAAACACGTCAGTCACCACCAATGCTGTACTTGCTGCCAATAAAGTGGGTGACAAGGTACGGATCAGGCCAAGCCAAGAGTAATCTTTGTTCTTGGTCATGATGATGGTTGGATACAACGCCAGATAAACGGGAGAGTCTAGGTTTAGTTGCTTTCCCAACACCATACAAATCGTCACAGTTAGTGCGACACGCAGCGCTTCATTACGTTGAGAATGACCCTGTGCGGTGTTTTCGAATGTCCACATCGTCATCTCCTACTAGTAGATGTAGCGAAATATTGAAACCAAGTGAATCCAAGCAGAGCCAATCACGTGCATTATTGGATTACCGCTTTCAACAATCACACTCGCGCGTGAACCTGAGATCATCGAAGGATCCAATTCGTTAACAGTAATGCGGGTACGTACTTTCTGTTGCTCACGGATCCAACGCGTATCATTAGTCACGCTAGACAGCTTGCCATTGGCGTTATTGGTGTCGTAAATCGCACGCTCTTGGCTACTCACTTCACCCGTAAAGACTTTGCCCGGTAGCGCATCAAAAGAGACCAAAACTTCGCGACCATTAGTAAGCTTACCAATGCCTTTCTCATTGAAGTCTGCACTGACCCACGCATGAGCTTCGTCCACCAGCAGCAATGATGAAGTACCTTGAGTGATATAACTGCCCGATTGCAATTGTAAGTTGGTCACGACACCTTCCGTTTGCGCGACGACTTGAGTGTGGCCTAAATCCAGTTCCGCACTGGCAAGTTTTGCTTCTGCTAATTCAATGGCCGCTGTGCGGTCTTGGGTAGAGAGCTCAACCTCAATACGTTTCACTTCCGCGTTCGCAGCTTCAACCGCACTACTCGCAACTTGTGTATTGGTGATTGCGTCATCAAGATCTTGTTCAGTCGCGAGCCCTTTGTTACGCAGTTTTTGGTTACGTGCGAGTTTCTGTTTCGCATTGTGGTATTCAAACTCTCGTTGGCTTTGTGTTTGTTTCGCTGCGGCTAATTGCTGCCACTTTGCTGAATCAGAATCACGCGTTTGATGCAGTTCGGCTTTCGCTTGTGCCACTTTCAATTGGTAGCTGCTGGCATCGATAGCAAATAATGGCTGACCTTTTTCAACCAACTCGCCATTGCTAACCATAACATCGGTAATCACACCGGACACTTCTGGCGCAATGGTCGCTACGTTACGATACAAAGTCGCTTGAGTGGTGAAAGGGGAAACATTATCTGAGGTGACTAAAAAAGCGGAGAAAAATGCTGCCGCTGAAAAAACAGTGTAAATCGCGTATCTATAAAAATTTTCGTTCATGCTTGTGCCTAGTTTTCATTCATTATGACGCGCCGCGCTCACGGCTTATTCGATTCTCTTTTCTACGAAAACTAGGTTATAACCATTCACAATTGGAAAATAGAGCCAATAAAAGAAGTGTGGATTCCACATTTGGAAAGGTTGAAGATTTGTACCAATTTCGCTCAATGGTTGAGCGAAAAGGTCAGGTTTGGGTGTATTGAAACGTTAGAAGACTGAATCAAGGTGAGCTTAAGAGGAGTTTAACAGTGGAAGCTCACACACAAATCCAAGTTACTTCCCTTGATCCTGTAAGTGCGCAATGAAAGCCGGAACCTTTTTCGCTATGTGCTTTCTTGATGCATAAAAGGCGTATAAGACTAAGTCTTCAGGTTGATATTCAAGTTCTATGATCTCTAGTTCGCCTGTCTCGATCTCTTGACGACAGAGTTCTTTAGGAAGTATCGCAAAGCCCAAACCAGCCAATGCGCCAGCTTTAGCAAGTTGTCCGCTATTCACTTTAAACGCAGATTTTACTCTTTGAGTAATCACCTCACCTGTTTCGTTCTTAAATACCCATGGCGTTCCGTTTAGCGCGGTAAAGCTATTAATACACGGTACATGTTTCAAATCCGTAATTTTAAAAGGCTTAGAGGATGTGCGAAGAAGTTTGGGGGAAGCCACAACAATGCTAGACCAACGTTTAATCTCTTTCGCTATCCAATTATTATCCTCAAGTTTCCCTCGATGAAAACTCAGAATAACGTCAAATCCATCGAGCAAGTCCTCTTTAGGACTGATGCTTGTATCGCAACACAATGAAATAGAGGGGTATTTGGTGCAGAAGGAAACAACGGCTTGAGCGAGTTCCTGTGAATCAGGCATTAGAATGTTGAGCTGCCCCACCACATGACGTGAATGCTGCGTTACCTCCGTAAGCGCTTCGTTAAGCTTGTCCAACAAAGGCTGAGTACGTAAATAAAGATGCTCGCCTGCTTCTGTCGGGGCTATACGACGGGTCGTTCTATCGAACAATCGAGCATCTAACTGCTCTTCTAATAAAGCAATGTGACGACTTACATTTGAGGTCGGCAAACACAAAAACTCCGCCGCTCTTTTAAAGCTATTGTTCTCATAAACACAATGAAAACTTTTTAACCATTGTTGGTCAATCTTCTCAAGCATTCCCATTAATCTCATCCATATCAATAATCCGCCCACACCAACAATCCCACCAGATAGGATTATAAAGCCAATATTAAGCACTTTATTACCAAAAACAGGCTTATACAATGCTCATCATTAAAGTGAACTGGATAAGGTTTCCAATGAGTTGGTTAGAAAAGCTATTAGATAAGAAAAATATAATAAGCACCCGTAAAGCTTCAATTCCTGAAGGGGTATGGACCAAGTGCTCTGCGTGTGATCAAGTCTTATACCGATTAGCCCTTAGAGAAAACCTGGAAGTCTGCCCAAAGTGTCATCATCACATGAGGATGACAGCACGCTATCGTTTAGACAGCTTCTTGGATAAAGGAGTGATGACTGAAATTGGTAGCCAACATGAACCACAAGACTTACTCAATTTTAAAGATCAGAAACGCTACAAAGAACGTATCTCACTTGCTCAAAAAAGCACGGGCGAAAAAGATGCCCTAGTCGCTGCAAAAGGAGAACTTTTGGGGCTTCCGGTAGTGGCGTGCGCTTTCGAATTTTCTTTTATGGCAGGTTCGATGAGCAGCGTTGTGGGTGCTCGCTTTGTTGACGCGGTTAACTCAGCCATTGAGGCTAATTGTGGATTAGTCTGCTTTTCGGCTTGTGGTGGAGCTCGCATGCAAGAATCGCTAATGGCATTAATGCAGATGGCCAAAACCAGTGCTGCGTTAAAGCGATTATCCGATGCAAAGCTCCCTTATATATCCGTGTTAACCGACCAAACCTTTGGCGGAGTCTCGGCAAGTATAGCTATGCTCGGTGACATCAATATAGGTGAACCTAAAGCCCGAATTGGTTTTGCCGGTCGCAGAGTGATTGAGCAAACGGTACGTGAAAAATTACCTGACGATTTTCAACAGAGTGAGTTCCTACTCGAGCATGGTGCTTTAGACATGATTGTTGATAGACGTGAGATGCGCGCACGAGTGGCCAAGCTAATCGCAATGATGACCAACACTCAGATTCAAGTTGAGCATTAAAAACCTCCCCCTCTAACTCCCCCTCAAATGACCAACAACGATCTCTTTAGATTAACGACCGAGGGGGAGAACGTTCTTTATCGTTGAACATCTGGCTGTACTTGTAACGTTCGCATTCAGTTACTTCCCTTCGAGTTTCACTCTAAAAATCATACTTTGTTTTAGAGTGAAATAAGAGCGTCTAAAATGATGACGTAGATCTGAAGAGTTATGCTTGAAATGCGACGAATACCACTAGTAAACATATTGCATAAATTTACATTGACATGATTAAATATATCAATGATTTATGCATTATGGATTGAATTAAATTATATGACATGGAATAATTTTTACAAGATACCGCTCTCTTTATCTGTATTAGTTCTAACTGGCTGTGGTGGTAGTGATGGTAGTTCACCAACTAGTGCAGTCAATGTTGCACAAACCAGCTATCAAATGGAGTCTGGTGCGTTTGAACAAACCTATGTAAATATCCCTTTCAGTGTGAAATATAACGCAGGAGACGGTCTCTACTATGGCATCATGAGTGACAGTGGGAGTTTGATATCTCGGGTTGAGTACAACATCAATAACGATGCAACGGGTCACGTCAGCGTATACATGAAGCCAGGTTATGAAGTCGGCAACGGCACAAACTCCACAACAGCTCAGTTCGCAATTTGTTACGATGAATACTGTAACCAACACTATTCCGGCTCGCCAGTCGCCCTCACTTTAACCAACAAAGTGACACTAGATCATAAAGTGGATCTCGCCGCTCCTACAATAGAAACGGTAGCAGAACTCACTGATGTGAACGTATACCAAAATGTATCTGACGCCATCAATCTTTCTGGTTCTGATCTGCACAACCTCCGCGTAGAAGCTCGAGCCAATAGTTCATTTGTAACATCCGTTACACCTTTTATTGGTCCATCTAATATTGGCCTAACTATGAACTTAGAAACGCCATCGGTCCTTGGTTTGGGCTCATTTAGCACCACTCTGAATGTTGACGTGTGTTACGACTATAACTGTAACTACCCGATTGAAGGCAGCCCATTAACCGTTCCCGTCAGCTACAAGATCAATAACACTTCACTAAATCCTGATCCAGATCCTGATGGAGGCAATCCAACAACGCCGAGTTCTATTATCGATTTTGAAAATGCTCCACTTCACAACACTGTCGATGCAATTTATTCCGACACATTAAATGTAATTGCTGTTGTATCCGATAGTCCAAAGGATGCGATCTACTTTTATAGCCTGAACGATGCTACGGCCTATGAGATCGAGCTTTATAGATCGCCTTCAGCTATCACTGTCGATAACAGCAATGGTACTAATCGCTTTGTGGTCGGCCACGATGCGATGATAACCATGCTTGAATACAACGCCTCCTCTCCAGTAGACACCCAAGTATCCAATATCTACCATTCCCATGATGTATTTGATTTAACCACCAATGGTAATTACGTATGGACTTTGCCAAAAACGGATCAATGGGTTGACCTACAAATCATTAATCTTGAAAGCGGTTCGGTTGTGTCCGCAAGTGATTGGGGGTACTACGAAAAAACCGTACTCAAAATTAGCCCTAACAGCCAAGCTTTCTATAGTTTAGATACTAATGTTAGTCCTGAAGATGTCGCAAAAACGGACATTTCTGACCCGGAAAATCCTATTAACCCTGTCGATTCACCTTACCATGGTGACTACAGTTTCTGTGATGATTTCTGGTTCAATCATACGGGCACATTCATATACACACAATGTGGAGTGAGATTAAATGTGTCGAGTAACGCTGGGCTTGATATGACTTACGCAGGGAAGATCACTTTACCTGAACTCAATGCGTGGCCTTACACTTCTACAATTCAGACACTGGATGAGTCTCACGATAGCAGCAAAATTGCTTACTCTCTTGAAGGAGAAAGCAACGAAGTAATAGTGTTGACTTCAAACCACTTGAACCTATCAGAAACTATTACTCTTCCGGATACCGTCGTAGGAAATAGTACTTACACCACAGTGCCTAAGTTCTTATTCTTTGGCACTGACGGTCAGCTAAATATCGTCGGTAATGCTACGGTAAACGGCATAACACGCACATCGATATTACAACACTGACTAAATAATCGGTAATAATACAAGGCCTCGCAAACGCGAGGCCTCATTTTTATATCTCCATTGGTTGCTACTGAAAAACTACGCACTGTATCCCTCTTCACGGTCTTAACTGCTTACATCAGGGGCGTGATATAATCTGCTACTTTAGCATTGGGATATACCCTAGGTTTCATTGTAGTAAACTCATAGGCTCGCTTAAAACTCCCTTATTTTCAGAGCTATATTGTTATATTCATATAAAACTTGGCTTAAATGATGAAACAAAACTGTGCTTTATTAACGTCAATATCGATGCAGCTGTCAGCTAATGATTTTACGCTAGACCTTTAACTCAATCGAATTTTGTTAATATGTATCTGTGCTGCTATGAGTTGCCTGCACCCTGTAAATATCAAATTTCCGTATCACAAAGTAATATAAATTCGCAGTGTGCCTTATTGTCAAATATGAACCCGTCGCACAGTTTATATTGGGTTAGATTGCTGTAAATGATGATCTTCGTTAGTGTGCAGAAAATCATCTGCAGTAATAAGATTTCTGAATTTTTATGTTAAAGCGCTTTGGCTTCAAATTATGTATATGCTTCGTTAGTCTCTCATTGCTTTCGGCATGTGGTGGAGAAGATAGCAGTTCGGGAAATGGTAGTACTCCTGAACCAGCTTCCCTGACTCAAGATCAGCGTTACGACCTTCTCTACCGTTCGACATTTGGTCCACAGCCAAACTCCTATCAAGAATTAGAAAGCTTAGGCTATATCAATTGGCTAGATAAACAATTTTCTGCGGCTGCAAGTTTGCATTCAACACGCCTAAAATCTTACCCGCTGGAAGCTGATAAAGACACTTACAGCCAAGCAGATCGCGTGGCAGTTTGGTGGGATATCAGCATTAATGCACCAGACCAATTACGACAGCGAGTCGCGTTTGCATTGAGTGAAATTTTTGTAATTTCACGGTATGGCGCTAGCTTGGGTGGTCGCGCGTTAGAGATGACCGACTATTACGATATACTCATCAAGCATGCTTTTGGCAATTATCGTGATCTGATTGAATCAGTGACTCTTCATGCCGCGATGGGCGATTATTTGTCAATGATGGCTAATCAAAAGGCTGATCCAGAGAGTAATCGCTTCCCTGATGAAAACTATGCACGTGAAGTTATGCAACTGTTTAGCATCGGGCTTTATGAATTAAATTCCGATGGTACAGAGAAACTTGATAGTCAGGGGCAATTGATTCCAACTTACTCGCAGGATGACATAGAAAACCTTGCACGGGTATTTACTGGTTGGCACATAGCTGAGAAAGCTAGACCAGCGTGGGGCTCTAAAGATGGGAATTGGTTCCTGCCAATGGTCGCTTATCCTGAGCGCCATGATGATGAAGAAAAAGTGGTAATAGGCGAAGTATTTGCACAAGGACAAACCGCTGAGCAAGATATGGCTCAGGCGATGGATATGTTGCTTAATCACCACAATACGGCTCCGTTAATCAGTAAACACCTTATCCAAAGATTGGTGACCTCGAACCCTTCTCCTGCTTATATTGCTCGAATTAGTGCACTATTCGCCGATAATGGTGAGGGAGTTAGAGGTGATCTTAAAGCAGTAATTCGCGGGATTCTAACTGATCGTGAAGCACTTAGCGGCAGTGTTCGATCGCCCGCTAAGATGAAAGAGCCTATAATCGCGATGACCAACTTTTTCCGCGCATTTGAAGCAAAATCAGCCGATCCCTCCGGGCGATTCCATAACTCTATAGATATGTTCAGGTCCTATGGACAATCTCCACTTGGTTCGCCCAGTGTGTTCAATTTCTTTTCTCCTGACTACGCCCCAAATGGTGAGATAGCTGCCGCAAATGATGTTGCACCAGAGTTCGAGATACTGAGCTGGAATAATTTCATTCTCACCAATAATCAGCTTTGGAATGCAACGGGCAGAACAAATTACGAAAGTGAAGATAATCCTAAACGCATTGTAATAAATACAGCACCTTTAGAAGCAATCGCTAATGACCACACAGCATTGATCGAAGAAATTGAGAGGCGTTTACTGTCTCTGAGAATGAGTGAGTCACTCAGAGCCGTGGTATTGGAGTCTTTAGAAAGCCTTCGCGATACGCAGCAAAGTTTAAAGGTCCGCAATGCACTGTATATTGTTGTGACTAGCCAAGAGTTTCATATTGAGGAATTAGCCCAATGATTTCACGTCGTCAACTATTAGCGGCTATGGCCTCGACACCAGTTGTCTCAATGATGGGAACTGGCTCTGCACATGCGCTACCAAATAATGATTATAAAGCGCTAGTTTGTGTATTTTTGTTCGGCGGAAATGATGGCTTTAACATGTTGGTACCCAACGATAATGCACACTATGATGAATACGCAGCAGCTCGTCCAGATATTGCCATCTCACAAGCATCATTATTGCCTTTGTCATTGAATACAGGCTCAGGTCTAACATTAGGTTTACACCCATCAATGGTTGATGCTCAACGTCTGTTCAATAGCGGGAAAATGGTTGCCATTTCAAACAGCGGAGTGTTGATTGAACCTTCCACAAAAACGGGGTTAAAGGACGGAACGCATGCGATGCCACCGTTTTTATTCTCTCATAATTCGCAGCAAACTGAGTGGCAACGCGGTTGGTCTGGAAGTACAACAACGTTAGGCTGGGCAGGTCGAATGATGGACGTACTCAGTAGCGATACCGATACAATTAGCCCAACATTTAGCCTTAATGGGTACGCTCAGCTATTAAATGGCAGCGACTATAGTGCCAATCTTATTAATGCCTCGTCGTTGCCTAAAGTGAATGCCATAAACAACGCTCAGCGCCGTAAGAGCTTTGATCAGGTGATGAACCTATCTCCTCTGACAGCGTTTGGAAGAGAGTTTGATCGTGTGAAGAGTGATTCAATTTCAATACGAGATACACTAGCTTCAGCGATTGATTCAATACCTGAAGAAGGGCATTTCCCAGATATTTCTTTAAGTCATCAGTTACATACGGTTGCACGATTGATTAAGTCGAGCGATCAACTAGGGCATCAGAAGCAAGTTTATTTTGTCGGGTTAGGTGGCTTTGATACACATGCCAACCAGTTGAGTGACCATGCGGAATTGATGAGTGCTTTGAGTCAGTCGCTTGCAGCGTTCAATCAGTCAATGGAAGCCGCAGGGCTGAGCGATAAAGTAACAACAATGACAATGTCTGACTTTGGTCGACGCTTAGCGAGCAATGGCACCGGAACAGATCATGGCTGGGCAAGCAATCATCTTGTGATGGGCGGAGCATTAAATAGTGGGCAACTATACGGACAGTGGCCATCGTTAATCTTGGATGGGGATAATGATTTCAATAAAGGGCGAATGATTCCGACGACTTCTGTGGAGCAAATTGGTGCAACTATCGCAAAATGGATGGGAGTTCGGAATAACAGTGCAATGGACTATATTTTTCCTAACTTAGTCAATTTCTCGGTAAAAGATTTAGGGTTCTTGAATGTATAAAAATTAAATTTTCATTAGAACCGCCAGTACTCTTTGGCCAACATGTTTTTAAAAGGACAACTGGCGCTAACGATTTTAAAGTTCATTTTCATAACCTTACCAAGACAAAAGATGTAGTACTCCATTAAGACAGATGCATCATTCTCCCCCTCAAATGACCAACGACGGTCTCTTTAGATTAACCCCCGAGGGGGAGAACGTTCTTTATCGCTGAACATACAACTACACTTGTAACGTTCGCATTCAGTCCCTCCCCTTTTCTTCGCTACGATCAATAAGAGATTGAAGAAGTAAACCGTACACAGTTACATTCCATTGGATTGCTTAATTTGAACTAGCTTCTTATGGTTAAAATGCCTATTGTACAAACCATAAAATTATAAAGACTCGCGGCCTTTGCCACAGAGACTCTCCATTTAAAGCGAAAAGACTTACTATGAATTTTGATATCAATGCACTGAAACACCACCAACTGGTCGAAGATGGTCAACTTGAGGGGTGTTACATTCATCAGCCTGTACAGGGCAGTCTGCCAGACGATAAAGCCGTTTTAGAAGAGCGCCAAGCGCTGGAAAGTCAAGGATATAAGGTGGTTCAGGTTAAAGCGAAAGGCGGAACAACTACGTTTGCCGAAGCTATGCAAGAGCTTGCGAAAAAGACAGGCCACCAGCCTAAATAGTAAGTAACTTGGTAAACCAATATTGTCACTTGGTTCTATATCGAGAAAGCACCCTACCGACTACTGAGTCAGCAGGGTGCTTTTTTATTGACTGCTTTTTACTGACTAATCTTGTTAACTTTCCTTACTGAGCTAAGTTACTGACTCAGCTGACTGAACTTCGGCAAGCTCTTTACAAACCTCTGGTGTACATCCATATAAGTTTGCATATAGATTTCATCGATATTGTCACCACTCGGGAAGCTAGATGAGAAGTCGGCGTGTTTACGGTCAATCGATAACTTGGCTGCCTCGATAATATGAGCAATGAACATGCGGGGATCTTCTAAGCCGATAGAAATACGCATTGTGGTCGGTTTGATGCCTGCTTCATTGAGCGCATCGTCGCTCAGTTCTGAGTGCGTAGTCAGTGCCGGACATAACGCGACCGTGTTGGTTTGCCCAAGGCTCACTTGCATACCGATTGCTGGTTCAAGCATGTCGAAGAACTGTTTGAATCCATCTCTATTAATAGGCGCACGCTCGCCGTTACCTTCCATATCGATTGTGAAAAGAGCCGCTGGTAGCCCCAAGTACATGTTGTTCTGGCAGTGTTCATAGTTATCACTATCTGGCAGAGCTGGACACGACACATTGATGTCTGGGTGAGCATCGAAGATCTTCGCAAGAGTCAGCGTGTTGATGGTTTTCTGCATCACACGCATCTCATAGGTTTTCATGCCATTGAGCACTTCAAACGCTTTGTCTGCATCTAAGAATGCGCCTTTAATGTAATACACATTCCAAAACAGGGTTTCGTTCCATGGGATTGTGGTTTCATTGCCGTTTGGTTTGGTGAACGTTACCTCTTCTCCTTTTGGCACAAACATAGTTTCATTACGACCAATGACTACGCCAGCCGTTGTGGTGCCTGAACCCGCTAGCTCTTTGGTGTAGGAGTGAATCACATAATCTGGTCTTTCCATCACATCATCACGTTTGAGTACAGGATGAAGCAATGGTGTGCCTACTGTTGAGTCGACAATCACATCCCAACCACGAGAGTGACCAGCTTTACTGATACTGGCGACATCTAAAACATATCCATGCGGGTTACACGGTGATTCAAGGTAAACGTAGATTTTCTTACCCGCAGCGAGGCGACCAGCGTATTTGTCAGCAACTTCATCAAGGCGAGTCGCAAACTCATCTCCGGAGTAACCATCCACCCACTCTACCGCAACATTCAGATTCGAAGGTTTTCCAAACCAATCTTCCAACAGTTGGTAGGAACCGCCGTAGATATTGCGCGAGGCCAACACAATGTCTTCATGCCCAAGTAAATGGCTCAACAACCCATCAATGGCCGCCATACCCGAGTTAAAGTTCCATGCGAGGTACTCATTGGCTCTAGAGCCAGCCTCTAGGTCAACCATGTGGTTAGCCAGTGAGATTGAGGTTGGGTTTAGCAGTCGAGAGTAGATATCGTGCAGTGGCTCTTTACCGTTAAACGCATCTTCAATCCATTCTGTACAGGCAAACAAATAGGTCGCGGTTCTTGTAATGACAGGGCTGGCAGAGAAAATAGCAGCCACATTATCGAAGATTGGATACGCACCTTTGGATGCAAAATTACCATTGTTAGTCGCAATGGATTGGTAAGTGGCACGCATCGGGTTTTGTAGATTATCGAGGATCTTAGCGATCTGGAATGACAAAAAGCGTTTGGCGTTAAACCAAGCGATACGGTCACTCTTGTCGAGCTCTGAAAGCCCGTCAACGGTCAAAGCCCAAAGGTCGTGAGTCTTAGTATTGGCTTTGTACAGTGTCGTTGCCAGCTCAATCAGCGTGATGCCGTAATCACTGTTTGGGTCGATACCAAAATGCTTTGCTTGCTCAATGGCAAGGGCTTCTGCTTGTTCGTGTTTGGTGGTTTTACGTAGCGGGCTAAGTTGAGTTGAAGTATTCATAATTCCTAAGTCATTCCATGCTTGTTGTTCCTCCTTTAATTTTAGTTTTGCACCGATGTTAAAAATTGCTATTTGCGAAGTAAGACATACACTTTGAGCAATAATATTGCCAAATAAACTTCAATATTGATGGAATATGCTAATGGATGAGATCGACAAGAAAATACTGGCTGAACTGCAAAACAACGCTCGCCTGACCAATCAAGAGTTGGCCGACCGCGTAGCGTTGTCACCCTCTCCTTGCTTACGCCGAGTTCGAGCACTGGAGAAACAAGGGATCATTCGTGGCTATCACGCTAGCGTAGATCAAGAAGCGTGTGGCTTACCTGTGAATGTGTTTGTGTTGGTGAAACTTGAAAAGCCGACTGAAGAGAACATGCGCGACTTTGAACAGCACATTGAAGTGATTGACGAGGTGTTAGAGTGTTTTCTAATGACGGGCAATCACGACTACCTATTGCATGTAGTCAGTGAGTCGCTAAAAAGCTACGAGCAGTTCATCCGTAAACAACTAACTCGCCTGCCGAATATTGCTTCTATTGAATCCAGCTTCGCGTTTGGGCAGGTAAAAACCAAGACTAAGTTGCCAGTAAGGTAATTAGAAACGACTTAGTTTAACGGTTCAGAAGGCATTGGATAGTCATCTCCGATTATACAAACAAGCGCGCCACCAAAGGCTTTGTCGTAACGTACTTTTCCGGTCGTATTAGAACTTTCGAGACTCGTATTGCCATCGACAATCTGATTAATTTCTTGTGCCACTTTTGTTGGTACTAACCAGATACAAGCCGCAAGAGAACAAGTTGATGACGACGATTCACAACCTGTCTCGGAGCTTCCTCGTGCCCATTGACTACCCTTTTCCTTAAGCAGTAATTGCGTTGCTATGTAATCTGGGTGGTCGATGTACTGATCGCCCCCTATCCATGTATCCTCATAAGGTAGATATGGTCCTTGCCATGTTGATAAGCCCGGATTTTCAATTAAGTGATTGATGTTTAAGTAGCCGAAGTTCGTATCGGTATCGGAAGTAATAGGAGGCAGAGAGCCGTTATCACGAGAATATTGCTCAGCAGCATCCAAAACAGTATTCAGTTGACCGATTAGAAATTTTGCCTCGTCGACACGGGACATACGGTTCCCGAACTGGTTGTAGATAAAAAAAGTGGCAATGAGCATCAGTAAGCCAAACGTTACAAGTTTCCATTTTTTTATCTGACGCAAAAGTTTCAACATCTATTTTATCTCTCATCAAGAAGGTTCTGATAACGCTAAGGTCGTCCCTATGAGAAAGATTATACCAGAGTAAAATCAAGCGTTTTGCATTGAAACGTACTTGTCCATGTCTGCGGAAAATAAGCCTAGCTCTAATGTGCCCAACTTAGAGCTAGAACCTCCCTAAAAACAAACAATCATCACACCCGACTTCACTGACTTAACCCTCTAATCAACCTTGTATTGAATTCCTCCGAAAACAAACCAAAGCGATGGGAATTGATTTGAAGTGATCGTTTTATCTGACTGTCATCTAATTTTTGTACTTTGATATAACAAATAGCTTAAAAGATATTGAGCGATCGTTCAATTATATGAAAATTTCCACTATAGTTGATTGGTCAAACAACTCACAACAAGGAAAAGTTATGAATCCAAATACCGAATCGCAATCAACGCCGACTCGATCTATCCCTCAAGAAGCATTTGATTGGTACGACGAATATGCACACGGCCTGATTGATCGCAGAGAGTTTATGGCTCGTCTATCTGGGCTAGCTGTACTTGGCTTTACCATGACGACGCTAACTTCTGCACTGATTCCTAATTATGCGCAGGCAGAGCAAGTCTCTTTCAATGACCCTTCCATCAAAGCAACCTACGAGAAGTTTCCCTCACCTAAAGGACACGGCGAAGGCTATGGCTACTTGGTTGTACCCAAAGAGTTAGAGGGCAATGCACCTGTTGTATTGGTCATTCATGAAAATAGAGGCCTCAATCCATACATAAAGGATGTGGCAAGACGACTCGCTGCGGCGGGGTTTATTGCGTTTGCACCTGATGCACTCTATTCGCTTGGCGGGTATCCAGGTAATGATGACGAAGGTAGAGCGATGCAGAAGTCGCTATCAAAAGAGAAAATCGAAGAAGACTTTATCGCAGCGGCAAACTTCTTGAAATCCCATGAAAAAAGTAACGGCAAGCTAGGCGCAGTCGGTTTCTGCTTCGGTGGCTACATCGTGAATATGTTGGCTGCGGTAATGCCAGAGCAACTCGATGCGGGCGTTCCGTTCTATGGTACTCCTGCCGCACCAGATTTAAGAAAGAACGTAAAAGGCCCCTTGCTCATCCAATTCGCAGGAATCGATAAACGCGTAAACGCGACTTGGCCAGACTATGAAGCCGAACTCAAAGAGAACGAAGCAGACTACACCGCTTACATCTATGACGGCGTGAACCATGGCTTTCATAACGATTCAACTGGCCGCTATGCTGAAGAAGAAGCAGAGTTAGCTTGGAAACGTACACTTGAGTTCTTTAACCAAAAGCTTTCTTAATAGTTAGCTTTACTGAACCCGTTTTCTTTAGATTCCGAGTGACTGCCCTATTCCCTACAAAACCCAAAAGGCCTCGCACTCGCGAGGCCTTTGTTGGTCGGTAATCAGGTCCTCCCTTTTCCCATTACCAACAATAGGTTTGAGATGTAAACCAAGGGGGGTTAGAAGGGGGTTGTCGGTCGAGTCTCACGTACAGAAGCCTCGTTGATTCACTGACTTAACCGCTCATCAATGTAACTTCGCTTCAAACAAACCTATTGACCCGATCGCGCAAATAGATAATATAGACAGCCAGACGTCTACATGTCTTTTATTAAATGGAGTTATCATGAACAGCTACAAAAAATTCACAGCATCCCTGTTGGCATTAGCTTTCGTATTCGGTGTAACAGGATGTGGAAAAAAAGACGAGGCTGTCATCAAGATTGGGGCGACAGTTGGCCCACATGCACAAGTTGTACAAGCTGTTGCCAAAGAAGCAGCAAAGCAAGGGATTAACATTGAACTCGTTGAATTCTCAGACTATATCACCCCTAACGCAGCATTAGATGATGGAAGTATCCAACTGAACAGTTACCAGCATCAGCCATTCCTCGATAACTTTAATGCCAATCACGATAGCCAGTTAGTTTCTATCGGACGTTCAATTTTGATGCGTATGGGCGTTTACTCGAACAAGTACACTTCGCTTGATTCTATTCCCGAAAACGCTCGAATCGCGATTCCAAACGATCCAACCAATGGCGGGCGTGGACTATTACTGCTTGAAGATGCCGGGCTGATTTCATTAAAAGACAACGTTGGTTTCAACGCGTCTTTAAACGATATTGTTAGCAACCCGAAGAACATTCGATTTGTTGAAGTGGATGCCGCGCAGCTACCCCGCTCTCTTGACGATGTAGATGCTGCTGCAATCACCATGAACTATGTAATGTCGGCTGGACTCAATCCTAAGAAACAAGGCATTTACTTAGAGAAAAAAGACGCACCTTTAGCAGTGATGGTTGTTGCGGCGCGAGAAGAAGACAAAAATAATGAAACGTATAAAAAGATTATCTCAATTTACCACTCACAAGAGATCAATGACTTTTTAGACAGCACTTTCAAAGGCACCATCGAAGCCGCTAAATAAGCTAAATAAGCTAAATCATTTCAGATTTGGCGTTGCATGATACTCATAAAGCAACGCCAGATTTGAGTTGGCGGGTTGTCGTTGACGCATTCCAGCTTCCCTTTCAAATTAGAGAGCAAAGCTTTAGTTACTTGAATCGAGGTTGAAAACCATATCGTCAGAGCAGATTATGTAAGCATAAAATTCAATTAAATCTGGGGGCTTTGCATGAAAAAAGAAGTGATACTGTTTGATATAAACGAAACGGTTTTAAATTTGGAGTCATTACAGCCTAAGTTTAAAGCGGTGTTTGGAAAGGAGGATGCATTATCACTTTGGTTCTCTAAGCTTTTACACTCTTCAACGGTTTGCATCGCAACAAACGTACAATCTACTTTTTCTGAATTAGCGAATGCAGCGCTCGACGCTATTGCACAACGGTACAAGTGTGATTTAACGGCGGAAAATAAAGGTGCCTTGTTAGCTTCTTTTGCCAATCTACCACCGCACACTGATATCAAAGCATCTTTGCTCAAATTGCGCGAGAACGGGTTTAAAACCGTCGCTTTTTCCAACTCATCCCTCGAACTCATCACTTCTCAAATCAAGAGCTCGGGCTTAGAAGATTATTTCGACACCGTCATTTCCGTTGAAGAAACAGGCAGTTTCAAACCCAATTCAGATGTGTATAACTTTGCAGCCGAAACTTTAAAAGAGCCTGTCGAAAACCTTCGTCTTGTCGCTACTCATGATTGGGACACTCATGGTGCGCTATCCGCTGGCTTACAAGCAGCCTATATAGACCGAACAGGCGTTGAGTATCATTCCTTGTATTTGAAACCGGAGATTAGCTCAAGGACGATGAATGGTGTGGTGGAGCAAATAATTAAGCACAATTTAGACAAGTAAAACCTCAAGAGACTTTTCTACTCCTGATTCGATACAACCACCCTACTTCACTAACTTAACCGCTTTGATCAACCTTGTGTTGAACTGCTCTGGTTATAGAGACGCTGTCGGTTACCTAAAAACTGCAGTTACCTAGCAACAAATATAAGCTAGAAACTACTGTAAGAATGAGGAACGCGTTTGTCTTCATCCCAGCCTGATAGCTCAATATTGATCAATGATTTGCGCTGCTCATTACACAGTGAAGCGATATTGATGATAGGCAGTTGGCTACGGAACTGCGCGGTGAGTATGACCTTTTTACTTTGACTAAGGCTACTTCGACATTGCGCCAAAATCGCCTCAGTATCTAGCTGGTGTGCGTTCTCGATAACTTGGATATCAGCGTTCTTTTGATAGCAATCTATCAACCAAGATACAGCAGGCTCTTCTATGCTGGTGAGCACGATGACATCTTTTGTTGCCATAAGCTCGTGGAGTTCAAGCTCTTTGAGTTCAGTTTCCATAATTACTCTCATTCAGCAGCAAATACATTAAAGTCGATTGCCCAGTTTAGCCTGTGCCAAGTGGTAGCCTCTGTCTATCATCTCTTGTGAGCGATCAAACTCTAAAGTGCCACATGCATTGCGTGGGAGCTCAAGCGTAATATCGGCAGGATAAGCGGCCAGTTTTTGGCGAGCAATGGTCGATTGCATCGCATCAAACGCTTGGTTAGCAATGTCGTAGGCCGCAAAATTGAAGCTCATTTTACTTTTTACGCTGCTACCTAGATTATCGATAAAGTGAACAACCTTTTCGTGGAGGTTGCTCTCTTTCGTTGGCAGGGAAACAGGTATCACTTCCTGTTGAAGCATTTCAGGTTCACCCCCTAAGTTCACAGCCAGTGTAAAGTCTGTATTGTCACCGAAGGTAGGCGCAATTGGTACGGGATTGAGAACTCCGCCATCAATAAGCGCTTCGCCATTAACGACATGAGGAGTGAAGAACAATGGCAAAGAGATAGAGGCACGAATGGCATCAAACAGAGAACCTGATTGCAGCCAAACCTCTTTTTCATCGGCAACATTGGCGGCAACGGCGGTATAAGGGATAGGCAGTTCTTCAATTGAAATCTCGCCGATCAGTCCACGCAGTGTGTCGATGATCTTATCCCCTTTGAACATGCCACTCGACTGCCATGAAAAGTCCAACAACATCGCCATGTCCCCTTGGTCGATACTGGTGACCCACTCTTCAAATTCATCCAACTTGCCCGCAGCGTAAACACCACCGATAAGTGCGCCAATTGAACAGCCAGAGATGGATTTGATCTGATAGCCATGCTCAATTAACCAACGGATCACTCCAACGTGAACCAAGCCTCTTGCGCCACCACTACCGAGTACCAATGAGATCGTTTTTGCCATCGTATCAATCCTTTAATTCATTAGCTCTTCAAAGCTTTAGGCAAAAATTATATCACCTCGTATAACTGTACGCAGTGTAATGCTTTGCAAAGGCTTAAAGTCGCTGGTGAACATCTTCATTTTGGGATAGTAAAAATTATCTTCTCGCGTATACCTTGGTCTCAGACGACTGAACAACATTGAAGGGTGTTTCACCATCCCCCCTCCAAAACGTCAGAAAGCACTGATTGGTGGACGTTATCTGCCGCTTTAGCACCAAGCATTTCTTATTGGATATTCGTTTATTACCAATAAAGCTCATCACCTACAAATAAACAGACACATACTATCTACCGAGTCTAATACTAGTCGGCTTGCTCTACGACTAATGTCTAACTACCTGAGTCTATTTGTTTTTTTTGGTTTGGTATAAGGTACTAACAACTAAATGTTAATGAATTTTTAATTATAAGTTGACGCATTGTTTGCACTTCTGCGTGAGTAAACAACGTTTGTTGGAATAACACACCTCAGAGTGTGAACGAAAGGAATCAAAATGAGCACTACTTTAGAGTCCGCACATATACAAACAGAAAAGCCTCAAGCCAATGAGGATGAACTCACCTATGAACAACAACACAAACCAAGCTCAGAGTTTGAATCCCGAGAACAGTATCTAGAGCACGAGTTACAAATCATGTCGCCTAAGCGCTGGCGTCCAAATTTACCGTTTAAAGATTATCGATTTGAGATAGAAGACACCATCCCAGCCATGGCCGCAACCATTGGTAAAGTGGTTATGGTAGGTGCGATTGCAGCCACCTTTGCTGGAGCTCTCGGGTTAAATGAAGATTTTATTCTAGAGAACGTCCGTTATGAACTCCTCATCGCCTCTGTTTTTATCATCCTTTTCTCTGGTTTTCTACTACCAACGGCCAACCTCGCAGGTACACACGGTCCACTCATTCCATTGATTCCGATTGTGGTTGCGGCTGGCGGCCACCCGATGGCGTTTGGCCTGTTGATCGGCGCTTTTGGCTTACTCTTAGCCATCAGTAAAGGTGGCAGTATGTTAGCCAACCTCACAAGTAAAGGCGTGTGTGGTGGCTTGCTGCTCTACCTTGGCTTTGTGGGAACCGCTTCTCAAGTGAAAAAGCTATTCGCTTGGGCTGAAGGAATCGGCATGAGCCACATCGCTTTTGTTGTGATCTTTTGCACCATTATTCTGTACGCGCTATTGGAGCACTTCCGTAAGCGTTGGTTAGCGGTACCTCTTAGCTGCTTGCTGGGTGGTACGATTGCATTTGCCATGGGTGCCCCATTCGCTTTCCACACTGAGCCAGGCTTGCCTAACATGAACCCTATGTATTGGTGGGGAGAAGATACCGGTTGGATGCTAGGTCTACCAACGATTGAGCACTTCATGGTGGTATTGCCATTTGCGATTCTAGCAGTAGCAATGTGGTCACCAGATTTCTTAGGACATCAAGTATTCCAAAAGATCAGCTACCCAGAGCGTACTGAGAAAGTACACATGAACATTGACGACACCATGACTACAGCGTCTATTCGTCAAACGTTTGGTTCTCTGCTTGGTGGTACTAACTTTACGTCTTCATGGGGTACTTACATCGTACCAGCGGCGATTGCTAAACGCCCTATTCCTGCGGGCGCTTTGCTCACGGCTCTGTTCTGTATCATCGCCGCGGTTTGGGGTTACCCGATGGATTTAGCTATCTGGCAACCTGTACTGTGTGTTGCGCTGATTGTTGGTGTATTTGTGCCACTGCTAGAAGCGGGAATGGAAATGACGCGTGAAGGAAAAACCACACAGTCGGCAGCGATTGTTGTATTTTCTTCAGCGCTCGTTAACCCTGCCTTTGGTTGGGCTCTCACCATGCTGTTGGACAACTTAGGCTTAGTTGGTTGTAAAGAACGTAGTAGCGAACTGAGTAAGATGAGCCGTTGGGTATTGCCAGGCATTATGTTTGTTGTGCTAACAAGTGTCATGGCGTTGGTTGGCCTTCTACCAGGGATTCCAGCGATTATCCCAAGCTTTCGTTAAGCTAGATTAATCGTTAACTTCGATAGAAATACAAAGGCCTCGTACATGCGAGGCCTTAGTTTTTCTATCAAGGGTAATAGCCCTACTTCACTGGCTTTAATTCATTCGGGTAATGAAGGTTTGCTCGTCATCGACAAAAGCCACATAATCGCCGTGATAGATGAAAACACGCCCTCTGCCCTCAACGATACACGCCAGTTGTGGGTTCAAATCTTCTTCAAGATCTTTGCTTTGGTACGTGCCAGTATCTGTGATCACGCCACGGAGTGTAGGTAAAAACCCACAGCTGCGCTTGGCTTGATCAATCAGGCTTAATTCACTGCTAATAGAGAAGTAAGACGGGATAGGACCAGCATCTTCGATAAACATCGGTTTTAGTTCTTCAAAAGCTGTAATCACCAGCCAGTCGATGCCGTTCACATGATGGATAAACATTGTTTATAAATACCTAGATTCTCGATAGTTCTGATGCGGGGATTCTATCACTATCAAGTATAGAAAGTGGGAGAAATTGAGTTTCACTCGGAACACAAGAAGGCACCGCAATCGCGAGACCTCAGTGTTCTAACGAACCGTTACAGCTACCCTTTAACAACGACAGCACCCTACTTCACTGGCTTCACCGCTTTCGTCACGTTGTATTGAACGGTTCTAGCATCAAAAACTCCCCCTCTAGCTCCCCCTCAAATGGTGTTTACCGATCTCTTTAGATTACCGTTCGAGGGGGAGAACATTCTTTGGTGCTGAACATACAGCTACATTGGCAACGAGCGCTATTCAGTTCCTCCCCTTTCCCGTGCCAACAAGAGACTGGAGATGTAAACCAAGGGGAGGTTAGGAGGGGATTGTCACGTGCAACTACCCTATTTCACCAGCTTCAAAGCTTTCACCAGAGTAATGTTGAATTGCTGAGTTGTGCTAGCACTGGAAAATGGCTTGCCCCTTCAATGTAGAAAACACTGCAAACCCTGATGTGTTTCTTGTTCACTTCTGAGTCCGTTAATGTCAAAATATTCTTGCTAAAAAGGTAGAAAAGTTTATAGTATTTTTTAGCTAAACTTGAGAATCAATATGTCATTACAGAAAAAACAATCCAAAGTATCACTGAACATTAAAATTTCATCAGACTTAGATGTTCGTCTTAAACGAGCGAGAAAAGCAGCACGTGAACAGGGGTTGATGTTCAACGTATCTCAAGAAGTTGAAAAGTTTCTTGAGAAGGAAATAAAGAAAGTGGAACGCCAACTATCAATCGATGAAGAGATTAAGAATAACCTCGAGGATCTTGGTGGGCTTAATATAGATAAAATGATGAAATCAATGGATTAATCAAAATACGAACATCTGTTGATTCAATTGAATTACAAACGACAAACAAAGCGTGGAGATGATTATGGGCACAATAATTGGACTGTTAATTTTGGCTGGTATCAGTGTATTCCTAAAGCGCCAAACGGGACTTCATTTGCATGAGTGGATTGCAAAAAAATATAAAGACTCTCAAGACAAAAAATAATGGACTCTATCAGTTTGACAGGCTCCATCGCTTTGACTTAAAAAACTAAGGCCCCGTAATCGCTAGGCCTTGGTTTTATCTTCTAACGGCTAAACTATCTTTTAATAACTACCGCACCCAACTTCAACGCTTTCATCAACGTTAGGTGAACTGCTTTGGTTACTCTAACAATAGGAAATGACCAGTCAGATAAATGAGTGTCGCTATTGGTTCTGTAGCCTATTGAATCCATTAATTCGCTGATGAAGCTGGTGCCCATAGTCAACGACACAAACAGGCTAATCAAAGCAATCACTGCTCCTGTAACAAACACCCATTGATAACCAGACATCCAGATGATTCCCAACAAAAATGGCAAGAACACCGCTGCAATATGGTTGATAGTGAATGACAAACTCGCCGTTGAAGCCACTTCATCTTCCCTAATTGTCTTTTTAAAGTAGGTGTTTAAAGCTAAAGCAAAGCTAAAAATGATACTGTCGATAACATACAGCGCCGCTGCCGCATAATGATCATCCACAAATGCGTAAGATAGGAACACCAGCACTAACGCGGCATACTCAATGATCAAAGCGAGCCTCTCTCCTACTCGATCTATAAATCTCCCAACATAAGGTAGAGCAAGCGTCGCAGCTAAACTGGAGACCATAAACAGAGCAGCCATCATCGCGATCGAATACTGAAACTTGGTCACCATCAGTAAGCCAGCAAATGCCACAAATATTTGTCTTCTTGCCCCACTCAAAAAAGTAAGAATGTAATAGGTCGTGTACTCTCGTCGGACAATGAGTTTGGTGTGTTGCTTCACCTCTGTGTGAGTATCTTGAAACGTGGCCAAGTAAACCGCCAGCCAGAAACATATTGCTCCACAAGTAAAGAAAATAGCCTTATCTGAAACATCAAACAGATAGCTCGCGACCATAATACCTAGAAACGTCACCATCGAGAAAAAAGAGGCTGCAGAGCGAATCTTTCCCATTGATTCACTGAAGTTCTCAGTCGCTAACAATTGTGTTGAGAGTGATTTGTTCACCGCTTCTAGATAATGGAAACCGATAGACATGATCGTCGTGCTGAAATAAAAGCCATAGATCGAAGGCAGATACCCCGTTACTGCAACACCTAGCCCTAATGTTGCAACCGACAATACCGCGACTCTTTGTTCTGACGTGATGAACAACACAAACAAAACAGTAAATGAAAGCAAGCCTGGGATTTCCCTAACACTCTGCAATACACCCACATCAGCACCGGTCATACCGACAGTATCGACAGCGAAGTTATTCATAACAACTCGCCATCCAGTATTCGCTATCACTGACGCGATAGCGATGATAACCAACATCGCGAATGAGCTCCGCGATGTTAAAAGCCTAAGCCAGAGAGTCATTTAAGCCGCCGATTCTAAAAGAAAATCTTGAATATGGTCATACATGAATAAAGCCGTTCTTAGTTTTCCGTTCATATTCAGACCCTCAAAAATAATGGTATGTTCTGAGCTTGGTAACGATATGCAACTAAGACATAGAACACAGCGACAATACAACCAGTTAACGAGTTGTTACACGATCATTTTTAGAATGTTACTTCTTGAGATTGGTAAGTATTCAGAGAGGTTTTACTTATTTGAGAGATTCATTGGAGATTATTACTTGTCGCAAAACATACAGCTGCACTGGCAACGATCGGTATTCAGTTCCTCCCCTTTCTCGTTGCCAGCAAGAAGTTGGAGATGTAAACCAAGGGGAGGTTAGGAGGGGATTTGCAGCCTATTCTCACGTGTATCTACCACTTTGATTCGCTCAACAGAACGCAAAAAAGGCCTCGCACACGCGAGGCCTTGTTTTATCTAAGTTTCAACGAACGATCACCGAAGTAATTGGCGATGGTAAAACCAAATCAACTCGAGAGCCATTCGTCCAATACTTTGATGAATTTAGGGTTAATGAGATAACCGATGGAAGCATGTGGATTGCTTTTTCCGTTCCGAATGTTGAGGTTGTAAATCGGGTGGATATCTTTCATTCCACCGGGTATCAGATCCAGTTTGAGCATATCTTTAAAGTCATTTCTCATTTTGCTGTCATGAGAGATAAAATCATCTTCTGCTGATATGTTTATCCATTGCTGAATGTTTAAAGGGTATTTCTTCTCATCTTTCAAGCGGCTCCCTTTTAGCCTATCTTTTACGTTTTCATCGCCTAACGGTGACCCGATCGTCAGCAATAAGTTGACCTTCTTATCCGCACCATAGTCGTGTCTATACTCTCCGTAATGAGACAGCTTCCATAACACGTCATAACTGATCATCGACCCAAGGCTGTGCGATACGAGCATCACATCATCCTGATTATCAAGCGCTTCCTTCAGTTCAACCATTAGCCTATGCCTGACATCGCTGCCGAAATAAGTATCTTCATACCAATAATGCGCCATGTCCGGCGCGACCTTGGTTATGAGTGTCTCAGCCACACCTAGCGTTCCAAATAGCGATGAAAAAGTATCTGCTAACGCCTCTTTTAGAAAACCAATTTTAGATACCTTGTTATACGTTGTTTTATTGAACTGGCTTGTCTTGTACTTTTTGAGTTCAGACAACGCTTGCTGACGACTTGCAGGGTCTTCCGTTGGTTTCTCTAACAATGTGTTTGATAGTTCACCGTAATAGACAAACCGTTTATCGACATCTTTAAAAGCTTGTAATGAACTTGAGTCTCCACAATCTCGCTGCAAGCCATGTTCTATAGCATCGTACCAGAGTGCTTGAAGGGGAGCTTGATCGGGCTTTTGAGCGCGACCATAAATGAATATGATTTTCTTAGCCATAGCAGGACGTCCTAAACACATAGTTAAAGTGATTGTCAGTAGAAAGCACCACTAGATTCGGTCAGCCCTTACCAATAACAGTGGTGCTGATTACGTATCTAGGAGTGGTTGATAGAGCATTTATATAACTATGAGGTACTCGTTTAAGGACCATAAACGAGTGAACGATGCGATCATCACTCGCAAATTGAAATGAATGTATCTAGCAAAACCTCCAACTCACAAAAAGGCCTCGCACACGCGAGGCCTTAGTTTTTCTATCGACAATTACATCCATCGTTTAACAACTACAGCGCCCTACTTCACTGACTTCACTGACTTCACTGTTTTCATCAAGGTCTCATTGAATTGGTTCTAGTAAACCAAACCTCCCCCTCTAGCTCCCCCTCAAATGAAGTTAAACGCTCTCTTTAGATTAACGTTCGAGGGGGAGAACATTCTTTGTCGCTGAACATACAGCAGCACATGTAGTGATCGGTATTCAGTTCCTCCCCTTTCCCATTACCAACAAAAGGTTGGAGATGTAAACCAAGGGGAGGTTAGGAGGGGATTATCAGACGATTCTCACGTACAACCGCCCTACTTCACAGACTGAACCGCTTTCACCAACGTTGTATTGAACTGCTGTGGTTGCTCAAGCATTGGGAAGTGGCCTGAGTCTTCAATGTAGTAAATGCTGTAATCTTTAATGTGTTTCTTGTTCGCTTCAGAATCCGTTGGCCATAAACGAGCATTAACTAATATTACTGGCACATTCACGTTCTCATACACGCGGTGAGCTTCGCCTGTCACGTATTGACCTAGATAATGGCGGAACTGGTTTATCGCGATAGCTGGCGGTGCTGAGGCCATGTCTTGCGTTACCCAATAAAGTAAATCTGCGTCTACGTCTTTTGGTAGCGAGTCTTTCACGAACATAGTAATGCCCGCTTGGAAGTCTGCTTCAAATGGTTTAGTCATTGCATCTAGGTCGCTTTGTGAAACCGCTAGTGCGACGTTTTGCGATGTATCGACACCAATAATGCCCTTCACTCTTTTCGGCATCAATTTAGCGGCTTCTGCGATAACACCACCCGCCATGGAATGCCCGACTAAAATGACGGATTTGAGTTGTTCTTTCTCGATTACCGCTTTGATGTCTTCAGCAAACGCGACCATGGTGTATTCTCCGCGATTGAACGATGAGTTACCGTGCCCTGCTAAATCCATGGTGATCACTTGATACTGTTTTGAAAACTCACTCACTTGGTTTTGCCAAAGCCTGCTGTCTAAGCTCCAACCATGAATGAAGATCAGCGCTGTATCCCCGCTCCCGCTTTTGCCATACGCAATTTGCTCACCATCGTGAGATATCGCAATACCATACTTAACTGTTGAATCCTGAGCCATGGCATTCATACTACTAAGCGTCATGAATACCAAGAGTGTGATGTTTAAAATTAAGCGTTTCATAGTGTCTCTCTACTTACTTTAGAGGGAACACAGAAAGCACCCCTCTCAATCAATATAGCCACTATAAAGTGTGAAGTTGTAGACAGGTCAAGAGTAATCTAGATAAAGCAAACTCCTGTGCCGCGCATCGAGCTATTAAGCAAAATACGACAGAGCCGTCCTAGTAAACGTACGTGCAACTTCCACAGCATACGGTCCAGGCCTCTATTAAAGCGTTTGCCCCCCAGTAGCCTACAAGCGAGTTAGAAAACTCTACTCTTCATTAAAAAGTAAACCATCCCTTTTAGACTCCTCTGGCACAAACTATTACTCTTAAGTTGTTGATTTAATCACAAATAATCATGGGAAGTTATGTCATAATTTAAAACTACGGCATTCAATTAGTGACTAATTGAAAATTAATGGATTTTAGTAATGATAGAAGAGCAACAATCTAAATTTTCCCCTAAAGAGTTTTTGCAACGTCGTCGGCCTGAAAAATTTTCAGATTCAGTAGTTACTGAAGTTGGTGTTTTAGAACGACCAGTTCTGGAACATTTTCTTGCTAAACTGAACACCCGTAACCAAGAGCTTCAATTGGCGTTGTTGCCTAAATCAGTTGAACCTTTTCCAAGTCCCGTGATCTGAACCTTTGTGATAGTTAGAACGGTGGTGACATGGGTAAAGCGAAAAAG
>NZ_JADDYK010000092.1:0-8560 GCF_015163615.1 Vibrio sp. OPT18
TATAAACAAAGTCATAGGACTAGGTATGCCCGTTAGAAGCTAACGGCTAGTCAAATATGGCATCGTTGATCTTCAAGCTGATTTGATCAACAACGCCGCTTCAATTCGAAGATTTTTCCAAAAGACTGTGTGAAAAAGTTATCTGCTCTAACTTACTAGAACAAACAGGGCCTGTCGCAGGCGGTGATGGTAAAACTGATACTCAAACATTTCCGGTATCTGAACAAAATCAGCTTCTTTGGTTTGAGGGGGTTAATGATTCTTCACATAAAGAACGCTGGGCATTTGCAGTTAGCACAAGAGTCGACTGGAAGGTTAAATGTCGGCAAGATGTTGTAAAAATACAACAAACAAACCGTGGTTATACTCAAGCATTTTGCATCACGAATCAATATGCAAAATCAAACCAACGATCTGAACTAGAGGATAGCTTAAAAATAGAGACTGGCATGGATGTTCGTATCCTTGATATAAGTTGGATTTTAGATCAAATTTATAAGAATAAATTAGAAACTTTGGCGATTGAAACTTTATCTATTCCAGTGCAATTCAAAAGGGAACGCAGCATCGGTAGTAATGACTATCAAAAACAAAAAAAACTTGATGAAATAACAGAAAATATTAATACGAATGTTAACCCTACAGAGGTCACAACGGATCAAGTTGATGACTTTTTAGATGTTGCGATACTGAGCGCGGAATTAGATAAGCCGATATTTGAAACACAAGGCCTGTTTAGTCGCGCAATAAAAATAGCAAAGAGATTTGGAACCAAACAACAAGTACTAGATGCTCATTATCAATTCGCATGGAAGGCTCATTTCTGGCTAGAAGATTTTGAAATATTCGAAGAAAACCTATCTGAGGTATATGACTGCGCACAACCATCATCTAGTGCGACGAAATGGGAAAGTGTTGTAACACTAATAACCGTTCACCGCAGTTATATGAAATCTAATACAATAACCCCGACGATTAATATTGAAGCGATTGAGAAAAATACATTAAAACAGCTACATACAATCGCAAACAATGAAAACACTCCAAGTAATGCTCTTTTTGCTAGAACCCAATTAGTTATTTTTGAACTAAGTAAGATTAAATCCATTGAGGAATCTGCACCTTCATTTGAAGAACTTCTAGCGATACTCAAACAAAGTGAACGATTAGTCGGCTTCCCCTTCGATAAAGTATTCAACTTAATTAATGGTGTAGATGATATTTTTGGTGACGTTGAATCGTATGAAAATTTATTAGATTACCTTACTGAGCAGTCTTGTTTGCGAGATGGTGAAGTTAAAAGTGCAATGCTTCAATTAAGACGCGGTATCAAAAGGTTAGATAGTAGAAAACCTTATCAAGCTATCAAGTTGGTTGGAAAGTCGTTAACTCTTCTGTACAAAGAAGAGTCAACAGATCAAGTGATCCTAGCGTTAAGAGTGATTTCAACAGCTTATGAGAATGTAGGATTACTTTGGGCTTCTAGAGCCTGTATGCTGTTAGCTGCTTCTTTACTTACGGATAAATTTTGGAAGCGAGATGAACTAAATGCTCGGCAAGTACAAACTTATCACCAACTATGCTGGATTGAACTTAAGTTAGGCAGGCTTGGACATGCGCTAAAATGGTATGAACTCACATTGCTTATTCAATCAGGTTTGAATGAAGACATTATCAGTGAAAATGATGTTGTTAGTATAGAGGCTTTTATTGGACAATTAATACTTAACAGCAGTTTTGACTTAACTAAACGTCTAGAAAACCTCCCTAGTGTACTTGATCGGTTTGGTTTGTATAACTCCTCTGGAAATTTATTGGTCACATTAGGATATTTAGACGAGTTCGAGCAGGAATATAAAACACCTGCTGATGACCATTTATTTGAATACTTAGTGAAAATACGTGATTTTAATTTCGGAACTACCCCTAGGAAACTAAATATAAATTTAGAGAGACGCGCCCAACATTTATCTCAACTGTTAGGCTGTTGCATTAATATTGATTCTCCGAATAGAACACCTTTTGTTGAATTTTCTGAAGGTATTCTATCATTACTAGAAGGTGCATTTGCAACGTGTGCAGTTGACAAATTACATCTAAAAGAAGCTTATCTTTCAATTGAAGTAATCGCTGATGATGAAGATGACCTGGAAATATATCATGAATTAGACGACAGCTCAGGCAAACTTCACCTAGAAGTAACTTGTTCTGGATTTGATGAAGAAGCTTTTTATCTTGAAGGACAAGCCATCGTGCAGGCTTGGTTTAAGGAATTGATTTTTGAATTATTACCCGAAATGTTCATGTTCCATGATACAAAATCCATTGAAAGAATGATCTTTGAAGATGGAGCGCTAGATAGGTCGATATCTTTCGGCGCCTGTTTTAATGCTTCAAATAATGTTTTAGGGAACGATTTAGATACAAAGGTAAAAGATCTCTTCGCTCACAGACCTGATTCAAAAAACTACCCTATGCTTCGTACTGAAGCGTGGGACAAGGATTACCCTAAGCCGGAATTACTTAATTCGCCAACTAATTTAAATAAAGGTGTTGGGGCTCCACCTGAATATCTCACTAATCCTGAAGGTATTCATCATCAAGATATGTCAATCCAAGGGCTGATTAAGCCGAGGTTGTGGGACAAAGCTAAATGGGCTGGTGTTGGATTCAGTAATTTTCCTAATGACATACCTGGTTTGTATTTGCTATTTGAGAACACTAATGAAGGTTCAGCAGTCTTTTCTGATTTACTCGATGAAGTTGGCATAAATGACAAAAGCAATAGATTAAGAGTAGTAATAGTCAAAGGCATCTCTGTCAATGATGCTGCTCACTACAGGGTGATTGTTTCTGAGAATATAAATAGTGTTAATAAGAATAAATTGATGACAATGATAAGTCGTATTAATACTATGACACCCAATAGTAATGAAAACTTAGAACGTTTCTTACTTGAGTATGAGAAAACTGGTCGCTGTTATTTTGGTTGCGACGCAATGTTAAGAAATAACGAACGATCGGATACGCACAGTGGCAAATTGGGTATTATTATTAACAATTTATCGGTTCGTTGGGCTTGGGAAATTGGCGAAAATGATTTCGATTGTATGGCCATACAAAAAGGTGACGAACCATACATACCAAAACACATAGACACAGCACCAGTGATTAAGTTATTGAATCCAAGACTATAACAATAATTAATGGTCTTAGTGTCTACTTTCTAAGTCGCAATAGGGGCTTTAGTGAATTAGGTTACTAAAACAACCGATAGCTAGACTCGCTGTAGTGGTTAATCTATTTATCCTCTACAGTAACTATCTTGGGGTAATTCCATGGGAAAATCTAGCCTAAACTCTACTAATAAAATTAAATTCGTGGCTAATTTCTGCCCAATGAAGAGTCAGCCCCCGACTCCTTACCCACCGAAACAAAAAAAGGCCTCGCAATGCGAGGCCTTTGGTTTTCTATCTATCAGAAGAGATTAGTCGCGAAGTGCTGCGCCGAATTTCTCTGAGATTGAAGCTACGATAGCATCTACTGAACCAGCGATGTCTGCATCTTCAAGTGTGCGCTCTACAGACTGTAGGCTAAGTGCGATTGCTAGGCTCTTCTTACCTTCTTCAACGCCTTGACCAACGTATACGTCGAACAGTTTAGCGCCTGTTAGGAATTCGCCACCAGCTGCGATACACGCTTCTACGATGTCGCCAGAAGCAACTGCTTCGTCAACAACGACTGCGATATCACGACGGTTTGCAGGGAACTTAGATACGGCTACTGCTTCTGGAAGCACGCGAGTGTTGATAGCTGCCCATTCGATTTCGAATACGATAGTACGGCCGTTAAGACCAAACTTACGCTCTAGTTCTGGGTGAACAGTACCAATGATACCCACTTCTTTGCCGTCTACTACGATAGCCGCAGTTTGACCTGGGTGAAGTGCTGGGTGCTTAGCAGCTTTGAAGCTGTATGCGATTTCGTTTGCAGAAAGCTCAAGAACGGCTTCTAGGTCACCTTTAAGATCGAAGAAATCTACAGTGTTAGTTGCAATGTCCCAGTGCTCTTCACCACGAGTACCAGAGATAACGCCCGCAAGCATCATTTCTTGGCGCATGCCGTTTTCAGCAGTTGCTTCAGGGATGAAACGTAGGCCTGATTCGAATAGACGAACGCGAGACTGTTGACGCTTCTGGTTGTGAACCACTGTGTTTAGAAGACCTTGGATTAGGCCAAGACGCATTGCTGACATGTCCGCAGAGATTGGGAATGGCAGGATTAGCGGCTCAACACCAGGTACAACAAGTTTTTGCTGTTCTGGTTCTACGAAGCTGTATGTGATTGCTTCGTGGTAGCCACGGTCTACAAGAAGGTCACGAACGCGCTTAAGCGGTTGGTCAGCTTCTTTGTGGTCATTCATTTTAAGTGCCGCTTTAGGCGCTTGGTTTGGAATGTTATCGTAACCGTAGATACGACCTACTTCTTCAATTAGGTCTTGCTCGATTGCGATATCAAAACGCCAAGATGGAGACGTTGCCGTCCAACCAGCTTCTGTCGTTTCAACGTTACAACCTAGGCGAGTAAGAATTTCCACTACGTCTGTAGATGGGATTTCGTGACCTAGTAGGCTGTCTAGCTTAGCGCGACGTAGAGCAACTACGTTTGCTTTTGGTAGATCAGCTTCAGATTCGCTGCCGTTTACTGGCGCAACTTCACCACCGCAGATTTCAACTAGAAGCTGTGTTGCACGCTCCATTGCTGCTGCTTGTAGTGTTGAATCCACACCACGTTCGAAACGTAGAGAAGAATCTGTGTGAAGGCCGTAAGCTCGTGCGCGACCACGGATGTGATCCGGTGCGAAGAATGCAGCTTCAAGAAGTACGTCAGTTGTTTCAGTCGTAACACCTGAATCTTGACCGCCAAAGATACCAGCGATTGCTAGTGCTTTGTTTTGGTCTGCGATAACAAGTGTGTTGCTGTTTAGTTCAGCTTCGTTGCCATCTAGAAGTGTTAGCTTTTCGCCCTGCTCTGCTAGACGAACCACGATACCGCCTTCGATCTTAGCAAGATCAAATGCGTGCATTGGTTGGCCTTGCTCTAGCATCACGTAGTTTGTGATGTCTACAACTGGGTCGATTGAACGGATACCACAACGGCGCAGTTTTTCTTGCATCCAGATTGGAGATTCCGCTTTCACGTTTACGTTCTTAACCACACGGCCAAGGTAACGTGGACAAGCATCAGTTGCTTTGATTTCAACAGATACTGTGTCTTCAATGCTTGTTGCAACAGCTTCAACTGTTGGCTCTGTAACGTCTGCGCGGTTTAGTACGCCAACTTCACGAGCAAGACCACGGATGCTGAAGCAGTCTGCGCGGTTTGCTGTTAGGTCTACGTCGATAGTTACGTCGTTAAGCTCTAGAAGCTCACGTACGTCCATACCTAGCGTAGTGCCTTCTGGCAGCTCAAGGATGCCGTCAGACTCTACGTCGATACCTAGCTCAGAGAAAGAACAAAGCATGCCGTGCGATGGAACGCCACGTAGTTTTGCTTTCTTGATTTTGAAGTCACCAGGAAGTACTGCGCCAACTGTTGCTACTGCCACAGTTAGGCCAAGACGACAGTTAGATGCACCACAAACGATGTCTAAAAGCTCTTCTTCGCCGATATCAATTTTTGTAACTTGTAGTTTGTCTGCGTCTGGGTGCTGACCGCACTCAACCACTTTACCTACTTTAACGCCGGTGAATTCACCAGCAACAGGTTCTACATCGTCAACTTCCAAACCAGCCATAGTGATTTGGTGAGCTAGCTCTTCGCTGTTAATTGCAGGTTTAACCCACTCGCGTAGCCAAGATTCACTGAATTTCATAGTTTTGACTGCCCCGGATTACTTGAATTGTTTAAGGAAACGAAGGTCGTTCTCGAAGAACGCACGAAGGTCATTTACGCCGTAACGAAGCATCGTTAGACGCTCTACACCCATACCGAATGCAAAACCAGAGTATTTCTCAGGGTCGATGCCAACAGAGCGAAGTACGTTAGGGTGAACCATGCCACAGCCTAGAACTTCTAGCCATTTGCCATCTTTACGTTTCACGTCAACTTCAGCTGAAGGCTCTGTGAACGGGAAGAATGAAGGACGGAAACGCACTTCAACTTCTTCTTCAAAGAAGTTACAAAGGAAATCGTTAAGAATGCCTTTAAGTTGTGCGAAGTTTACGTTCTCATCAACTAACATACCTTCCACTTGGTGGAACATTGGCGTGTGAGTTTGATCGTAGTCGTTACGGTAAACACGACCCGGAGCAATGAAGCGGAATGGCGGTTTGCCGTTTTCCATCGTACGGATTTGAACACCAGAAGTGTGCGTACGTAGCATTAGATCAGGGTTGAAGAAGAAAGTATCGTGATCAGTACGAGCTGGGTGATCGTCTGCGATGTTTAGTGCATCAAAGTTGTGGAATGCATCTTCGATCTCAGGGCCAGACTCAGTGCTAAAGCCAAGCTCACCAAAGAACTGTTCGATACGCTCAACTGTGCGAGTAACTGGGTGAAGACCACCGTTCTCAATGCGACGACCTGGTAGGCTCACATCGATAGTTTCTTCAGCTAGTTTCGCTTCAAGCTCTGCACGTTGAAGTGCGTCTTTGCGAGCTGCGATCGCTTGTTGAACAGCACCTTTCGCTTTGTTGATCTCTTGACCAGCAGTGCGACGCTCTTCAGGTGGAAGTTTACCTAGGCTTTGTAGTTGAAGAGTTAGTTCACCCTTCTTACCTAAATACTGAACTCGCACTTCATCAAGTGCGACTAACGAATCTGCTGTATCAATAGCAGTCGTTGCATTAGCAATGATCTCTTCTAGATGTTGCATCATTTCCTCATCTACCAGTTGGTAGTGTCCGTATCGGATGATTAGTTTTTTTAGATAGCTACACATAGTAATCAAACACGCAACCAATGCCAAATTGAATCGTTAAAAGAGCAAGTTATTGACTAAAAACACGGCAAATTTAACAGGATATTAATGAGGAGTAAGAGGAAGTGGCACAAATACGAGTGCCACTCCTTTGTTTGGAAGTGAGCGGGGCTCTAGATTTGTAGGGAGCTGAGTTCTAAATCTCAAGTGAACCGAGCTCTAAAACTAAAGCGAACTTAGATCTGAACTTGAAATAAACCAGTTTTAAATCTGAATCGAACAAACACTGTTTTTGCCTGCGTTTTTTGCTAAATAGACGGACTCATCGGCGGCTTTAATTAACTCGTTCATTGAGCCGAATTCTTGGGTTATTTCAGCCACACCGACACTAATACTGCCAATCCAAACTTGATGACTGGTTTCAACCTCTAATTCAGACACTTTCTGGCGAGCCGTTTCCGCGATGTGCATGCCTCCTTTGAGGTCGGTGTTAGGGCAAATAACCAAGAACTCATCGCCACCTAACCGGCAAACAATATCATCATTACGGAACGTATTTTTCAGTTCACGCGAGAGGGTTTGTAGCACCAAGTCACCTGCATCATGACCACTTGTGTCATTAATGCGCTTGAAGTTGTCGGCATCAATCATAATGCACACTAAAGGCATGCCCAGTTCTTTGGAGTCTTGCCAATGTAGCGCTAACTGTTTAAAGGCACTGCGGCGGTTTGGTAAATGAGTGAGTGAGTCTGTTAACGACAGTTCTTCAAGTTTCTTACTCGCTCGTTTCAATTCTGCCGTCCGTTCCTCGACTTTGTCTTCGAGTAACTGATTAAAGCGTAACAACTGTTTGTTTCGTTCAGAGACTTGTTCAAACAGGCCATTAAGCGCCGCCAACAACGGGACAGTCGAAGAGTCTTGCTGCTTTTCTTCTGCTTCAAAGGCTTGTAGAGGTGTTGCGCCCTCTTCTATGGCGGTGATTTGTCGTGCCATGTTTTGGTCGATGCCGAGGATATGGTAAGCAAGCCAATGGATGAGGAAGTCTAATAACTGCCGTGCTGACACCTGATCTTCTTCCAAGATGAAAGCTTGCATACTGTAGATATCTTGCATAAACACACGATGCACTTTGATGTGTTCTTCAATGTGTAACTGATGTACACCGCAATCTCTCATCAAAGATTCTTCTTCTTTAAAGTGAAATTCGGCATAGCGCATGAGATCGAGTAAAGCGATGTTAATGTCGTCTATAGAGATTGTATTCTCTGACAAAAGATTTCCGTAGTGGTTGATAAAACCAACAAGGTATTGATGTTGTTCATCTACAACACCAATGCCTGTTTCAAAGTTTTGATCCCAATTAAATAAACTCATAGATCCCTTAGGGCCGATACCACCAGCACGATTTACATGCATATTCGGAGGTTATAGATATTCGAAAAATATAACCATCTTACCTGTGGGACTATTCGATTATTTGCTCTATTTTATAAAAAGATGACGTTGAACATTATAAATATAGCGCGTCTTAAATCTGAGACGCCCCCTTTAACAAGAACGTCCCACCAAACTAACACTAGAAATAATATTCCAACGCTACCTCAACAAAATCATCCTTTCGAGCGAAGAACAACAAGT
>NZ_JADDYK010000092.1:8612-24940 GCF_015163615.1 Vibrio sp. OPT18
CTTCTGGGGTTTCGTTCTCAAACAACCAAGCATTTAATCGCCACTTAAGGTTGTTATTGATGCGGCTTGATGCT
This sequence comes from Vibrio sp. OPT18, assembly GCF_015163615.1. Taxonomy (NCBI): domain Bacteria; kingdom Pseudomonadati; phylum Pseudomonadota; class Gammaproteobacteria; order Vibrionales; family Vibrionaceae; genus Vibrio; species Vibrio sp. OPT18. The sequence goes on from NZ_JADDYK010000092.1 coordinate 8,687, forward strand.
TCGAGCTTCGCGCTGTAGACATCGCTGTTATCTAAGTCTTGAGTAATACCTGTAAGCACTTCGGTGCCATCTTCATCATTCAAGGCAAAACGTGCACCAAGGAACACATCGTTTTGGCCGATGGTTTGGGCGTTATTGCCTCGGCTGTCATACAAGTATTCCGCAATGAAGCCTATGTCCCAGTATGATTCAAGCGCCCCAACCCAAGTGTATTCAAAGCCTGTTGCTACGCCTGTGTGGTTGTCGTAACTGTCGCGATAAATGCTTTCCAGCTTCCATAACCAGTCACCGATAATGCCTTGAACATCGAGCCCGAAATGCTGCATTTGCGCGTAATACGGCTTGAGCTGATTGCCTTCCACACGGTAATAAGGGTCACGGTTCGTACCACCTAAATAACTTAAACCGACATCCCAATCGCCGTACATTTGGCTATAACGCAATGCTACATCGACGTGCTTTTCTTCTCGCGAAGATTCGTAAAGCGCATCGTCCGATATGGGCACAGTTGGCCTTAATCTGCCGTCTTCCCCAGCGAAGGTACGCTCACGAAAATACGGCAGTAGCATGGCGTCTATGGTTCCCCAGTCTTTGATTGATGTGAAGTGGACCATTGGCTGACCTAACTTCGATTCGCCATCGACCGATTCAATGGCATCGGTTTGGTTTACCACATCCACCAAATGCGCCGATTCGGTGACGCCCCAAAACACCTTGCCAACACCCGCTCGCAGTTCGTAATCATCCCAATACGTGAGGTACAAAGCTTCACGAACGTCACCATGGGTTCGCTCATCGTCTTCGCTGTCTAACCGATAAAACGGCGTGAAGGTAAAACTGCCGTTGCCCTCTTGTTGTTCCCAATAAAACTCTGGCTGCAAAACCAGTGAGCTTTGCCCTTTATCTTGCCCTTGCAAGCCGTCGCTAAAGAACTGCCTGTGTTCAAGGTTAACCTGCCCTGCGAGTTCCGGCGTGACCTGTTCTACGAACTCAGAGCTAAATCCAGCCGCCACACATGGCAACGACACCTGCATAAGCCCAACTGTCGCCGCCAAGGTTAAAGATAACTGCGTTCCTGTTAACACAATCCTTTTCATATTCTTGCCTTACTTTGCACGTTTCAGTGTGTTTTTCTGGAAATCTTTGTCCTTAAGACCGGTCTGGAACGCTAAATCTGTCGTGGTTAAGACGGTACTTTTTCCTGTTTGATGGTTTTGCATCGACATGGTGTGCGCGCGCCAGTATTGGTTTAGGTATTGTTTGTAGTCTTGGAACGACAGGGTTTTCAGCAATGCGCCTTTACGGTCGTAAAACTCCACTTGAACGGGGCGGTAATATTGTTGGTCTAGCCATACTTTCTGCATGGTGTAGCCAGAGTTTTTGTCGGTCGGTACTTGCTCCAAGACAAAGGTATCGACGCCTTCGATTTTGGCGTCTTCAATGTAGTTGAAGGTGTACTTTTCTAGCTCAAACGAGCTTAAGTCTTCGTAAGCAAATTCACTGCCCATAAACGGGCCCGATTTGTTGCGTGAAGAGATGCGTTTTACACGTTTCAGAGCAGGTAAATACAACCATTGGTCATCCGATTTAGAGATGTGTGAATGGTTTAAGAAAGCCGTGCCTTTTACGTCGCGAGGCTCATCAAAAATTGTCAGCCCTTTGTCGCCATCGTCATCCACTTCTAACGACTTCAATCGCATTAGACGCGAGCTGCTTTCGCCCTGTTTGTTGCGAAGTAGCATCTCCATGGTCGCGACAGAATCGCCCCACCCCATATCCACGGCTTTGCGTTGCTCGGCAATTTCTAGGCCTTTCGCAGGGTCTGCTAACACTGGGAAGGCTAATAGCGCGGCCATCGTTAATGAGCTGGCGGTCAGTAATGTGGTAACGAATGTTTGTTTAACGCTTTTCATAAATTTCTCCTTGAGTCAGCCCACCGCAGCAGGCTGACGATTCCTTATTTGGTCGAAGTAGACAGTTCGCCGGCTGGGTTAGCTTGCGCTGATCTAGATGGATCTGTTTTAGGTGATTGTGGTTCGTGCTGAGGTTTATCTGAGTAGTGAGTCTGTTTGTCGAAGATCATCAGTAGGCTCGGTAGCAAGATGAAGTCGACTACCAACGCAATGAAAATCACAATCGCGCTGAGTAAGCCCATATCGGAGTTGAGTCTGAAGCTCGACATCGCCAGCACAGAGAAGCCTGCTACGAGTACGACAGTAGTGATCCACAATGCGCGTCCAACGGTGTGGAAGGCGTATCGAACCGCTTCCTCTGCTGATTTCCCTTCCATTCTGGCGCGCTGGTATTTGCTTAAGAAGTGCACCGCATCATCGACCACGATACCCAACGTGAGCGTGACCACGACTGACAAACCGAGGTTGATTTCACCAGAAATAAGCGCCCATAAACCAAAGCCAATAATCGCAGGCGCAATGTTTGGCACTAGGCTGATCATGCCTAAGCGAACCGAGCGCAATGCAAAGATCATCAAGCCAGAGATAAGCACTAAGGTAATAGGCAGAGTTGATAGCATGCTCGCCATGTTGGTTTCGCCAATGTGAGCAAACATCAGTGATGGGCTCGACGCGACCACTTCATACTGAGGCGCATTAGCGGCAAACCATGAGTAAATACGCTCTTCGAGTTCCACCAATTCCACACTGCCTAGGTTGTCGACCGTGAGTACCATTTTGATCGATGACTTATCGACGTTGATCTGGTTGTTCAAGTCCAAGCCATACGGCAGAGACATCTCGTAAAGCAGTAGGTATTGCGCGGCTAGCTCTCGGTTAAGCGGTAGCTGGTAATAGCTGTCATCATCGCCGTGCATGTTCTTATTCAAACGCATGTAAACATCAGAAAGCGTTGCCACATGGTCGGTTTCTGGTTGAACGCGTAGCCACTCGGTAAAGTCGCCAATCGCTTGCAAGAACACAGGATCAGCAATCGCTTGAGACTCGTTGGTTTTCACTGCGATACTGAGAGTCGTCATGCCGCTTACGGTCTCTTCCATGAAGTCGGCCGCTTGTCTGAATTCGCTTGAGGTATCGAAATACTTCACCGACTCATCGTTTACTTTGTTGAGTGGAATTAACGCAGCAGCACCGACAATCACAAGAGTTGAAACAGGCAGCAGTGCTTTGCGGTTGGTAACGACAAAATCACCGAGCTTATCCATAAAGGTGACTTTGTCTGCCGCCTTAGGATTGGCAGATAGACGTTTAACTGGCAGCAGTTTTAACAATGCAGGCAACATAGTTACAGATAGGAAGCACGCGATGAGTACGCCTAGTGCCGACAAGTTACCGAAATCACGTAGCACTGGAGAGTCCGACATGTTCATCATCAAGAAACCAATCGCAGTGGTCACCGAGGTGATCAGAATCGGCATCGCATTGAGCTTGATGCTGTATTGAATGGCTTGTGCTTTCTCCATACCGCGCTGCATGGCTTGTCTCATGGTCACAATCACGTGAACACAATCGGCAACGGCAAGGGTTAATACCAAGGTTGGAACGTTAACCGTCGCGGTGCTCAAGAACATCCCTGCCCAACCAGATAAACCCATGGTTGCGACAATTGAAGAGATGATCACAATAAGTGTCGCCACCACACTAAAGAACGAACGCAACATAAAGGTCAGGAACACCAATACTACTAGCAGCATTAATGGCACCAACGTTGAGCTGTCTTCTTGAGCCGAGGTCATAAAGGCGTTGTTCATGGCTATGATGCCCGCTTTATGGAATTCAACATTTGGGTACTGAGCTTGGTACTTGCCAATCATGGCGTTGATGGCCGTAATCACCTCTTGCACTTCCGCGGTTTTATCCACTTCTGGCAATTGCACGGTGACGTTCACAATGGTCACGTCGCCAGAGGCTGACACCAAGGCATTCTTAAGCAGTGGTTCGTTTAGGGCGATCTGTTTGACTTTGGCGATTCGCTCGGGCGTGTGCTCGTACTCTTCATACAGCAGGTCTTCCACTAAGAGGTCATCTTCAACGGCTTCGGTATGCTGATAATTGGCCAGCGAATCGACACGGCTTGAGTACGGGATCTGCCACGCATCGACCGTGAGGTTTTGAATTAAGGTGAGGGTTTCAGGGGTGAAGACATTGCCGCCTTCAGGTGCGACAACAATCGCGAGGTTGTCGGTTTTCGCAAAGGTAGTTTGGATTTCATCGAACGCCATCAACTGTTTGTTGGTGCCTTCGAAGAAGATGTTGTAGTCCCCTCTAAAGTAGAGGTTCTTTGCCCCTAATGCAGAGAGAATGATGATTGAAAAAACCACCAGCAGAACGATAAACGAACGCTTGGTCGGTATTGAGTGCCAACTGTTATTTAGATCCCCGTTTACGCTATCGACGTTACGGTTATCTCGATTTTGGTGATCGAAAGCTGGCTTCTGGCTGTCATGTTCCATCACAGTCTCCATTTGTGACGATTCGTCATAGTTGTGTCTTAAAAAGCCAGCCGAAGCTGACAAAAACACAATTCTTAGTCATATACTCAAGAAAACCAAAACCACACTAGGCTAAACTTAAGTTTATGACGAATCGTCACTAATGGTTATTAATAAACCCACATGAGTGGGTTTAATGGAAGCTATCGACCTACAGATTCTAAGTAGGCAATCTCTTCGCTGAACAGTTCTTGCTCTACACGACGCCAAGTTTTGCGGTAGTCCCAATCAGTAGAAAGAGGCTGCCAGTTGAGGCCGTCTAGTAGCATGTTCGCGTTGTATAATACTGAATACGGGTCTTGTAACCGCTTAATACAATGACTGTTTGAAGCATTCTGTGACAAGGCATTTGAACCAAATGCGATTGACCAGTTTGCAAACACGATGGCGTCTGAACCCATACCAGAAGGGAATTTTAGGTCACCAGCATCGACTGCTTGGTTAACCATTAAATCGGCTTGTTCAATCACCAATTCTTCCAGTTCATTCATCTCGGATACGCGTGCACTAGACGCTTTCTCTAGTACCCACGGGCTTTTTGCCATGATCGCACAAGTTGATAGTACCGGCTCCATGCGAACATAGATTCGGTAAGCAACGTGTAATGCAACGACCTTTTCGCGTGTGTTGCCTTCAAACTCTCCAGAACGAGCAAACATTAATGCTTCGGCCTTTAAAGAGTGAATACACAAGGCTAAAACTACGTCTTCTTTGCTGCAAAAGTGATTGTATATCGTACCTTTTGAATAAGAGCTCGCTGCCGTTAGCTTATCCATCGTGAGGTTTCCGAACCCTTGCTCTCGAACCAGATCTTTTGCTAACAACATCAATTCTACTTCTCGGTCTGCGATAGACTGCTGCTTTTTAGACAACACGCCTTTACAACCAAAGATACCTTGTTTATCGCCTTTACAACCAAAGCCAAACATAATTTCTCAGTCCGTATTTTAGCTTAGCTATCATCTAAGCTTCGCCAGTATTTAAAACACTCCTATCCAATATATTAACACGAATAGTAAATTCATGTAGTTAACCATTTTGTGACGCTTCGTCATTTCTGACTTATCGTCATAATAGCGCAAATATTGATCATATCAAGGTGTTTTATAAATTAAATACAATTTGTGAATAGATAGAAAATAAATGGGAAATAGCTAAGAGGATCATCAATAGTCACTACACTACGTACAATTAAGCCAGCGACTACCAAAATCGCTGGCTTGGAAGGTTTCATAGCCCCTGATGAGTGTTTAAAGCTGACACACCCTAGAAGTTAGAGCTCAGGTAATACCGACTAAAGCAGTGCCTTGCCATTCTCACCTTGTGCATACAATGCGAGGCTAATGGTCTTCAAGGCTTCTGACTCGGTTTCACTGACAGTTAACGACGACACCGTGCTACCGTTCAGTCGGCTCAACATCTGCCTAACGATCATCAGTTGTGGCCTCACGCCAGGAATACGGGTATCAATAAATTGGAACCACTCTGGGCTCATGTGGTGTTTCACTTTGTCCAACACATCTTTATTAACGATGGTGAAGGTTTTGGCACCCTCTTTAGCATCACGCAAGATATCGTAAATCACATGTTCTTTCTCTTTGGCGACCAACATACCCGATATGTTGAGCTGTAACTCACCAATGATGCCGTTTTGCATCTTCAAGAAGAACTTGATGTCTTTGTATCCCGACTTTTGCGCTTTGGTATTGAAACGGTCGAGCCCGGATAACTGAGAACCAAATCCATAGCGATCTTTCAAAGCAGACTGGTAGTGTTCTAGGTCTCTGAACTCTTTAGTTCTTGATATAAACACCTTCGCCGCTGACATCGCTTTTACGCTGTCGAACTCAATGGTCATGCGGGCACAGTCTTTGAGGTCACCAATATCGTCTAGCGGGTTTCGGTTGGTGATCTTATCCAATGCGCCATTGAAGCTCTTAATACCACCATACGCGCCCGGTGGAACCGATAGCTTACCATTGAACATTGAGACAACATGCTTAGAGAACTCTTTTAGCTCTTCTTGCGCTTGAATGATGTCACGATACATCATGAATAACTGCTTACGCTTTAGATGGGCATTCGCCAGTTGGTTCTTGGCTTTAAAGCTCGCCCCCTTCGACATGATCTTTGAAGAGCCGTTGGTTGAACTCACCACATTGCCTTGCATCTCTTCGCTCAGGTAAGTTTTGAATGCGTTGTCGTCTGTTAGGATCGAATACATCAACTGCGCGACTTTGCCCTGATCGGTATTGCGAAAGGATTGTCCTTGTAAGCTGGCTTTCAATTCAGCCAATGCTTGTTGATAAGCCTTGTTATTGACTAGACGAAAGCCTTGAGACATATGAGTCGATTTATCGATATGTTTAAGTACTTCTGGCTTTCGCTTTTTAATCTCTTCTTTCTTCAATTCCCATTCTGTCTTGGTAAACGAGGTTCCGTTTTCCGGCATCATGGTGAATTCCACACTGGTTGGCATACAGTCTCCTTCTGTCGTGTCCTTCCTTGGCGGGTATAAACCCTTACTGTTTTAGGTATTTATTCGTTCTGTTGCTCATTTCAACATAGCAACTCAAGTAGCTCACAACCAAAAATTTGTTGGCTTATGCTAAGTTTCTGGGTCTGACCTCTCCTTATGGTTATTATTTGTCTCACTAATGCCGTTTTCTGTTAAGTTGCTATAAATTCGGTAAGGGGTGACTTACAATAGTGACAACGACTTACCTTTTTTGAGAACACGATATTGAGCGCCAAATATTCTTACTTAGCTTGGCAAGTGAATACTTCTAGCCCTGCAGAAAAGCTGGTTTTATTGATGCTTGCAGACGGTGCTGACGAATTCGGCTACACCAATGTGTGCCTACAAACAGCAGGTCAACTTTGTGCTCTCTCTACGTTTGGTTTAGCCGACTGTCTTAAGTGTTTAGTCGACCAAGGTTTTCTCGATAAGGTGAAAGTAGATTATCGAGATAAAAAAGAGATTCACGTTTTCAAAATGCTCATTGAGCAAGAGCAAGCTGCGGCGCACGTTGAGGTTCAACCGACCAATAGTATTCCGGTCTACTCTACGGCACCTGCACCTGCACCTGCACCTGCACCTGCACCTAAGTTTCAGCCTGCTCCGGCGCCAATGCAACACATGCAACAGGCCCCTCGCCCACAAGGCCGAGGCTCAATGAACAGCAACACCGTTTCAACGCATGATTTGGATGAAGAGATCATTCCAACATGGGCGGAACGTGCGTTTAAATTCTCCGGCCTTGCTGGTGACCATAGTTTAGTATGGAAAAAATTTGTCCTCTGGTATAAAGCCAAAGCCAATGAACTAATGCCAATATCACGCATCGAATCTAAGTTGCAGTACTGGTTAGTTAACGAGAAGCAAAATGAAAGACAACAACAGCAGAAGACCTCTCAATATTCAGGAAATGCAGGACAAGCTCAAGGAAATGGGTATCGACAAAAGCTTAGCCCATCTGAACGCTTCAGGCAGCAGCTCATTCAAAAAGGCAAAAAGCCAACCTTCTGAGCCAGCTCAACCTGTTGTACCTGACGCTACAGGTCCATTAGTACCTGAAGTGATTGAAGCGCAAAGTACCGAAGTGAAAGTAGCGGCTGCACAAGCTGCGGATTCTGGTGCGTCTCAACAAGTACCTGTTGTTGATCAAGATCCTGCAGAATTGGAATTAACGGATTGGTGTATTCACGTGTTTGGCTCTTTCTTGAGCGTGTACGAAACACAGTGGGAATATCAGTACGGTAGTGAGCCAAGCGGTAAGTTTATTGAGTTTGCTAACTCTGTTGATTCAGACGGCCTTAACCGCGTGCTAATGCACTGTCACGAGCGTATTCAGCTTGGCAACAGTTGGCCGCCGCAAATGGGTGAACTGTGGATCCTGAAAGATTCTTTGACGGAAGAAGAGTTGCTGGATAGCCGTATCCGTGTATTGTCGCGCACTGCGGTAAACAAGATTGAAAAGTGGTTAATCCAAAACAAACTGTACGACTTGAAGCGCACCGCTGAGAACAAGTTGGATGGTCTGTTTAAGAAGTACTACTTGGAAGCAAAGCGTTTGGATGAAAAAGGCATGCTAGAAACGGAGTTGCCGCAATTCCTGCTTGCCGCTAACTCAGTGAAGAACCTGAACGATTTAAAACGTGAAGAGTACGAAAGCCAACACGGCAAAGCGATTAACCCAAGAATCCAGCGTATTCTAAACAGTAAAAAGTAACCGTCTGCTCGCTACCTGTTATAAGAAAACAGAGTTGCAATTACCCGGTTAACAGATACAAAAATGCCAGCTATCAAGCTGGCATTTTTTATAAATTCTCACGAACTCTTTAACGACTATCCGACCGTTATTTACGATCGTTTTACTGTTTAATTACAGTAGGTGGATAGTTGCGTTTAGCGTGAATACGCCTGAGTCGTCATCTTTCATTTTGAAGTTTTGGTAGCTAGCGCCTACAGATAGTGGACCAAAGATGAAGTATTCAGCGCCTACACCGTACATTACATCTTCACCTGATTGCTTGAAGCCGTCAGATTTAAGATCGTAAGAGTGAAGACCAGCTTTCGCGTATACGTGAAGAGGACCGAAATCGATGCTTGGTTTGATCGCTAGGTAAGCAGTGCTTGCATCTAGGTTTGTTAGGTCACGGTTGCCGTACTTAACGCTGTCGAAAGAACCTAGATCCCAGTAACCCGCTTCAACACCGATTAGTGGAAGGATGCCTGTACCCACGTGGATACCCATCGCTGTTTCTTCTTTGTTGCCTAATGAGTTTTGGCCCCCCATTACACCGCCGTACAACCAAGAATCAGCCATTGCTGTTGAAGATGCACCTAGTAGTGCTAGTGCCAATAACGTTTTTTTCATATTCGACCTTTTTCGTCCTAGTGGCAGGCCTTGAGTGGTAATAAATTGCCACCAAGTCGCCCTGTATGTAATAACTATTCAATTAGTAATGCAATAAGCAAGATTTATACCCAAACCTTGCCATTGCGTCTAGCTTTATTCCTTTAGCAAGCATCAATCGCGTTTTTAACACGCTTATCTGATACTGGGTAAGGCGTGCCAAGCTGCTGTGCGAAGAAGCTTACACGAAGCTCTTCTATCATCCAACGCACCTCTTTTACATTTTCTGGAACCGCGATCCCTTTTGGAATTTTATTCAGCAGTTCTTTGTAATCATTCATTACTGACTCAACTTTGATCATGTGAAGACGATCTTTGTTCGGGTCAATTGGCAGTTTTTCCATGCGGCGTTCAATCGCTCTCATATAGCGTAGAATATCCGGCAGGCGTTTCCACCCACATTCTGTGGCAAAACCTTTAAAAATCAAACCTTCTACTTGAGCTTTTATGTCAGAAAGTGCGAATGCCATTGAAAGATCCACGCGTCCTTTCAGCTTTTTACTGATGCTGAATGCCGTGGTTAGGATGGTTTCAACCTGTTGAGCAATCTCAACAACCGTATCACCTAGCTCTGCACGTACGTGTTCTTTCAGTGCTTCAAACTGCTCTGGTTCCCAAACCAAACCGCCCTTCTCTTCAATCAGCTTATCAATACCACAAGCGATACAGTCATCGATAAGATCGAGTACCTGTCCGTATGGGTTGAAGTACAAGCCAAGTTTCGATTTGTTCGGCAGGTTAGAGTGCAAGTATTTGATCGGTGATGGCACGTTCAACAGGATTAAACGACGCTGACCCGATTTCATTGCCGAGATCTGCTCTTGCTCGGTTTCGAACAGTTTGATCTCTACGCTGTCTTTGGTATCCACCAGCGCAGGGAAGGCTTTAACATCGTAGCCGCCACGTTTCTGTTGGTAGACTTTTGGTAATTCACCAAAGCTCCACGTATGCAGGTTCTGCTGCTCGATGTCATCGTCTGCTACTTTGGAAAGCGTTTCTTGAACCTTGTCTTTCAGGCTCTCTTTCAGCTCATGCAGATCTTTCTGTTCTTTCAGCTTACGCTTGCGATGATCGACAGCGCGGAATGTTACCTTTAAGTGCTCTGGAATCTGGTCTAACTTCCAGTCATCACGCACTACTTCCACGCCCGTCATGCGGCGTAGCTCTTTCTCAAGAGAATCCAGTAACGGTGCTTCAAGTGGTGTCACACGTGCCAAGAAAGCATCAGCGTAGTTTGGCGCAGGCACAAAGTTACGGCGTAGCGTTTTAGGTAACGACTTAATCAGGCTAATCACTAGCTCTTGACGTAGACCCGGGATCTGCCAATCAAAACCGTTCTGGTCGATCTGGTTCAAGATAGGCAGCGGAATGTGTACCGTTACACCATCGTTATCGTCGCCCGGCTCAAATTGGTAGCTCAGCTTGAGCTTAATACCGTTTTGATGCCAGAAGTTCGGGTAATCCAAATCGGTAACGTGGCTAGCATCGCCTCGGAACAGCATCGACTTTTCGAAGTTCAGCAGCTCAGGGGTTTTCTGACTGGTCTTCTTCCACCATGTATCAAAGTGACGGCCAGATACCGCCTCTTCACCAACACGCTGGTCATAGAAATCGAACAGTTCATCATCGTCGATCAAGATGTCACGACGACGCGATTTATGCTCTAGCTCTTCGACTTCTTGTAAAAGCTTACGGTTCTGCTTGAAGAAAGCATGTTTGGTTTCCCACTCACCTTCTACTAATGCACTGCGTACAAACAACTCACGGCTGACGGTTGCGTCAATCGCGCCGTAGTTCACAAGGCGCTTAGGTACGATTGGGATTCCGTAAAGCATCACTTTTTCGTGTGCCATTACCGCTGCTTGTTTCTTCGACCAATGTGGTTCGCTGTAGCTACGTTTAATCAAGTGTTTCGCTAGTGGTTCAATCCATTCAGGTTGAATCTTCGCGATAACACGGCCCCAAAGTTTCGAGGTTTCCACCAGCTCAGCAGACATGATCCACTTCGGTTGTTTCTTAAATAAGCCAGACGCAGGGAAGATATGGAAGCGCGCATTACGTGCACCTTGATACTCATTCTTCTCTTGGTCTTTCATACCGATGTGCGAAAGCAGACCTGATAGCAGTGACATGTGAATGCCATCATAGCTGCCCGGTTCTGTATTCAACTTAGTATCCAGTTCACGCATTGCTTGGTGAATTTGGAAGTACACATCTTGCCATTCACGGATACGTAAATAGTTGAGGTAATCTTGCTTACACTGTTTGCGGAACTGGTTACTCGACAGCGCTTTTTGCTGCTGCTTGATGTAATCCCACAAGTTCACAAACGTGATGAAGTCAGACTCTTTATCGAAGAAGCGCTTGTGCTTGTCATCAGACGATTGTTGCTTATCTGATGGACGCTCACGCGGATCTTGAATCGACAACGCAGACGCGATCACCATCACTTCGTGTAGGCATCGGTTACGTGGTGCTTCGATAACCATACGCGCTAAACGTGGATCGATAGGCAGCTTCGCCAGCTTACGACCAATTGCGGTTAGCTTCTTCTTGTCGTCGCCGTGGTTCTTGTTTTTGTTTGCAGCTGGTTCAGCTGTTGCGATCGCACCAAGCTCTTCAAGCAGTCTTACACCATCTTGAATGTTGCGCTTATCGGGCGCTTCAACAAATGGGAACGCTTGAATATCGCCTAGGCCTAGCGCTGTCATCTGAAGGATAACCGATGCTAGGTTAGTACGAAGGATCTCTGGGTCAGTAAACTCTGGGCGTGATTCGAAATCTTCCTCTGAGTACAGACGAATACAGATACCTTCCGCAACACGACCACAACGACCTTTACGCTGGTTAGCACTCGCTTGAGATACAGGCTCAATCGGTAGGCGTTGCACTTTAGTACGATAGCTGTAGCGGCTAATACGCGCCGTACCCGGGTCGATAACATACTTGATGCCCGGAACGGTTAACGAGGTTTCTGCCACGTTGGTTGCCAGAACGATGCGTCGACCAGTATGAGACTGGAAGATACGGTTCTGTTCACCGGCCGATAGACGCGCGTAAAGCGGGACAATTTCGGTATCACGAAGGTTGCGTTTACTTAATGCATCTGCGGTATCACGAATTTCTCGCTCACCGTTCATGAAGATCAAGATATCGCCAAGGCCTTCATCACACAGCTCATCAACGGCTTCAAAGATGCCTTCGATTTGGTCGCGGTCTGAATCACTTTCACCACCACCTAATGGGCGGTAACGCGTATCAACTGGGTAAGTACGGCCAGACACTTCAATGATTGGTGCATTATTAAAGTGCTTAGAGAAACGCTCTGGATCGATGGTTGCCGACGTGATGATCACTTTCAGATCAGGACGCTTTGGCAGCAACTCTTTCAGGTAACCCATGATGAAATCGATGTTCAGGCTACGTTCGTGCGCTTCATCGATGATGATGGTGTCGTACTGATTTAAGAATCGGTCGTGTTGAATTTCCGCCAGTAGAATACCGTCGGTCATCAATTTGATTTGGGTGTTGTCAGAAATCTGGTCGTTGAATCGAACCTTATAACCAACAAACTCACCCAGCTGTGTTTCCATCTCTTCAGCAATACGGTTCGCAACCGAGCGCGCCGCAAGACGACGAGGCTGAGTGTGACCAATTAAGCCAAAGCGGCCACGCCCAAGCTCAGAACAGATTTTTGGTAACTGAGTGGTTTTACCCGAACCCGTTTCACCCGCCACGATAACCACTTGGTTTTCAGCGATGGCTTTCGCGATGTCTTCGCGTTTTTGGCTAACCGGTAGAATTTCTGGGTATTCAATCGTTGGTTTCTGTGCCGCACGCTGAGTTGCCGTCATCATTGACTTAGCAATGTCTAACGCAATCTCATCAAAGACAGCGTGCTTAGCTTGTTCGTTCTTAATTTTGCTCGCACCAGCAATTCGCTTACTCAAACGGAAGCGATCGCGCATCATACATTCGTTGAGCGCTTTACGAAGAGAGGCTGGGCTATTCTGAGATGATTTGTTGTTTGTCGCTGATTGATCAGCTTTTTTGGTATTTGATTGTTCAGCAGACTTTTTCGATGCAGCTTGGTTTGGCTTGGCTTTGCTCTGTGAAGAACTTGGCTGTGCTGCATTCTTGTTGTTATCTGCTTTTTCCGGAGACGAAGTCAAAGCGTGTCCTATTCTTATACTTATTAAACTCGCGCGATTATATCACAAGTCTCAAACAAAAAAGCCTGACAGCAAAGGGAAAACCTTTTGCTATCAGGCTGATTAATCTCACTAACACTCGCAGGATCTATGAAAGCGAGGTCAAATGTAAGTCGTACTTAGTAAACTCTGGTTTAAAGCTAACGTTAAAAACTGCGCTTAAAACTCATATTGGAAGTAAACCGTGTTGTAGTTACTGCCGCCTTTGATTCGTCCGAACTGGGATGCGTTTTCAAAGATTGCAGAACGGTGATGCAATGAGTAACCAAACCATAAGTTGTTCAAGTCATTCTTACCGATCAAGTCGCCGACGTTCACATCAAATGAGAAGTCTAAGTAGTTCAACAGATGGCTTGCGGTGTAACCTTTACGGTCCATCTCAGAGCCTTCGATATACGTAATCGAATCGATGTAAGACATACCTTCTGCCACACCTAGACGCCACTGAGTTGGCCAATCAAAGGTGTAATACGCTTTGATTGCGATAATGTATTCGGTGCTGCTTGATTGTACGTCTGAACTCCAGTGGTGCGCGATACCTGGCGTTAGGTAGATGTCCAATGGGAAGCCGAAGATCTCATCGGTTAACGGGTGTCCATAGAAGAACGAAGTCAACTGGTTGTTGTATTCGTCTTTCTCTCGATTGAACTTCATGATATCGCCAATATTGGATGGCGTAGCCCAGCCGTGGGCGACACGTAAATACGGCGCATTGCTCAGCTTCGGTTTTGGTGCTTTCTCTTTGTCGTTAAAGAAACCAAAGCCAAGGTACAATTCACCTTGATAACGGTCTTCGACTATCGACGAATCGTAGGCATTATCGTCTAATCGAGTCACACTGGTTGAACCCAATAAGTACAAATTTGAAACCACATGGTAACGCGTTTCAATACCAACATTTAAGTCAACACCGGCACCAATGGTTTCATTAGACGCGGAGTAATACTCACTGTTGAAATCAGCACTTTTATAACGAAGTGTCGCGCTCGGGTAAAACTCCCAATCTCCAGTTTCATACTTGGCTTTCGCACGTAAGTTACCGTGGAAGTTGTACTCACTGTCGCTCATTAATTCCGTCTCGACAGACCAAGAATCATCAAGCTGGTAGGTCAGTTGAGCACCGAAATCCGCCGTATCGCCTTCAATCGCGTTCTGCTCAGACGCTGGGATATCAATAAAACGCATGCGAGAGATAGCATTGAAAGACCACTTCTCATCGTCAGTTTGATAGAGGTATGCCCCCATCTCGGTACCGTCAATGAACACATAATCGTTCTTAAAAAACAGCATCGGTACGAATGAGCTAACCGATTGGTCACCACCAGACGTGTCATAAGGGATGCTCGCAGTACGGAACATTGCAGCGATGCCCCACTCTTGCTCTTCAGCGGCCCACGCATTAGCACTCAGGAAAACGCTACTTAGGAAAGCACTACCTAGTAAAACCACCCCAGTTGAAGGAAGAGTCGGTAAATATTTGAGCTTCATTCTTATCTAATTACTCTTTGTAATAAATATTGTGTTACTGAATAGACATTTATTAACCATGACGGCTAACTATTTTTAGGTTTGCTTGGCATTGACCGTTACAATGTAGAATATTCTCGGTTAAATGAAAGTATTGTGAAAGTCTCCGAATTACAAAACATTATAGATCACTTACCCAAATATTCCGATCCAGATATTGTTATGGGTGAGGCGTGGTTGCCCGAGCGTTTGGTGGATACCAACCTAGACGGTGACATGCTATTTCTTGAATTCGATAATGCCCCCGAAGAAAACCAAGGGGACGACGAAGGCCGTGGCTTTGTTGAGCACGAGATTGCTATGATTCGCGAAAAGCTCGAACTGTTGTTAGACGAGCCTTCTGATACCAAGACCAAAGCCGATGCTCTATTGGCAATATTTCTAATGGGTCATGAACTTTCTAGCTCGGAAGTTATCGAAATACTTGAATCAACAGAGCTTGAATCAACAGAATCTGACTCAGTAGAACTTGAAGCATCAAAGCTTGAAACCACAAAGCCAGACACGAACAAGCTCGAAACAAAAGAACTCCACGACGACTAACCACCAACGATTTTAGGTACCGTATTGAAACCCTCTACGACATCATCTCTTCCCCTGTTGCTCGCCGGACCCATTTTAAGAAAAACCACCGCGACTGAAGTGGTACTTTGGTTAGCCACCAGCTCGCCTCTTACAGGCAGAGCCGAGCTTCATACTCAAGAAATAGACGATTCTGGAGCAGCACAAGACCAACCGTTTTATACCTCATCGCTTGAAGAGCATGATTCGATTCAAGTCGGTACATATGCGTGGATAACGCTAATTCGCTTACAAGGTGAGTTTCCGACTAATACGCTGCTTGAATATGACATTCACACAGAGTCAGGTTCACTAAAAGAGCTCGCCCCTCACCTTGTTTACAATGGTAAATCTCGCGTTGAGTTTAAGATATCGACCTCAGCTGATTACATTCTGCATGGCTCTTGCCGTAATCCGCATCATCCAAGCAAAGACAGTTTAGTCGCAGCCGATATCAAGATTGCCAAGCAAACCGTCGCTGAAAGACCCGATATGCTGATGATGAGCGGCGATCAGATCTACGCCGACCATGTGGCAGGCCCAACGCTTGATGCTATTCAGCAAGTGATTC
>NZ_JADDYK010000092.1:24996-64088 GCF_015163615.1 Vibrio sp. OPT18
AACTGCTTGGCCTTGTAGGCGAGAGCTTACCGACCGACTCGCAAATTAAACAAATCAACAGCAGTGACGCTCTGTATAACAGTGAATACCACTTATATCAGCGTCATCACTATTTACCGCATCACACCGCTTCAGAATCCATGCTCGATAAGTTCTTCCCGAGCCGTGGCGTGCCGATTTTTAGTTCTACCGATTGTGAAAACCACTTGGTCACGCTGTCTGAGTTTATCGCGATGTACTTGTTGGTTTGGTCTCCGACACTGTGGCAATGCGTCAATCGAGAGCGTTTAATTGAGAGTAACTTCACTCAAGGTGGACGCAAATTAACACCGACTGAGCAGCAACAGTGGCGTGATGAAAGCGTCATCATGGATGATTTCATTGCTGGCTTGCCGCAAGTACAACGCCTGTTCGCGCATATTCCAACGTACATGATCTTTGACGATCACGATGTGACTGATGATTGGAACCTTACCGTGGGTTGGGAACATGCCGTCGACCAAAACCAGTTCGCCACTCAAGTAATAGGTAACGGCCTCGCGGCTTACTGGATGTGTCAGGGTTGGGGTAACAAACCGGAGAGCTTCGACGAAACGTTTATCGAGCAAGCAAAACAGCTTTTTGTCGATCAACCGCGTATTACTAAACAAACTCATAATGAAGCCGGCAATGCAGAGACTACTCACTCTGTTAGCAATATCGAGCCAGACAAGCATCAAGCCTTCATTGAGATGTTAAGTCGCTTTGAAGAGTGGCATTACACAATAGATACCTCACCCAAAGTCATTGTGTTGGATACTCGAACGCGTCGTTGGCGTTCAGAGTCACGCATGAATAAGCCTTCAGGTTTAATGGACTGGGAAGCCTTGATTGAGTTCCAACATCAGTTAATGAATCAAGATAAGGTGGTGATCGTTTCTGCTGCGCCGATGTTTGGCGTGAAGTTTATTGAAACACTGCAAAAGATGGCGACCACAATCGGCAAGCCATTAGTGATTGACGCTGAAAACTGGATGGCACATCCGGGCAGTGCGAATACGCTGATCAGTATCTTTACCCATACCAAAACACCGACCAACTTCGTGGTGCTTTCTGGTGACGTTCACTACTCCTTCGCTTATGACATCAAGCTTAGGTATCGTCGCAACAGCCCGAACATCTATCAAATCACCTGTAGTGGTATTAAAAATCAGTTCCCTGCTCCGCTGCTCAAATTCTGCGATGTATGGGACCGTCTGTTATACAGCCCTCGCTCAGTTTTGAACTACTTCACTAAGCGTAAACGCTTGAAGATCGAAAAGCGAAGCCCTGACAATCAGACCTTCTATCGCCTTTCAAACCGCAGTGCGATTGGGGAGTTAAGGCTAGACACTGATGGGAAACCGCAATCGATCACGACACTCAGTGGCGACGGTAAGGTTACACGTTTTCCGGAACCGGACTAGGAAGTGCTCCTTATCGCTCGCGTATCCGTAATGTCAGTTTTTAGTAAAGACGCTTGCGATCACACTCTGTAGACCCAATAGTTATGGTTATAGTCGATAACTATCAGCGTTACGGAACCCGATACAAATTTTAACTGGAGCTCGTTATGTTCAATTCTCTCACATCAATGTTTAAACAATTGATTGAAGGTCAGGACCTAAGCAAAAACCAAGGCACATCACCTAATATCGCCATCGCGAGTTTGTTGTGTGAAGTGGCGGGAGCCGACCATCAGATCAATGAATCAGAAAGAGTCGCTAAGCTACAGCTTCTGCAGCGTTTGCTGGATTTAGATGAAGAACAAGCAAAGGTGCTGCTCGCGCAAGCAGAGCCGAAAGTAGAGCAATCAGTATCGCTGTATGACTTTACATCGCAACTCAGAGACCTATCTCAGCCAGTGCGAATCGACTTAATCAAAGCGATGTGGGAAGTGGCGCATGCCGACGGGGAAATTGACCCTATCGAAGACTCTGTGATCCGTAAAACAGCGGAACTGCTCTACGTTGACCACAGTGACTTTATCAAAACTAAGCTGAACGTCCTCGGTAAAAGCTAACCAAAGGTTTTATTCACGTTAAGCCGCTGTACTAACGTAATCGATCGCCATGCATGATGCCTTTAAGTTCTAATGGTGCGCCTTTTTTAGTTACATAAAGGCCGCGCTGATTCGATACCAACACACTGCGCTTACCTTGGGTTTGTTGAATATATAAGTGCTTGATATTGAATGTCTGTTTATCTTGGGCCTGCTCTTGGTCCAATTGGTAAAGGTAGTAGTGATTCCCCCAGCGTAAGAACACACCAAACATTTGCTTGGTTTGAGCGACATTCCCATCCATGTCGTAACCAATGTACTGCATTTTAACTCGACCATTTTCCAATCGAAGTGAGATTTTCTCCCAGCCTATCATCGGGTATTCTGCGGTGAATTTATAAGTACTTTTGGTTGCGAGCCCAGAAATTAAGCCTACATTTAGAATCACAAAAAGCGTCAACAAGATAGGCATCCAAAACTTACGATTCATATCGGCTATCCTCACTCATCGTCATTGTCGTCGTCACAAGAGAGCGACTTAAACTGATGGCTCATCTCTTTCCAGCGCCCGTTTATCAAAGCAACAGCTTGAATGTTCTGGCACCCAACGCCAATGCGATGCAGGTAGAGTGACTCAACACCAAGCTCTGACACAGTATTCAACTCAGTTAAAAGCTCTTGATCAAAATTCAAACTGTCGTGGTAAACATCCATGCCGTGATAACTCGTCTTATCCATAAAAAAAGCAAACTGATAAAACAGCATGAGAAGAAATGCGCTGACTAATATTCCTGCGATACGAGAGCGATGACGCGCGACAAAATGCTGAACCTGACGTTGTTTATACGAGTCTGGTTGCTTCGTTAAGGCTGGCTCATGTTCATTGCCACCACGTTCAGTACTCGAGCTCTTTGATGCTGAGGTTACGTTAAGCGCTTCAACTTTAGGCGCTTCATATTGAGGTACTTCAACTTGAATAGCCGAGGTGGGTGTAGATAGGTAGCCACCAAGCTGTTGAGGTCTGCTAAAACTGTACCCTTCCTTTTGCACCGTTAAGATTTTGCAATCACACTGAAGTGAGCCTAATGCTGTACGAATATTCTTAACTGCAACATTAAGCGAACTGCCCGTCACCACCCTGCCCGGCCAACAATGCTCAAGCAAGAAGTCGCGCCCCACAGCTTTGGGGCTGTTCTTCACTAGGAACTCAAGAATCAAGGCTTCTGAGGGAGACAAAGTCACCCGCTTGTCCAAGACCGAATCAATGAGTGTGTTGTTAATCATCTCGATACCCGAAGCATCTAAGATGATTTTTTCAGGGCTACTGGCGTTCATTTCGGCGAGGTGTTCATAAATAAAAAGGTCATCAAAAAGGTGTTTGTTTGGTCGAGCTAATGCCAAACCATACATAGAAAAGAATAGTGATAAGTTTAGCCAATAATTAAGCCAAATATAAGCTCAGCAAGTAACTAGAATAAAATAACAATAAGGTGAGTGAGTCACGCAGACTCACTCACCTTAGTACAAAGCCTAGCCATTAAAACAACTAATGAGGTCTATAGAAAGAAAGCTATATCGATTGATTTTGATAATTCTCGTTTTCGATAGCTTCCATTTTCTTTAGTTCTTATTATCTATAGAACTCATTTATTTATAGATCTAGTTTAAAGCCCAGTTCACTGACCATGACTTCAGCAAAGCCTAGCTTTACTGCATTCAACTGACTGGCAACTTCGCGAGCTTGTTGTTCATTTTTAGCCAATATTGCCATTGAGTAGATAGGTCTGATCATCGCTTTTTGGTTTGGCTTCTCTTGGGCTATTTCTTGATGCTTTAAGTAAGCAGAAGTAATCACGCCTTGAGCGCTCCAATCGACAACCATTTGTAAATCTTGACTGATAATCTCATCGACAATGAATTGATTCTCAGGCTCTGTCCAAGCGAGTTCGACTGCGTAGTTTTTGAAAGCGACTTCAGTGTTTAACCACTTATTACCGATGTCTCTGATTTCAGTCACCTCGACAAGCTCTTTAAATTGGAATGGTAAGTTACCAATCAACTCTCGAACGTGCTGTTCACTGTCCGCTTCAATCACAAACTTGATGATCGGAAATTTCTTATCTCCGACAAAGCTTTCTGATACGAACATGTCGTGGACCAAACCTGCATCAACTAAGTTAGCAAAGGCTTTTTGCTGATGAGGCATTGCCTCAAATACCGCTTGAGCGTCATCGGTTTTCCAAGCCACTGACACGCCGTATGCCGCAGCATGGCTATAGCTAGAAAATAGAATCGCTGAAAATAGAAAGCTAAAAATAGCTAAAAAGGTTCCTCGAATTGTTTTCATTATGTGGTTTCCTAATTAGTCGCGAATAATTTCATACAAGTTAGGGTCAGCAGAAACCCCTTCGATTTTTAAAGGTGGTAGCTCTTTTCTCATCACTTGTATTGCATCATGGAATTGCTTCTTACTCTCCCATTCAGCAACATTGATAAAGCGGTATGTCGCGTCCGAGCTTAAAGAGCGATGCAATTTGGTAGAGATATATCCGGGTTGCTTCACCAATACATCTCGCGCATCTTCCCAATACGTTAATGTCGCGGCTTCATGGGCTGGCTCGACTGAAAAAGTGTTTATCAATACAACGGGTTGTGCCGAAACCAACGCAC
This sequence comes from Vibrio sp. OPT18, assembly GCF_015163615.1. Classification (NCBI taxonomy): domain Bacteria; kingdom Pseudomonadati; phylum Pseudomonadota; class Gammaproteobacteria; order Vibrionales; family Vibrionaceae; genus Vibrio; species Vibrio sp. OPT18. The sequence goes on from NZ_JADDYK010000092.1 coordinate 29,687, forward strand.
TTACGCTTAGTGCCCCCAGTGCCAATCCATACTTAATTATGTTCTTCATCCTAATCTCCTTGTTTGGGTGAGCTAAAGCTATCATCTAGCTCTGCCCAATCAAGGCTGCAACCTGCGATTTAATATTAATTAAAAAGCTAAATTTCAAACCAATATTATTCACTCGTAAAATAAGCGATGTAGCCATTCACTATTGATAAACCACTCGCTGAAATGAGTTTTCTTTTGAACGGAATTTTCCCTGAATTACAGGCACAAAAAAACCACCTAATAAGTAGGTGGCTTTGATTTGGATAACTCACAACAATCTGGCTGATTTCAGTTTTTAACCGAGCGCCGTTTAATGCAAACGACTACAGCATCGTCAGCGTTAGCTTAGCCAAGTTATAAGCATCGACATAACCCGAGTGCTGACGACCTTCCCACTCAATGTTTTTCGCTTCTTGTGCGGCGCGGTGACCAATACGTTTGTCTTTCAGTCGATTCTGAACTCGATAAAGCGTCGCGATATTCAAGAACTCGCTGAACGGAGGTTCGATGCCTTTTTCAATGCACTCTTTGTGTAAAATGAGGTCGTCACGTCCCCACGCTGCATAGATTTTTTTTGGACCACCGAAGTTCTTAATCATCGACTTGATGACAGACTCTAATGGGCGACCCTGCTTTTCGATTTTACGAGGTGTAATGCCCGTTAACTCGGCACAGAATAGAGAGACTTCGTCTTTCTCTGGCTTAACGTAATATTGTGCTCGCTTCACGATAGTGCCGGATGCTAGATCAATCTCAGCAAGACCAACTTCAATGATCTCCCCTGTTGTTCCCACACCGTCTTCGCTCCAACAGCACATTTCCAAATCGAAACACACCACTCGATTGTGATTCATACGTCGCCTAATTCTCTCGTCAAAAATTTCGTGAAATTGTACATGAGCCCAATACAGAACTCGACCCTAGTTGTATCAAGTGCTCATTTAGCCTGCAATTGTCACTCGATTTCGGCCATTCGACTTACTTTGATAGAGCATACTGTCTGTTTTTTGCAGAATCTCTTCCGTGTTTTCGTTGGCACGAATGGCAGCACCAATACTCAAAGTACAACTTAGCTGCCGACCTTTATGCTCACAATGAGAGTGACTCACTGTACTTAGAATGCATTGTAGATATCTGTCTAGCGCTTCATGGTTTGTAATACTAGAAATGATACAGAACTCATCTCCACCTATACGAAACAGGTTGTCACCCTCTTTCAGGCTAACTGAAATCAGCTTAATGACATGAATGAGTAAAGCATCCCCTGCAGGGTGACCGAATTGATCGTTAATGCCTTTGAACTTATCGACGTCAAATCCAATAAGACTAAAGGGTTCATTTCGCTGTATCGCTTTATCTAACATCTTATTAAAAGCACGTCGGTTATAAACTTCCGTAAGACTGTCATGGTTGGCTAGAAAACGAAGCTCTTCCGTTCTTTTATCAAGCATTTGATACAAACGCTCTTTCTCTCGAATTTGCATGTTAACGATATACGCCAACAACAATGAGATGGTTGTCCCCACCAAAACAATTCCGGTTAACACCAAATAGCCATAGAAAGAGATGCATGAATCTATTTTGTAATCGACCTTCCAATCACGGTTAGTCAATTCAATCGTCTTTGTTATGTGGTGGCCAGAAACGGCTTCATAACCCTCGGTTTCAAACAAAATTGGAGAGTCTTCTGCTTCGAAGCCCGTATCGGTAACACGGATATAGACATCCATGTCGCCCACTGCCGAAGCCAGTAGATTTTCAAAGTAATAAGTCGTGCGAACCACACCAATCACAACACCGAGCAGGTTGTCGCTTTCACCCTCAAATACAGGGTGATAAACCAGCATACCTGTCTTTGGTGTGTCTTGATCTAAGCCGTCTTGAAGCAAGCGAACTTTGTCTGAAATATTCGCTTTACGCGTCTGTCTGATGTTATCTAAAACCAGCTTGAAGCGCTCACGAGAAGAGTAAAAACCAAGAACGTTGTCGTTTGCTTGTGTATTGGGATACAGGTCACTAGCAATGAACGCCGGCTCGCCATCTAAGATGTAACCAAAGGTTTTTGCTTCATGTTTTGGAATCGTGAACAGTTCGTAAGACGGGTATTTTTCTTTCATCTTAGCGGTATGCTCGGCAATCTCGTCTGCCGGCACTTTTTGCATCCACTGCAAACCAATCAGGCTCTTTGAGTCGTTAATGGTTTGCTGAGCAAAACGATCAAACTTATCCCAGTTTTCAGGATCATTTGCGTAGAAAAAATTAGCACCGGAGCCAATGTAAGCCACGTCATTAGCGATAAACGCTTCCAAACTTAGTGTCTGGTGAGTAGCAAAGCTATCCAAGTTCATATTTAGCGCGCGGTTTTGGTTTAACGCGACTAACATAAAACACAACACAGTAATCAAAAAACTGACCAAAAATACGACCAATGGGAGAGTTCGTCTCTTCAACCCTGTTAGTGGGTCAGTAGTGTGCGGCATGTGGCTTCCAAATAGGCTCTAATGAGTTAAAAGTATATAACGGAAGGGAATGATGCTCCATTTAAGTTTGGTTTTAAAAATGACATAAAATGGGCATTGTTTACCTCGCCCTTACATCGACGACCAATATTCGAACGAATCTCGACTAAATTTCAAGCTAACACACCAAAAACCCACGTGATTAAAAACATTAAATACCACTCTTAAGCCTTGAATATGCTAGTATCCATCCATATTTATAGCTTGAAAGTGACCGTTTCGGCTTAATGCCAATGAGTTTCTTTCCAACCTGTATATTCCTTTGAACCGACGAATATACCGTTAAATCAATTTTAAAGAGAAATCACTATGATCGTTGATTTGAACCTAATCCCACAAACGTTTGATATGCTTCACGCAGGCCTAACTGCATCAAGCGTTTTACTACTGCTAATTGCCGTTTCTCGTAAAACCAAAGTGGTTGAGAAAGTCGTAGAAAAACCAGTAGAAAAGATCGTTGAAGTTGAAAAGCCAGTTGAGAAAATTGTCGAAGTAGAGAAAGTAGTAGAAGTTGAACGTGTGATCGAAAAAGTAGTCGAAGTTGAATCTAAGCTTGCTACAGCACCAACAGACTCTGCAATGCAACTACTGTCTATCATGCAGCAAGAAGCACGCTTAATTGACTTCCTAAAAGAAGACCTAACGTCATTCTCTGATGAAGAAGTTGGCGCAGCAGCTCGTGTTATTCACACTGGCGGTCAAAAAGTATTAGCCGATTACGTAACGCTGTCTCACATCCGTACTGAAGATGAAGAAACACGTATCACTATCGCTGAAGGTTTCAACCCTCAAGAAATTCGCCTAACTGGCAACGTAACGGGTAATGCGCCATTCAACGGCACACTGGTTCACAAAGGTTGGAAAGCAACTGACATGAACCTGCCTAAGCTTGCCGAAAACTACGATGCATCTGTAATTGCACCGGCAGAGGTGGAGCTATAATGGAACACCAAAGTCATTCAGCTCAAGAGCAAAATCAAGCACCTAAGTTCAGTGTTGGTATCGATTTAGGTACTACACACTGCGTTTTGTCTTTCATCGACACAACAAATGAAGACGCTCGCGTTGAGGTGATGCCAATCCCTCAATTGACGGCGCCAGGTACAGTAGAAACTCGCAGCCAACTTGGCTCGTTCCTATACCAACCACACGAACATGAAATGAATGCGGGCTCTCGCGTTCTTCCTTGGTCTTCAGAGCCAAAAGCGCTAGTGGGTGCAATTGCTCGTAACCTTGGTTCTAAAACCCCTATCCGTTTGGTAGCAAGTGCAAAATCTTGGTTGTGCCACGGTGGTGTTAACCGTCGCGATGCTTTCCTTCCTGCAGGCAGCCCTGAAGAAGTTGAAAAAGTATCTCCGCTTAAGACAACTGAATTGTACCTTGAGCATCTTAAAGACGCATGGAACCACGCAAACCCAGAACACAAACTGGCAGACCAAGATGTAACGATCACGGTGCCTGCTTCGTTTGATCCTGCGGCTCGTGACCTAACAGCAGAAGCTGCACGTAATGTTGGTTTCACTCACCTAACGCTTCTTGAAGAGCCACAAGCGGCTCTTTACAGCTGGATTGATAACAGCAACGACACATGGCGTGATGAAGTAAACGTTGGTGACATCGTTCTTGTTGTCGATATCGGTGGTGGTACAACCGACCTTTCGTTAGTTGAAGTAACACAAGATGACGGCAACCTAAGCCTGAACCGTATCGCAGTAGGTGAACATATCCTACTTGGCGGCGACAACATGGACTTAGCACTCGCTTACCGCCTGAAAATGAAACTGGCACAAGAAGGCAAAGAGCTGGCTCCTTGGCAGGTTCAAGCTATGACTCACGCATGTCGTGATGCGAAAGAAGCACTACTAAACGATGCTGAACTGCAATCTGTGCCTATCGTTGTTCCAAGCCGTGGTTCTAAACTACTTGGCGCAACACTGAAAACAGAACTGACTCAGCAAGAAGTACAACAAACATTGGTTGATGGCTTCTTCCCGAAAGTGGCCGTGACTGAGCACCCAGTACAAAAAACGCGTGGTGCACTGACTCAAATGGGTCTGCCTTACGCTCAAGACGCAGGTATTACTCGTCACATTGCCGCATTCCTTTCTAAGCAAGCGAATGCGCTTTCTGGAAATAGCGAAACGGCTCAGCAAGATTTCAACCCGTTTGCAAACATGCCGGGTATGCCCGGTGCAGAAGCGCCAGCAGCAGACTTCATCAAACCAACAGCAATCCTGTTCAATGGTGGTGTTCTAAAATCGAACCTACTTGCTGATCGTCTTTCAGATACGATCAACGAATGGCTGATCAATGCTGACGAAGAGTTCGCTAAACAGCTTTCAGGTCTAGATTTAGATTTAGCAGTTGCAAGCGGCGCTTCTTACTACGGCGCAGTTCGTCGTGGCCAAGGCGTTCGTATCCGTGGCGGTATCGCTTCTTCTTACTACGTAGGAATTGAAAGCGCGATGCCAGCAATCCCGGGTATGGCTCCTCCAATGGAAGCACTGTGTGTTGCCCCATTTGGTATGGAAGAAGGCTCAAGCGTACAAGTACCTAGTCAAGAGTTCGGTCTAGTGATTGGTCAGCCAGTACACTTCCAGTTCTTCGGTTCAACCATTCGTCGTGAAGATGAAGCGGGTACGCACCTTGATCATTGGGCGCCTGAAGAGCTTGATGAGCTTCCTGAAATCCAAGTGACACTGCCTGTATCTGAAGGCCGTCGCGAAGGTGAAATGGTTCCAGTGACTTTGGCTTCTCGCGTTACTGAGCTAGGTACCTTATACCTAGAAGCGATTGCTACTGACAACGGTCAGAAGTGGCACGTTGAGTTCGACGTTCGTGAAGACTCGAATAACGACTCAAACGAACAAGCATAATGAATCAACGGCACCTTAGCGGGTGCCGTTACTTTATCAATGCATTTCTCAATCTAGTCCTGCCTGTTTCTCAGGAATGACGTTTACGAATAACAACAATAAGACCAAAGCTATCAAAAAACTGGTCATCACTCTGGAAGAATAAGGTTTTGTATGGCAACTCCTCGTTTTTTAGTCGGCATTGACTTAGGTACAACCAATACGGTTGTCGCTTACTGTGAAATCAACGACGACCTACAACATGCTCCCGTTTCTCTTTTCGATATTGACCAACTCATCGGCCCCGGTGAAGTGGTTCGCAAGCCCCTACTTCCATCATTTCGTTACCACCCAGCACAAGGTCAAATCTCCCCTTCTGACCTGACAATGCCATGGGAACCAAGCCCCGTTGAAGGCGATATTAAGAACGTTATCGTCGGTGAATGGGCACGTGAATTAGGCGCTAAGGTTGAAGGCCGCCAAGTATCGAGTGCTAAGAGTTGGCTATCACACCAAGCGGTTGATCGTAACTCCGATATTCTGCCTTGGGCTGGCGCAGCTGATGTCGATAAAGTCTCGCCAGTTGTGGCGAGTGCAAGCTACCTCAACCACATTCGCCAAGCATGGAACTACCGTAACCCGAGCAACAAGCTGGAAGACCAAGATGTTGTGGTTACCGTTCCTGCTTCCTTCGATGAGACAGCACGTAAGCTAACACTCGAAGCCGCAGAACTGGCGGGCTTAGATAAGATTCTGTTACTCGAAGAGCCGCAAGCCGTTTGTTATGACTGGTATGCCCGTCACCAACAAACCGCAGCAGATGAACTTCAACAAATTCCGCTGATTCTAGTGTGTGATGTTGGCGGTGGTACCACGGACTTGAGCTTAATTGAAGCCAAATTCGATGCGAACAGCGACGGCAATAACGAGCTCGCACTCGACCGTATTGGCGTTGGTGAACACTTGATGCTCGGTGGTGACAACCTCGATTTAGCACTTGCTCACCTCGCTGAGCAACGCTTCAATCAAAACAAAAAGCTGAATGCTTCTAGCCTAACCAAACTAATTCAACAAACTCGCGCCGCAAAAGAGAGCCTACTTTCTGCCAATGCACCCGATGATGTGAAGATCACAATGCTAGGCAGCGGTTCTAAACTGCTTGGCGGTACTAAGAGTATTGGCTTAACCAAACAAGAAGTTCATCAAATCGCATTGGAAGGTTTCTTCCCGCTTTCTGAGTTTGCTGAAACACCCGACAAACGCCGCAGTGCTGTGGTTGAGTTTGGTCTGCCTTACGTGGCTGATCCTGCGGTGAGTAAGCACGTCGCAGAATTCCTAACAACACACCAACAAGTGTCTAAAGCCGCATTAGAAAACTCAGACTCTATTGAGTTCGATAACACCAAACCTGCAATTCCAGTTGGCGTGCTGCTCAATGGTGGTGTGTTTAACAGTGAATTGGTCACTGAACGAATCACACAGCTACTTGGCAACTGGAACGGTTCTCCGATCACTGTGCTTGATAACCCTCATCCAGATTGGTCTGTTGCCCTTGGCGCGGTTGCCTTTGGTAAAGCCCGCCGTGGTGCACAACTGAAAATCGGTGGTGGTGCAGCTCGTTCTTACTTCTTGCATCTACAAGAGAAGAACAAGATGGGTAAAGCGCTTTGTCTGCTTGCCAAAGGTACTGAGGAAGGACAAGAGATACGCTTAAACAGCCGTCGTTTCTCGCTGACTTTAGGTGAGCCAGTACGATTTAATCTACTGACTTCAACACACGATCAAATTGCTCACGACACCGCCATTCAAAACGGTGTGATGGTCAATGTGGATGCCGACTTGTTCTCCCCTCTCCCACCGTATATTTCTACGTTGGAAGGCTCAGGTACTGCAGAACTTCAAGCCAACCAAAAAGAGCGTGTTGAAGTCCTGCTCGCTTGTCAGTTAACCGAAGTCGGCACACTGAAAATGGAGTGTGTGAGCACAGAAGATGACTCTAAGCGTTGGTTGCTTGAGTTTGAAGTAAGAAATAAGCAAGGCGATGAATCTGATACCTCCGCGCTTCACCCAAGATTGGAAGAGTGTAAGGAATTGATTTCTCGCCTGTACAGCGGCAACAAGAAAAGTGCTGAATCGAAAGAGATCAAAACGCTATCGAAAGATCTTGAGAAGCGACTAGGTAAACGCGATGAATGGGACTTCACGACCCTTCGTAACCTATTTGATACCTTCTCATTAGGTCGTAAGCGTCGTCGCCGCTCAGAAGCACACGAGAAGAACTGGTTACGTTTGGCGGGATACTCGCTACGTCCTGGCTTTGGCGATCCGACTGACTCATGGCGTATCGAACAAATTTGGGGCCTTTACCAACAGAACATTCAGTTCAAGAACCACCAAGGCTGGACAGACTGGTGGGTATTCTGGCGTCGTGTGGCCGGTGGACTAAACCAAGAGCAGCAAGAGAGTATCTTGGCGGACATCGCTAAATACCTTCACCCAGGTGCAATGAAGAACCCTAAGACAGCCAAAGATGCGCAAGACAATGGTTATGAAGCCATGGTTCGTTTAGCGGCGTCACTTGAGCAACTTGAGGTTGAAGACAAAGTGCTGCTGGCAAGTTGGTTCTTAAGCAAAGCGATCAACCATAACCAATTTGAACAAGCGCATTGGTGGGCTCTGGGTCGATTAGCATCAAGAACGCCTTTGTATGGTAGCCAACACAGCGTGATTCCTAGAAAACAAGCTGAACAATGGTTACCGAAACTGCTTGAGCAGAACTGGCATAAAGAGCAGATGATCGCCTTTGCAGCGGTGATGATTTGTCGTAAAACTGGTGACCGTCAGTTTGATATCTCTGATGGCTATCGCAATCAAGTGATTGAGAAGCTTAAGCAAAGCAAGGTGCCTGATTCATGGTTAACACTAGTGAGTGAAGTGACTGAGCTTTCTGAGAGCGAATCTAAGCGTGTGTTTGGTGATGCGTTACCAAGCGGATTAACCCTGATAAATAACTAGGTTTAAAAACGGTTAGCTTTCGTTACTAATGGTAAAGAAGCTAGCAAGAAAAGAAAAAGCCACTTTCGATTCGTTGAAAGTGGCTTTTTTATTGGTGGCTTAAGGCTGGTATGTGTAATCGACTTATAGCTTTTTGGTTAAGAGCCTTAGCCATGTTGCAGTTCATCATTGTTAATGTTTGGTTCCAGTTGGGTTGATAGGAAAATCCGTATTTTCATAAATGTCAGATAGTTTTTTCGGTTTCTTCTCTTTTGCTCCTTTGTTTGATTGATTATGAGTTTCGCTTAAAAGCCATTCCTCATGCATTTTTGCTGAATCCAAAAACTCTGGATCCTCCATTGCTTCCTTGCGAAGTTTATTTACACGTTCGAGAGTATCCCAAATCATAATACTTCACCTCCACTAAGGCAGTAATATAAAGATAGCTCAACCCCATAAAACTTCAACTAACCCAATGAGATAGCGATCTCAATTTCGTAATTTACCCACTTTGAACACATGAAAATGGTCACCTTTAGCTAGGCTCAAACAATGGGTATTTCCCCATGATCTTCGAAGATCATTAGGCACAAAAAAGCGAGCTCAATGCTCGCTTTTTGTTTGTCTATCTGTTGATCGAAACACAAACACCTACTCGATTAAATAACACCGAGGTTAAGCACGGTTACCGATTTTTACCTTGCCATTGGTAGCAAACCAAAGGGCTTCTGAACGACGGCGACCAATTAAAATCGGGCCATCATCGTAGAACAAGAAGTTCTTCCAATGCTTCTTGAAAATCGCCCATTTAGTTTCAAGAACATTATACTTTTCGTAACAAAAATAAACAGTTACGTCATCTTGCCAATCAATAAAGTTAAGAATTTCTTCTGGCATTTCTGGCTCATCCGCTTCCCAATGCGCCATCCAGCTGATCTCTTCATTCCAGTTCGATGCTTTGCTTGGCCAGTCTTGTGAGCTCAGTCGTTCTGCGTCTGGACTTTGAGGGCTCACGTTCTCTTTCCAGAACTGAGATGCTCTCGCCTGTGTCATTGGCTTAATCTTTTCCAAGTCCTCTGCCGGCAGCGGCATTGACTGGTGTGTGAAAATCCATTTTCTTTGGTATTCGTCCAAAGTTGTGTATGACATCAAAATTCCTCAAATATCTTCTCAGGCTGATGGGGTTACCATGCCTATCTGTTCTTTTTGATGCAGTGACGGTTTCATTTTATCTATGTCGTCACTGCCTCTAAATCTGTATTTACGTTTAATTGATACTTACGCCTAATGACTATTGGTCTCTATACAGCGCGTCTATCTTCCCAGTTTGGGTTAACTAATGCGGTCAGTATATGGTCTTCCCATTTACCGTTGATCTGTAGGTAGTCTTTAGCAAAACCTTCTCGGACAAAACCAAGATGTTCTAATACACCAGCGCTACGTTCGTTGTGGGGCATGTAACCCGCCATTAAGCGGTGCATGTTCTGCACATCAAACATGTAGTCTTTGGCCATGCTCAAGCCTCTGCGCATGTAACCGTGCCCCTGTGCACTTTGCGCCAATGAGTAACCGACATTACAAGCGTAGAACGGGAAACGCGACAAATTACTGAACGATATGGTGCCTAACATTTCATTAGAGTCAGCGTTAATCAGTAAACAGTAATAGCCTAGCCCCATTTTATGAAGCTCGTTTAACTTGATCAGTCGCTGCGCCCAACTCGCTCTATCAAAGAACGCGTCTTCGCGAATCGGCTCCCAAGGTTTCAGGTACTCTCTGTTAACCTGAAAGTACTCGCTGATCATGCCAGCGTCATCGATTTCAGCCGTGCGTAGAATCAGATTACCATCATGCTTATAAATGCGCTCTGGTGTACTCAAATCTTCCATAATCTTGTTCTTATTCGATCAGTTCTTTCTGATACCGTAATCACGAAGCTTATTCGCAATTGAGGTATGAGATACATTCAAACGTTTTGCTAGCTTACGGCTTGATGGGAAAGACTGATAAAGCTTCTCTAGAATCTGAGATTCATAGTCTTTCATTATTTCATCGAGCGAGCCATCTAAGCTCAGGTTCGCCATTCCAGCCGTCATTGTTTCAAGCTGTGGCAAATGGAATTGCTCAACCGTTAGTGTGTCTGAATCCAACTCTGTTAGTGCGCGTAGAACCATGTTGTCTAACTGACGAATATTGCCCGGCCATTGGTAATTGCCAAGCTGGTCGACTAACTCTTGAGTCAGTTTTGGTTTCAACATACCTAACTGCTGCGCGTATTTCGCAACGAACAGTTCCAACAGCGGCGCTACGTCGTTTGAGCGTTCACGCAATGCTGGAATAGACAGAGTCAGTACATTCAAGCGGTAGAACAAGTCTTCACGGAACGAACCCGAGTCGGCTAATTCAGAAAGACGATGGCGCGTTGATGCGATAATACGAACATCCGCGTGCATCTCTTCTTCTTCACCAACACGACGGAATGAACCATCTTGTAGGAAACGCAGCAGTTTGATTTGTAGATGCGGGCTCATCTCGCCAATTTCATCTAAAAATACCGTACCGCCATTCGCTTGCTCGAAAATGCCTTTATGACCTTGCTCATGGTTGAATGAACCCGGCGCATGACCAAACAATTCCGTTTCCGCTACGTCATCAGGCATCGATGCACAGCTTAGAATCAAGAATGGGAAAGAAGAACGATTTGAACGGTTATGACACGCTTTTGCTAGCATCTCTTTACCCGTACCCGTATCGCCTTCAATTAATAGAGGCTGATCCAGCATAGCCAATTTCTTAGCTTGGCTGATCAAGGCTTTATGGCGATTAGAGACACCAACAAAGTGTTCGAAACCTAGGTTGTTCTGTTCTGGGATTGAATCTGGCGAGTTCATCTCTTGATTACAAGAACGAATCGTCATTACTGCGCTTGCCAGTACCGCTTCGTTGACATCACCACCAAGGTAAATCGGCAGGATCTCAATAGAGAAATCTAAACCATCCAACACGACAACTTCACGATGGCGCGTTACATCGCCTTCGATCCAACGAGCAAAGTTAAAACTAGGAACAAACGTCGCTAGCGGTTCACCGATGACTTCGTCTTCTTGCTTATTGAAGAGGTTCAATGCAGCGTGGTTAGCCATATCGACTGAGCCTTTAAGGTCAATCGCAATCACGGGATCAGGTAGGTTTGCCAGCAGAGCAATCAGCTCTGTGTTATGTCTTTCACTTGGCATAAATTGGATTTTACGTACATCCTTCACACCTGAAATTCGGCGAATTTCAGCCATAAGTTCACTAAAAGCATCAAAATCAATATCAGGGCAGTTTAGGTAAATAATACCTTTAACATCAATTTCGATTCCTCTTAAATCAATGCTTTTTGAGGCCAAGATATCGAGCAACTCACGCGTTAAGCCGAGTCTGTCTTCACACAATACTTCAAGACGCACAAATAGTCCTATTATAGGTGTCAGGATAAGTTGACAGTAGTGTGGATTAAGCTCTGAGTTCAGTCAAGAAGAAGAGTAAACATATGTTTACTCTTCTTCTCAAACTATTGAGCTTTCAATGCTTTATTTGAGAGTAATACGCTTTATTTCTGAAAGGACGGCTTTGCGGAGGTCTGCCAGTTTTACTTTTCGTTCGTTATGCCAAGGCATAGGGCGAAGCAGTGTCATGGCTTTTAGACCCAGTCTCGCAGTAAGGATACCGACACCTAGCCCCTGCCCTGCTCGAGCAGAAACCTTGCCTGCAAGATCCATCGAGACGAGATCCATACTTGCATCAATCGCGAGCTCACTGGCTCCCGCTGCTGCCATGTTGATTAACACCAATTTAAATAGCTTAATCCGAGACCAGTAGCCAAGCTCAATGCCATACACATCAGCAAGCTTGTCGATCATGGTGAAATTTCGCCAAGCCACCAGCAACATATCCGCAGCCGCCAATGGACTCACAGCAACCAAAGCTGCCGATTCGGTCGAAAACTTAGTGACGATTTGAGTCGCAATCTTATCTTGTTGACTCACGACTAACGCATCGTACATATCCAACACTTCTGCATCACTGTGTGCTGGGTTAATGCTGTTTCGCCACTTATCGTACGAAGGCGACTCAGCGATAATGCCGCCTTGCTTGGCGATGTTTTCACAGAACGCTTTACCCTTGCCGACACTTTGGCTTTGCAAGAGCTCTTCACTCTGCTCTTGCACACTAAAGTGATCTTTAAGCGAGCGCAGTTTCCATAGCTCTTTGCCTATTGCGCCTAAACCCAATGAAGCAATGGCAACAATAAAGCCTGCCCAACCTAATGCAAGCCAGTCAGCTGTTTGAATCGCGGTAATGACCGAATCAATTGCTTGCCATCCTACGAGGCCAGAAAAAGCGACCAATAGACCCGTTCCAAACCACTTCTTCTTTTTGCTCGGTCGAATAACTTGTTCCAATTGCTGCTCAGCTTCACCATCAAGATCGGTTTCCACTTGCGGTGCGACAGGGACAAATTTCTCTTGCTCTGTGAACAGTTGTTGAGCGCCTAAATCCGGGCCAACTTCGCTCTTGTCTTGCTCATCAAAAGAGGCCTTCAACGGTTCATTAAAGACCTGCTTTGTTTTTAATTCACTCATTTTGATTGCCTCAATTACTTCAACTTGTCGCCAATGAGATACTCTAAAACCTTGTCGACTCTTAGATGTTGGCAAGGCTCATCGGAATGTTGCTCCATCGGTCTAAAGCTCGTGAAATCAAACTGGTTGGTTTCCCAATACTGTTTATTGGGCAACTTACGCGGCACCTCTCCCGGATACATGGTTTGAGGGACATTATCCAAAGTCACACCTTGCAACGCCGGAACATTCTCTGAACCCGACGAGATATAACCCGCGCTGGTCGCTTGAATAGACGCAATGCTCATACAACTCATGTCGATGTGTTCAAACGCCGCCTGCTGCCAAGCCGGATGTACCATCTGTTGTAACAGTGACACCAAGTTCGGATGTTGATCCGGTGTCACATGGTCAGCTTTAGTGGCTGCAAACAAAATCTTGTCGATCTTCGGTGCAAACAGACGCCTTAAGATATTGCTTCGACCGTACTTAAAGCTCTTAAGTAACTGTTCTAACGCGCCACGCATATCCATGAAAGAGTCATAGCCCGCATTAAGTGGCTGTAAGCAATCCACCAGCACTATTTGTCTGTCGAACGTCGCGAAGTGATTCTTGTAGAACGCTTTGACGACCTTCTGTTGATACTCTTCATAACGCGCTTTCAGTACCGCATAGTTACTTGTTTTTGAGAACTTACCCTCAGGTGCGATACACGGGAAGAATTGCAGTACAGGCGCGCCTTCAAGCTCACCCGGTAATACGAATCGACCCGGCTGTACCCAATGCAACCCGTTACTTTTACAAGTATGAAGGTACTGGGTGTAGCTATCGGCAATCGCGACCAGTTTCTTTTCGTCCGCTTCTGCTAGCAAATCGATATCACCACGCATGGCGTTCCACTGTTGCGAGTAAGTTTCTCTGTCGCCTTTTAATGCGGCAAACTGAGATTGGCTCCAGGTATCGAAGTCCATGTCCAGTAGAGGTAAATCAAGCAGCCATTCACCTGGATAATCGACAATATCGAGATAAAGGGTGCTGTTTTTACTCAGCAGCTTTTTCGCGCCCTTCGCAGGCTTATATTTGATTGCTAGACGAATCTCACTGACATCACGCGTTGGCACCGGCCATTCTGGTGGCTGTGCATTCAACGACTCCATCGCTTCATCATAAGAGAAGCGTGGGATCATCATGTTGTGTTGCGGGATGCGCTTTGCGCCAATAATTCTTCCATCTCTCGCCGATGCAAGCAGTGGCAAGTTTTTGTGGGTAGACGTATGAAGAAGCTGATTAACCAGCGAAGTAATGAATGCTGTCTTACCCGCACGAGAGAGCCCCGTGACCGCTACTCGAATATGAGAATCCGTTCCTCTGCTTATAAAGTCACTCATTTCTTGAGTTAGGTGTTTCATTTGAACGACTCCGTGATAGTTAGGCTAGCTGGTTATGATAATAGAGAGGCAAGCCTATGTTCTTTCCCAGTTGGGATAGTTTGTATGCTTTTGTTTGTTCTTTTGCTAATAGTGGTGAGTATGCAATACACATTCTTAATGCTAGATGAATAAAAGCCCCTGACTACATTCATAATCAGGGGCTTTAGAATTTTTGCACGATATCCGACGTTTAATCGTCTTCAATCAACTTGTAGATAACAAACAGTGCAATCTCTGCAATTAGCCAAAGCGCACAAGTAATCGTCACGTATTTATTATCAAAGATACTGATCCCTTTCAAGATCAGGTCGTAGCCAACAAAAGCACCAATCACCACTGCCAAGATAATCTGTAGGATCTGAATAAAACGAGGCATTCCTCTCTCCTATGTTCTTATATCAAACTATGTGTTTATCACTATATCATTGATAATATGACAAAAGTGCAGATAATGCTGCACTTTTGTCTTTAACTTTCTGTCAAAAATTGCAATTCAAACGCTGAAGTTAGCGACAATTACGATTTTTTGGCTTCGGTTAATTACGCTTTCTCAGCTTCAGCAATCTTCACTTTCCACGTGTCAGGGCCGATCTGGTGTGCGTTCACGCCGTTAGAGTCAACCGCTACCGTTACAGGCATATCTTCAACTTCAAACTCGTAAATCGCTTCCATACCGAGATCTTCAAACGCAACTACGCGTGCTTTTTTAATTGCTTTCGCGACTAAATAAGCTGCACCGCCAACCGCCATTAGGTAAACCGCTTTGTGCTCTTTGATTGATTCAACCGTTGCAGGGCCACGTTCTGCTTTACCGATCATGCCCATAATGCCAGTTTCGTTCAGCATCATGTCAGTGAACTTATCCATACGTGTTGACGTTGTTGGACCCGCAGGACCTACCGCTTCATCGCCAACTGCATCAACAGGACCAACGTAGTAGATGAACTTGCCTTTGAAATCAACGCCAGCTGGTAAGCCTTCACCGCTTTCTAGCATGCCTTGAATACGTTTATGAGCAGCATCACGACCGGTTAAGATCTTACCTGACAGAAGAACCGTTTCGCCGGTCTTCCACTCTTGTACGTCTTCTTTAGTCACTTCATCAAGGTTAACACGGCGTGTGTTTGCACCCGCTTCCCAAGTGATGTCTGGCCATTCTTCTAACTTAGGTGGCGTTAGCTCTGCTGGGCCGCTGCCGTCTAATGTGAAATGTACGTGACGCGTTGCTGCACAGTTCGGGATCAAACATACAGGCTTAGATGCTGCGTGTGTTGGTGCTGTTTTAATTTTTACGTCAACCACAGTCGTTAGACCGCCAAGACCTTGTGCACCAATACCCAGCTTGTTTACACGGTTGAAGATGTCTAAACGAAGCTCTTCTTCTGCGTTCTCAGGGCCTTTTTCGATAAGCTCTTGAATATCGATGTGTTCCATCAATGATTCTTTTGCTAGCACCGCTGCTTTCTCAGCCGTACCGCCGATGCCTATACCTAGCATGCCAGGTGGACACCAGCCCGCCCCCATGGTTGGCAGCGTCTTCTCTACCCACTCTGCAATATCATCAGAAGGGTTCAGCATAACCATCTTGGTTTTGTTCTCAGAACCGCCGCCCTTCGCCGCGATTTGAATTTCAACTTTGTTGCCTGGAACCATATTAATGTGAACAACCGCTGGTGTGTTGTCTTTGGTATTAATACGCTTACCTGCAGGGTCCATTAGGACAGATGCACGCAATGGGTTATCTGGGTTGTTGTAAGCTTGACGAACGCCTTCATCAACCATCTGTTGTACTGTTTGATCCGTTTCCCACCTAACATCCATACCGATGTTCACGAAACAAGTAACAATACCCGTATCCTGACAAATTGGACGATGGCCTTCCGCAGACATGCGTGAGTTGATAAGAATCTGAGCAATAGCATCTTTAGCTGCTTGGCTCTCTTCTTTCTCGTACGCTTTTTCTAGGGCTTGGACAAAATCTAAAGGGTGATAATAAGAAATGTACTGAAGTGCGTCAGCGACACTGCTGATCACATCTTGCTTACGAATAACCGTCATTGCATGCCTCTTTATTGTTCTGGTTCCATGTGGGTTCACAGTTTGGCTATCTATGCCAAATCGAATTAGGTGGTTTAGCTTTTTATTGTGTTGAGCTGTATTTAGTTGCTTTAGCAATCGCTTGCATAGCTGTAAACTAAACCACTTGGATTACTCCGTTCTAATCAAGAACCCATTTTATTTTCAATTTATGATACTCTTGCTTCCTCTCACACGCCATGCAGTGATCGAACTCTTTGTCACAAATTAAACAAATGAATAACAACGAATTTCGCTCTATCCAAATCAAGCCGCTTGAATATCAATCAACTTTAGCTAAACAGCTGTTTTCCCATATTGAAAACCTGCCGTGGGCAATGCTATTACGCTCCGCTTCAGAAAGCCACGTTGATAGTCGATACGATATTTTAGTTGCTCAACCCATCGCCACCTTCGAGACAATCGGTGCAAAAACGACCGTTAATGTTAATGAGACGTGCGAGGTTTCAGACTCCGATCCTTTCGAACTACTCGACCAATATCAGCAACAGTTATTGCCTGCGACTAAAGAGCACGCTGAGTTGCCATTCGTTGGCGGCGCTTTAGGCTATTTTAGCTATGATTTAGGGCGCAGAGTCGAGACACTTCCATCACTTGCAAAGCGTGATATTGAAGCACCTGACATGGCGGTTGGCTTGTATGAATGGGCTGTTATCGTAGACCACCAATTGAAAACGGCGTGTATTGTCGGTAACAATATCGATGAACATCATGATTGGCTGATGCAGAAAATGGCTCAATCACACCTCACACATGCGCCCTTTGGATTAACCACACCGTGGAAATCCAATATGAGCGAAGCGAGCTACGCCACCAAGTTCGATAGTGTTCAAGAGTACCTGTTATCCGGGGACTGCTATCAGATCAACTTAGCTCAGCGCTTCAATGCTCAATACCAAGGCAGTGAATGGTTGGCTTATGACAAGTTAGAGCAGTACAACTCAGCGCCCTTTTCGGGTTTTATCCGTTTGGCCGACTGCGCAATCATCAGTGTTTCGCCAGAGCGTTTCTTAGAACTCAAAGACAACATCATTGAAACCAAGCCGATCAAAGGCACACGACCTCGTTCTGATGACCCGATGATTGATGATGCTAACGCGCAGGGCCTAGCCAGCGCCGATAAAGATCAGGCGGAAAACCTGATGATCGTCGACCTACTTCGTAATGACATTGGCCGAGTTGCAAAACCGGGCACCGTTCATGTACCAAAGTTGTTCGATATTGAAAGCTTCCCTGCTGTGCATCACTTGGTTAGCACGATACGAGCTGACCTTGATGACCAATATTCTGCAACTGACCTTCTGAGAGCCAGTTTCCCTGGAGGGTCGATTACTGGCGCACCAAAAGTTCGCGCGATGCAGATCATTGAAGAGTTAGAACCGCATCGACGTTCAGCGTACTGCGGCAGTATTGGTTACATCAGCCGAAATGGCAGAATGGACACCAGCATTACTATTCGTACCTTAGTAGCAGAGAACAATACGCTTTATGCTTGGGCTGGCGGTGGCGTAGTGTTTGATAGTGAGTGTGCTTCTGAATACCAAGAAACACTGGATAAGCTGAGTCGAATTCTACCGGTACTTGAAGATTGCTAAACCTAGCGTCATTAACTGCGAGTTCCGCTACTTAATGACGAGTTCTGCGGCTTAACGCTCAGCAAAAGCTCTATATAAGAAGAAACCGAAGGATCTGAAGGTCACTTCGGTTTTTTAGTCTTTGAACCAGAGTGCATTGCTCACAACGCTTTATTCACGTGTTTAAGCGACCTTCACCGCAGAGACACCCCACTTCTTAAGCATTTCTTTGAGGTCATTGGCGGTGTATGGCTTGCTCAGAATGTCATCCATCCCACATTTGATGCAACGCTCTCGCTCTTCTAACGTGGTTCCGGCAGTCAGTGCCACAATCGATTTGGCGTAGCCTTTCTCTCTGAGTTTTTCTGTCGCCTCAAAGCCATCCATGACGGGCATTCTGCAGTCCATAAATACAATGTCGTATTCATTGTCTGATGCGAGCTCTAACCCCTCTATACCATTGCTAGCTATCGCGGGCTCTATTTCATGTTTGCGTAGCATCTGTTGGATAATGATCTGGTTCATCTTAATATCATCGACCACCAGCACTTTAAGTAGCGACAGCTCAACCTCAGATTCAAAGCCTTTCGATACTTGGTCACTCTCTGTTGGCATATCGACAACTTGAAGCGGCACAGAGATAGTAAAGGTGGTGCCTGTACCTACAACACTGGTCACCCCAATATCGCCATTCATCAAAGCGACTAATTTGCGGCAAATCGCTAGACCAAGCCCTGTACCTTCATAGTTTCGGCTACTTGAGTTATCCGCCTGTGTAAAAGGTTCGAAGAGCGTTTTATGGGCCGACTTGGCAATTCCAACCCCAGTATCTTCGACAGAGAAAACGAAATGATCGTTGTCCCATTCGATATCAACATTGACATGTCCGTCTTCAGTAAACTTAATCGCATTGCCAATCAAATTCACAAACAGCTGAGTGATGCGTTCTAAATCCCCTTGGAAATGACAAGGCACATTAGGTGCGACAGTAATATTGAATTCAAGCTGCTTCTCGATTGCACGATTGACGAAGATACTTTCAATCGTGTTTCTTAGATCCTGCAACGCAAATTTCTTGGGGATCAGCTCCAACATCCCAGCATTAATTTTGCTGTAATCGAGTAGGTCATTAATGATGGTTCTTAGAAATTCGCCAGACTGGCTCAGGTTATTCACTATCTCACGCTGAGAACTGTTCAGTTCGGTGTCGCTGATCAATTCCGCACTACCTAATAAACCATTAAGCGGTGTTCTCAATTCGTGGTTAATCATGGCTACGAAATCACGCGTTGCCCTCTCAGACTCTTCCGCGCGTTTACGTGATTCAATATTCCGGTTTATGGCTAATTGGTGAGTAATAGCACTACAGATAAGGTCTGTGACCAATAACAGTTGGCTCTCAATGAAGTCGACATCTTGTTCAGATAGGTTGACCTTTACGATTAGTGCTCCAACGATAACCTTCTCAACTTCAAGCGGCACTGTTAGTAAATCATCTTCCCATTGGATTTCTTCAATTTCTTGGTCGAAATCACCAACCGATGCATCACCATAATCGTAGGTCTGAAGTTGTGGGAGCAGCTTTGAAGGTAATATCAAGCGGCTAGCTTCAATGAGGTAACTGTTGGTCACGTTTGTGGTCAGTTGAGACAGCATTACATCATCTAAATCACTTCGAAGAAACGCGCGCCCGAAGTCAATCAACAGGTTGTCGATTTGTTCTTGAAAT
Source organism: Vibrio sp. OPT18 (assembly GCF_015163615.1). NCBI lineage: Bacteria > Pseudomonadati > Pseudomonadota > Gammaproteobacteria > Vibrionales > Vibrionaceae > Vibrio > Vibrio sp. OPT18. Next base: position 49,522 of record NZ_JADDYK010000092.1, read on the forward strand.
TCAATACGACGTAAATTCGCGTTGGAGCGCTTTTCTAATTGACGCAAAGCTAGCTCAAGCTGTTGGTTAGCCTCGAACAGTTCAAGGCTCTTCTGTTCCAACAATGCTTCAGCCGCTTTCCTCGCCGCGATTTGACGCTTGAGTTTCTTCTCTAGGGCAGATGCCAGATCCATATTACTTTTCTACTTTGAGATTAAACCTAACCACGCTTTGGTCATCATTTTGTGGCGTCATCTCCACCGCGATAGATTCGCCGTGGTATTCAGCGCATCCTTCTATAAGTCCTAAGCAAACATGAGACATACACCTTGCGCTTTTGTAGTCAAAAACAAGTTGTGCTTCGGTCGTGGTGATAAAACTGAATTCAGGAGGCTCAGCATCTGGATAGAGCTTCTTCACTTCTACGTGAATATAGCGCTCTACGTGCTGAATAAATTGAAAGGTGGTATTGCTGTGAGCAAGGCTCGCTTTATTCGGTAAAGAGGCCAGTAAGTTCTTAAATACAGATTGCCCAAAAACGCGTTGCAAGCTTGCCGCATCAATATCGGTTTTCTTACTCAAGTTGATAATCAACCTGACAAGGTCTTTGTGGTCGTAACTGCCGACCGACGTATAGATCCCTTCATCTTCTGACATTTCTAGAACTTCTTCCAAAAGCTCTAACCCAAACTTATCTTCAACAAGCTCTAAAAATTCGGTGAATATGATTCCTTTCATTTCATACCTTATCTTTTGTTTCTTTTTAGAATGGTCTACTAAGTTATTGTTATCAAATTCTTAAACAAAAAATCTACGTTTCGTCACCCAATTTTATGACATGGGTAACGCTTACTCGCCTGTATGCACATGTTGAATATAGCAAAAATCGTCATTCTGAGGAGATTCATCGGTAAACAGCCCCTCATGACGTCCAATTCATAACTAAAAAAGGGAAAGTGAATGAAGAAAAACTCAATATTGGTAATCAACCCACGGTTATGTCTATACTTAAAATCATAATAATCAATATATTGACTTGATATGAATAAAGAAAACTTCCTTCAGCAATTCCAACTTAACCCTACGGTTGGCTATCACCCAGAGTCAGTAGAGCGTGTTTCGCACATCAGTGGCGAGCAATTACGTAAAGCGGCAGTGGTGGTAGGTTTAGTTGAAAGAGAAGATGGTTTACATGTCATTTTTACTAAAAGAGCGGCTCATTTAAAGCATCACCCCGGCCAAGTCAGCTTTCCTGGTGGTAAACACGAACTTTCTGACCCTTCTATGCAATTCACTGCACTCAGAGAGCTCCATGAGGAGGTGGGAATTCGATCGGATCAAGTTAAAATTGTTGGGCAATTACCTGCATTGAGTACTATTAGTAAATTTTCTGTGACGCCGATTGTTGCCATGGTCGATCCTGACTATGAAGCCATCATCGATGAGAACGAAGTTGCCTCTATTTTTGAGGTGCCTGCCACCTATGTTTTAGACCAAGCCAAGTTACACAGTCACACTGTTAACTTCAAACAAATCAAGCATCGTGTTTTTGCGATGCCTTTCCAAGAGCACCTAATTTGGGGCGTTACGGCGCAAATTATCCAATCACTGCAGCAACATGTAGTGCAACGAATTACATAGCAACTACGTTTTGTTTAATCTCTGTTAACAAAATCCAGACTTTCTATGGAACAGATTTATTAATGCAATTTTACGCAAACGTTTCCCTGGTATAAATCTATACAACCCCGCCTTTCGCATAAATAAAACTAATACCAAGCATAAACATAAATCACCTGTGGCACGCTATTTTCGTGATCAAAAATCCGTTTTTCGCATATCATGTGACACGCCGTTTCATTACATGATTTAGATCTATTTTTTGCAGACGAAAATTCTGCAGAATTAGCCCCGACTTATTTCCTGTTCCCAAAAAATGAGTAATTTAACATGAACACAACAACTTCTTCGGCAAATGCCGTTAAAGATTCAAGCAAGTTTAACTATAAAGATTTTACCTGGTGTTTATCACTATTCGGTACAGCAGTTGGTGCTGGCGTACTATTCCTTCCAATCAAAGCTGGTGCGGGTGGTTTTTGGCCATTAGTTATCCTAGCTCTAATTGCGGCACCAATGACTTGGTTCGCACACAAATCTCTAGCTCGTTTCGTACTGTCTGCTAAAAACCCTGAAGCTGACATTACAGACACAGTTGAAGAGCACTTCGGTAAGACTGGCGCAAACATTATTACTTTTGCTTACTTCTTCGCTATCTATCCGATCGTTCTTATCTACGGTGTTGGTATCACAAACACGGTTGATTCTTTCCTAGTAAACCAAATGGGTATGGAATCTATTCCACGTCCTCTTCTTTCTGGTGCACTTATCCTTGCTATGACAGCAGGTGTTGTATTCGGTAAAGAGCTGATGCTTAAAGCAACTTCAGCAATGGTTTACCCACTAGTATTCATCCTACTAGCGCTATCTTTTTACCTAGTTCCTGATTGGAACACTTCAATGATGGACGTAAGCCCAGAATGGTCAACAATGCCTTCTATTATCTGGCTTGCTATTCCAATCATCGTGTTCTCTTTCAACCACAGCCCAATCATTTCACAGTTCTCTAAAGAGCAACGTCGTGTATACGGTGAAGACGCAGTTAAGAAAACTGACGCAATCACTGGTGGCGCAGCAATGATGCTGATGGGTTTTGTAATGTTCTTCGTATTCTCTGTAGTACTTTCTCTATCTCCAGAGCAACTAGCAACAGCACAAGCGCAAAACATCTCGGTACTTTCTTACCTAGCTAACGTTCACGAGTCTCCACTTATCTCTTACATGGGTCCTCTTGTAGCGTTCGCAGCGATTACTTCTAGCTACTTCGGTCACTTCCTAGGTGCTCACGAAGGTCTTGTTGGTCTAATCAAGTCTCGCTCTGGTTCTTCAATCTCTAAGATTGAGAAAGCATCTCTAGCGTTCATCGTTGTTACAACTTGGATTGTTGCGGTAGTTAACCCAAGCATCCTAGGTATGATTGAAACAATGGGTGCTCCAATGATTGCAGCTATCCTGTTCCTAATGCCTGTATTCGCGATGCAGAAAGTACCAGCTATGGCTAAGTACAAAACTTCAGCACCTGTGCAAATCTTTACAGCTTTATGTGGTCTAGCGGCTATTAGTTCTGTAATCTACGGCGCTCTTTAATCTCAAGCCCTTTTTATAAGATGGCATCCATCTTATATCGCGAGATTAGACAAAAAATATAATGATAATAAATGAGCCTCCCTACTCCCCTTGGGAGGCTCTCTTTTTGAGGTAATCGCTATGATTAGTGTATTTGATATCTATAAAATCGGTGTTGGTCCATCGAGCTCACACACAGTTGGACCAATGAAAGCGGGTAAAGAATTTATTGATGACCTACGTTCAATGGGAAAATTGCGCGACATCACTAAAATCACCGTGGACGTATATGGATCACTATCACTGACAGGGAAAGGTCACCACACAGATATCGCAATCATCATGGGTCTTGCTGGCAATACTCCTGAGCGTGTTGATATCGATTCTATTGCTGGCTTCATTGCTCGCGTAGAAGAAACTGAGCGCCTTCCTGTTGGCATGCACTGTCATACAGTATCGTTCCCACGCGATGGCGGTATGAACTTCCACACTAGCAACCTTTCTCTACACGAGAACGGCATGAGCATTCATGCATGGGTTGGTGACGAAGTTGCATACTCAAAAACGTACTACTCAATTGGTGGCGGTTTCATCGTTGACGAAGAGAACTTCGGCAAAGAAGAAGAAAACCCAATCAAAGCACCTTACGAATTCACAACAGCTGAAGAGCTGGTTAATCAGTGTAAAGAAAGCGGTCTTTCTATCAGTACACTGGTTATGAAAAACCAAGCAGCATTCCACTCAGACGAAGAGTCTCGCACTTACTTCGCTAACATTTGGAAAACGATGCGTGAGTGTATGGATCGCGGTATGAATACTGAAGGTATCCTGCCTGGTCCACTGCGTGTACCTCGTCGTGCAGCAGCACTTCGCCAACAGCTAATGACTTCAGAAAAAACAACCAATGATCCAATGACAGTTGTTGACTGGGTAAACATGTTTGCTTTCGCAGTAAACGAAGAAAACGCAGCTGGCGGTCGTGTAGTAACGGCACCAACAAACGGCGCATGTGGCATCATCCCTGCTGTATTGGCTTACTACGATAAGTTCATCCAAACAGTGACAGAGAAAGACTACATCCGTTACTTCGCAGCTTCTGGCGCGATCGGTGGTCTTTACAAGCGTAACGCTTCTATCTCTGGTGCTGAAGTTGGCTGTCAGGGTGAAGTTGGTGTGGCATGCTCTATGGCTGCTGCTGGTCTTGCTGAGCTTATGGGTGGTAGCCCTGAGCAAGTATGTATGGCTGCAGAAATCGGCATGGAGCACAACCTAGGTCTAACGTGTGACCCAGTTGCTGGCCAAGTACAAGTACCATGTATCGAGCGTAACGGTATTGCTGCAGTTAAAGCAATCAACTCAACTCGTATGGCACTTCGTCGTTCTTCTGCTCCTACTGTTTCTCTAGATAAAGTTATCGAAACAATGCTAGAAACAGGTAAAGACATGAACGCTAAATACCGTGAGACATCTCAAGGTGGTTTGGCTGTTAAGGTTGTTTGTTAATTAGCATTAGTTTGCTAATAGCCTCTAACACAGCTTGCTTGGTAACGAGCAAATAATAAAAAAGGAACGCCGATGCGTTCCTTTTTTTCTATCTAAATTCCGGTCACTTATATCTAAGATGCTCGATTCGCATCTTAGATAATGGACCAAAGAGCTAGATCACTTGTGAGATAAGCAGGAAACAACCAAACAGCAGTGAGAACAACATCATTGCACTGCCACCTTCTGCTCGGTATCGGTCATCAGCAACTTTCATGAAGCGCTGCTTGTGAACCATAACCAGAGGAACAAACACCGCTAGGAACACCAAGATGATGCCTGCGTAATTCAGTACTTGTAGGAACTTGTCTGCAGCAAGCAGTGAACCCGCCAACGGCAAGATAAAGCTAATACAGTACGTTACCGCTGTATTTTGGTTGAACATATCTTTGTTCTGGTTGAACAACGCCATCGCCACACCAAAGAAAGAGGTCAACAACGCCAAGCCCGTGAAGGTAGACAGAACGTTACCCACCCAAGGAGACTGAGCCTCAAACGCCGCCATCAAATCTGATACGTTCTCAAAGCTTCTGAATTGCTCTTCACTCAAGTTACCCACTACCGCAAACAACCAACACAAGTAACACACTAATGGGATCAGAGAACCGATAATCACCATGTTACGCAACTGTTTGTCTGTCGCTTCGTGGTTGTAAGAAACCAAGGTTGGAATCACCACCATAAAGCCAAAGCTCGTAAACAGGATGGCACTGGTTTTGATTAGATCAACGTGGTCATGGCTGGTTACCTGCATCAAGTTTTCTTGAGTCATGCTCGGCGCCAAGAAAGCCATGGTTGCAAACAAACTAGCAAGCATCACGAAGAACAATGCTCGATTGAGCTTATCAATCACACCAGTACCACTTGCGACTACTGTGCCAGCAAGCAAGGTAAACACGGTTTGGCTGGTAGTCGCGGTAATTTCGACGCCAAAGTTAGACAGTAACTTACTCAGCAAGTCACCTGCGCCCAGAATGTAAGCCATTAATAGGCAAATCAACAACGCGTATAGCAAGCCGTTGGTAAGCAACTGACCTTGTTTACCCAAGGTTTTTCGGGCAATAGAGTTTAATCCTAGACCGCCACCCGCTTTGATGGTCGCTTCTAGAAGTAGTAATGCTGCGTAAGTCGTACCGAAACAGATCAGTACCATAAGCAGTGTGCCGTAAAGCAATCCGAATTGAGCTAATACCATTGGGATCGCAAGCATACCAGCACCGAGAGCGGTACCAGCGATAATTAGGGAGCTACCCATCATTTTAATATTCATTGTTTTTAACTTATTTATTTAGTTTTTATAGATGTGAGTCTTCGTTCATCGAGCGGATGACAAAGGAGTTCAGATAGAAATAAAGTTATAAAACGAATAACAATAGGAGCGATAAGCGGTAAAGAAGCGTGCAGAGACGTTGTCGAACAGGGCGTTCAAAGGGGAGCTTGTCTTAAAAGAGGTAAAACGAGAAGCGTAAGTAAGCATTAACTGATGTGGTGAACCTTCCGTAGGTTCAATAATCGGCGATGTAATCTTGAATTTCATGTATGTGTCCAATAAGTCACATTCCATAGTATTTGAAGCAGCGTATCCGTTGCTGCCCTACCTCTATCATAGAGGTCTTTTCATCTTATCGAATGAGCCTCGAAACACAACGCTATAACCACAATTTTTGCTATTAAATTGAACAAAACAGCCATTTGGATATAAATTGACCACTAAGACGTCTAAAACAATAGTCTTTATTGATAAAAGACAAGCGGACAAATACATCGAGCTGATTAACAACCTAGGCTTTTCTAATTATCAGCAAACTCACAACCCGATGCTGCACTTCAATAACAGTCCTATATTCCCAAAGCAGCTGTATGTTTCACAACACGATGTCGCAAGAACAACACATGTTTAAGAACAGCGACTAGCTTGAAGCGCGTTCCATTTCAACATCAGATACAACACAAACTCGCTACATCACAGAAACATAACCACAACCGGAGTGTGGTCACACAATTAACGATACCCCATAGGTGGTAGGAATTCTTACTAGTACAGTATTTACGTCATTATAATTAATAAAAACAACCACCTTATGCGCTCAACAATCACCTTCAAAATCCTAGTGGCCCTCGCCATCGTGTTCACTTTTTTGCTGGCAATATCGACCTATTTCCAATACTCGCAGCAAAAACAACTGGTTAACTCGGTGTTGAGTGAACAGCTACACGACAAAGCAAGTAACTACTTCGATAGCCTCAACATGATGATGCTCACCGGCACCATGGCACAAAAAGAGACCCTTCGTCAGAAAGCACTGGCTCAAGAAGGCATCGAAGACGTTCGTGTTTTGCGCGCCGACGCTGTCAGCAAGTTATACGGCCCAGGTAATGACAACCAAACACCGGTTGACGATATTGATAAACGAGCGCTAGCGGGCGAAACCGTTATCGAACCTTTTTCTGCTGATTGGGGCAAAGGCTTGGTTATTGCTCTGCCAATGAAGTCGAGTGAAGATTACCGAGGAACCAATTGTGTCGCCTGTCATATGGCACCAGAAGGTGAAGTCTTGGGTGCAATTCGCCTCGAATATAACCTCAACCATGTTAACTCGCTGATCAACACTCAAACCATGGCTGCTATTGGCATTATGGCGGTGATATCGTTTGCCGGATTCGTGCTTACGATGGGATTAATTCGTAAGATTATCGTACGCCCGCTGCAACAGACCTCTCGCTTTATGACCCAAGTCAGCAACGATAAAAACCTATCCACTCGCCTGCCGGAACAAAGCAAGGATGAGATTGGCACGCTGGCTAACTCCATCAACTCGTTCATGGGAACCGTATCTGACAGCTTAGAAAAGGTACAAAGCACCTCGCACAAGTTGAATGCCTCGGCTAACCAATTGACTAGCGTCGCGCAAATTACCGAGCAAGCTGCCAGCGACCAGCAAAGCGAAACCGCTGTAGTGCAACACAATGTCGAAGGGATACAGGCACAGCAAGTCAATGTAGAACAAGCGACTTTAACGGCTTCAGAGCTTATCAACCACACCGCCGATGTGGCGTGTAAGAGTGCCAACCAAGCACACGACGCAAGCAGTGAGATAAAAAACCTCGTTAGCAGCATAGAAGAAGTGAAACACAAAATACTGACACTCAATGAGCAAACCGGAGAGGTCTCTTCAATATTGAGTGTGATTCGTGGCATTGCCGACCAAACCAACCTTCTGGCCTTGAATGCAGCGATTGAAGCGGCGCGAGCGGGAGAACAAGGCCGAGGCTTTGCGGTAGTAGCAGATGAAGTTCGCCATCTCGCATCGCGAACCGCTGAAGCAACAGGCAGTATTGAATCAATCATTCATCAATTCCAGCAAGGCAGTGAAGAGTCGCTGACTTCTGCCGATCGCGTTTGCGAACAAGCCCATCAAAGCTCGACCTATATCGACGCACTTTCAATTGAAATGAATGGTGTGGTCGAAGAGATGAAACAGGTGCTGGCTCACGCACAGAATATTCAGCAGCAAACGCAATCCACCACACAAGCGACTCAGGATGTTCAACAAAAGGTTGAAACCATCACCTCTCACGCAAACAACACGTCGCAATCTGCGGCTGAAACTCGTGGAATCAGTAATGATTTAGAAGAGCTGTCTGATCACCTTGAGTCACTGATTAATCAGTTCACTTTGTCGAGTACAAAGAAGAAGTCATAGATCGCCAACAAAAAAGCGCTCAACAATGAGCGCTTTATCTTCCTAGCAATGTCTAGTGAGGCGTTCAAAGAACCTTAAACAATGATTAGTGTGTAATGGAAACCGCGGTTAAGTCTTTATGCTTGTGATACATCGCGTGTTTGACTATCAGATTCGCACTCACGCTATCCATTCCTGACACTTCAACGTAAGCCCCTTTTTTACGGAACTTGAACACAACCTTATCAAGCGCCTCGACCGAGGTATTATCTAAGAATGACGCATCCGATATATCGATGGTCACTAAAGAGGTCGCGTTGTCATAATCAAATAAGTCGACAAACGCATCTGACGAAGCAAAGAAGACATGACCTTTTACTCGGTGAATGGTGTGCATTTCGTTGGTCACGACTTCATCGGATATAAACACCATGGATTTGCTGGCATGTGCATAAAACAGAGCCGACAGCACCACGCCAACCGCAACACCTATTGCTAAGTTATGAGTAACCACCACCACCGCCACGGTTGCTAGCATGGTTACATTGGTTGGCAGTGTGTGATCTTTAAGCTCAACAATGGAACGCCATGAGAATGTGCCGATAGAAACCATGATCATCACAGATACTAAAGCCGCCATCGGTATCAGCTTCAACCAATCCGAAACAAACACCACCATTAGCAGTAAAACCACCCCAGCGATCATGCTGGATAATCGGGTTAAGCCGCCTGATTTGATGTTAATGATCGACTGGCCAATCATCGCACAACCCGCCATGCCACCAAATAATGAGGCAACGATGTTCGCTACTCCCTGTCCTTTACACTCATTGTTTTTATTGCTTTCAGTATCTGTCAGATCATCGACTATGGTCGCTGTCATCAAGGATTCCAGCAAGCCAACCAGAGACAGAGCAATCGAATATGGCAGGATGGTCGCAAGCGTATCAAACGTGAATGGAATATTAGGAATCAAGAACACAGGCAGTGAATCAGGAAGCTTGCCCATATCGCCAATCGTTCTCACATCTAAGCCGAACAGCAAACTAACGATTGTCAGGGTAACAATCGCGACCAGTGGAGAAGGTATCGCACGACCAAACTTGGGAAAATAAGGAAGTAGATAAATGATCGCCAAACCCAAAACGACTAACACGTAAACGCTTGAAGGCACGTTGATTAATTCAGGAAGTTGAGCCATGAAAATTAGAATGGCGAGCGCGTTAACAAATCCAGTAATCACCGATTTGGAAACGAAATTCATCAGGTTACCAAGCTTAAGATACCCAGCTGCGATTTGAATAACGCCAGCTAGAAACGAAGCTGCGAGTAGATATTCTAATCCGTGCTCTCTCACTAAGGTGACCATTAATAGCGCCATAGCGCCTGTTGCACCGGAAATCATTCCCGGACGACTGCCAACCAAAGCGGTGACGACACAAATACAGAACGACGCATAGAGCCCTACTTTAGGGTCAACGCCTGCAATAATTGAAAATGCGATGGCTTCAGGGATCAATGCGAGTGCAACCACAATCCCAGATAATGAATCTCCTTTAACGTTTGATAAGCAGTGTTTTTTTAAATAATTAAGCATGTAATTCTCTTTTACTTGTACAGCCAGTTCTGCCTTGTTGAGACATAATTTGATCGACTGTTTTTCTTGAATGAGCGAGCGCTCGAAAAGTGCGGGTGTAGAGAGAATGCAGGGGTTAAGGCGGCGTAATTAACACGTAGATATTAAACTCCTCTTGTTGCTTTAGTGGGAAATTAAGAAGGTGACCAAGTCCAATATGACTGAATCCGCGCCAATATAGAGTGAGTCTCAACACAATCACACTCCCATTATTGAAAACAAAGGTTTCGATTACGCCTTGCTCGTTCAACAGCTCACATAGGGTCAAAGGTAAGGCTGACGCTAATATCGAACAAAAAATACACCCTCAAACCTATTTATCGTCAGTAGACACAATATTTCTTTCACCAAGCAAGAATAAAGGTTGAAGCTGTCGGTATGACAGGTAATATGTTCAATCGATTTAAAAAGTTTATACAACTTAATGTTTCGGTTAATTATTGTGCAAATGTATGTTTATTTGCAGCAATGCCAGAGACTTTGAGTTGAATTTGTCCCTCAATGGAGAATGAAATCAACATGACTTACGCGCCTGTAACAGACGTACTTGGCGGCAAGCTAGCGGTAGACAGTGAAGTAACTGTTCGCGGCTGGATCCGTTCACGTCGTGATTCCAAAGCTGGAATCTCTTTCCTTGCCATTTATGACGGCTCTTGTTTCGACCCGATTCAGGCCGTGGTTCCTAATAATCTTAATAATTACGAAAACGAAGTATTAAAGCTAACGACTGGCTGCTCTGTTGAAGTAACGGGTAAGATTGTTGAGTCTCCTGCGAAAGGTCAAGACTTCGAACTAGCAGCAACTGACGTTAAAGTTGTAGGCTGGGTTGAAGACGCTGACACTTACCCAATGGCTAAGACACGTCACTCTATCGAATACCTTCGTGAAGTTGCTCACCTACGTCCACGTACAAACGTGATTGGCGCAGTAGCACGTGTACGTAACTGTCTATCTCAAGCGATTCACCGTTTCTACCACGAGCAAGGCTTCTTCTGGACTTCTGCTCCGCTTATCACTGCATCTGATGCAGAAGGCGCTGGTGAAATGTTCCGTGTTTCTACGCTAGACATGGAAAACCTACCACGCACTGAAAAAGGCGACGTAGACTTCAACGAAGATTTCTTCGGTAAAGAAACGTTCCTAACAGTATCTGGCCAACTTAATGCTGAAGCTTACGCTTGTGCACTAAGCAAGGTTTACACGTTCGGTCCTACGTTCCGTGCTGAAAACTCAAACACAAGCCGCCACCTAGCTGAGTTCTGGATGGTTGAGCCTGAAGTTGCGTTTGCAGACCTTAACGATGTAGCGAAACTGGCTGAAGACATGCTTAAGTACGTTTTCGCTGCTGTTCTTGAAGAGCGCCGCGACGACCTTGAGTTCTTCGCTTCTCGTATCGACAAGCAAGCAATCACTCGTCTAGAGCAATTCGTAGACGCTGATTTCGCACAAGTTGACTACACTGACGCAATCCAAATCCTACTAGACTCTGGTAAGAAATTTGAGTTTGACGTTGAGTGGGGCATCGACATGTCTTCTGAGCATGAGCGTTACCTAGCTGAAGAGCACTTCAAAGCTCCTGTTATCGTTAAGAACTACCCGAAAGACATCAAAGCTTTCTACATGCGCTTAAACGACGACGGCAAAACAGTTGCAGCAATGGACGTACTTGCACCAGGCATCGGTGAAATCATCGGTGGTGCACAACGTGAAGAGCGTCTAGACATTCTAGACGAGCGTATGATTGCTATGGGTATCGACCCTGAGCACATGAGCTGGTACCGCGACCTACGTAAATATGGCACAGTGCCACACGCTGGTTTCGGTCTTGGTTTCGAGCGTCTAGTATCTTACGTAACAGGTATGGGCAACGTTCGTGACGTGATTCCATTCCCACGTACACCACGCTCTGCTAACTTCTAATTCGAAACCTATTCGATATTAAAAGTTAAGAACAAATAAAAACCTCCGCACTTGCGGAGGTTTTTTTATGTTCGGAATAAAACGAGACGACGGCTGTTTCAGCGTGCCACCATCTAAGACTCGTTACTCAAAAGCTAATCGACATCTTGGTCGATAGCGTATTTTATTGCGAGACCGCAGATTGCCATCATAACGAATGGAATCGCGGCAGTGGTGTATTCCGCCCACGCCATATCAGCGAATGCTTTTGCCAGCAGTACGTGGCCGAGAATAAGCAGAAGCGCACACACAATCGCGACAATAATCAGCTTAACTTCATTTCCCATAGTCATTTTCAACATAACGGTGTCTCCAATATTTGGTCTACCGTTATTGAATCACAACTCTTTGCTCAATTAGGCGTACAGTTACCCCACAAACAACCCGTACAGTTGGAATGATTGTCTTTTTTATGAGGGACTTAAGGTTTTACGAGTGCGTAAGTTGATGTGCCAGTTTGCCAAGCCAGATGAGCGCCTGTTCTTTCTCTTCTGTCAGTTCATAAGAGAAGTTCAATCGTATCGCGTTATCCACTCTGCCCTGCTCACTAAACAGATCGCCAGATGCGACGCTAATACCTTGTTCGATAGCCAGCTGATGAAACTGTTGGCTGTCGAATTTTTCAGAGAAACGAATCCATATCAAGTAGCCACCAGCCGGTTCTTCAATCTCGACTGAATGCGGAAAGTACTGCTTAATGACATCGATAAATCGCTCTTTCCTGACTACAAGGTTTTTACGCAGTTTACGAAGGTGATTGTCGTAGCTTTCATGTGTTAAGAAATGGGCGACACCAAGTTGAACGGGAGCGCTGCTCGATAACGTAGAAAGAAGCTGTAACTTTTGAATCGCATCGTTAAAACGCGTGTTCACAACCCACCCTACTCGATAACCGGGACACAAGCTTTTTGAATACGACCCACAAAGCAAGACGGAATCGGTCTTATCGAAAGCCTTTAATGGCTTCGGCTTGTGCCCTTCATAATAAAGATCGCCATACACGTCATCTTCAATAATGTAGGTTCCATGCTGTTCTGCAATCTCTACCACACGGCGCTTTGCCTGTTCCGACAAACTGGTTCCCGTCGGGTTTTGAAAAGTCGTCATCAGCCAACACGCTTTAACATCTTGGTTTTGTAGTGCGTTTTCAAACTGCTCTATATTCAACCCATTGATTGGACAAACGTCCACTTCGATAGGATTAAGCCCTAGCCTCTCGACAGCCTGCAGAGCACCATAAAAGGCGGGAGACTCTATCACGACGTTATCACCCGACTTAGTGACCGTTTGCAGGCTCAAGTTGAGCGCTTCCATAGCACCAGACGTAATTACGATGTCTTGATGATTAACTGTAATCCCTTGCTGCAGATAACGCTGCGCGATTTGTCTTCTCAAGGACTCACTGCCCGGTGGTAAATTATTTATCACACTCGCGCCAGTCATCTTCCTGCCCGCGCTAGCAAGGTTTCGAGTCAAGGTAGGTAACGGGAACAGGTCAGGATCTGGGAATGCAGAGCCGAAAGGAATCACACCTTCGGCTGAACTCGACTTCAAGAAATCAAATAAGCGGTCATTAATGGCTTTCTTTTCACTAACGAGTGGCTGTGCGTAATCAACGCCGTCCAGCCTTGGCGCTACAAAGTAGCCCGACTGAGGTTTAGCGATGATCCACCCTTCGCTTTCTAGCAACTGGTAGGCTTGTAAGACTGTACTATTGCTGACGTTGTAATTTCGACAACTCGTGCGTACCGAAGGGATCTTTTCTCCGGATCGCCACGTATTGTTGGCTATCTGAGTTCGAATATCCTTTGCAAGCTCTTCATAACGCGCCATCTAATTGTACTACCTAGAGAAATTCTGTAAGCCGGTGATTTTATCACTTACGCCAACAACTATTGCTGCTATCCATATGATCGCACCTAATTTCCACAATAGTGTGAATTAGTTCACAGATAACTTTGTAAGCTTTGCTAAGTTTGTACCCAAGGTAGGAGCTAAGTTGGCTTTCTACCTCAATAATTTGATGTAACCCAAAAACATGCGAGATAACAATGAAAAAAATAGAAGCAGACCAATTAAGTTATAAAGGAGAGTCAAACGGTGTTCACAGTTGGACAACACCGAGCGGCCAGCCATATTACTGGCACCCAGATTGGCTTCATATTGCTGAAGATGCGACAGGCTCACATCCAAAGCAAAAGATCGATGTCGAACAAGACCAAGCACCAACGGAAAAACACGCGGTGTCTGCTATTCTGAAACACATCAACCAATGGGCTGCAGACAAACTAGCGTCTCACCCTGAGATTGAAACCGGCTCAATCGAGGCTGAAATCAATCTCAAAAAGTAACGGGGTAAAATAGATAGCGAACTCAATCATTTGCGATTCTAACCCAGTACACAGACTGAATAGCCTCGAACCTCGACCGAGGCTATTCAAGTATCTTCATAAAAATGCTGCAATAATCCCCACCTAGCTAACAAATCTCTAACACAAACCAGTTTCTTGTATCAATCCACGAAAGCTATCGATAGAATTTCCGGTCTTATTCACGTCAGTTATGCTAATCATTCGCAATTCTAA